>NZ_FNUW01000008.1:0-217182 GCF_900108285.1 Bacillus sp. ok061 | reverse complement strand
TTTAATCTCTTTTTCCAATTGACGCTCCGAACGAATACCGTAAAAATATCCAATAAACATCATTTTAAATAAAACGATAGGATGGATTGAAGGACGTCCATTGTTTTCACAGTAATAAGGGCGTAACTTCTCTTCAATAAAATCAAAACTAATTGTCGCTTCGATCGCACGAAGGAAATGATCTTGTGGAACCAACTCTTCTACAGAAACAGATACACGTTCATCACGATGATTTTTTAAAGCACCCATCATAAAAAATCTCTCCTTTACCTCTTTTTATCAGTGTTGACACATAAAAAGAGGTTCAGACACAAAAACAGGCTGTGGAGAAGACTTTCTCCACAGCCTGAGAAACTATTAAACATAGTTTCTGTTTTTCATTTCACCTCACAACAGTAAGATTTTTTATACTGTTTGCATGATAAATAAATTCCTTGTAAAAAAACACCGCTCATTTATTTCTTATACTCGTAATAAAATAAATAGAATGATTCATAGCCAATAATCATGTTTAAATTTATGAAAAAGGGAGGTAACGGAATGGACCGAAGCAATTCAAATCATACATATAACGGACCTTCCAAAGCACTGCCTCTCTCCCTATTCGATGTAAAAAATGAATTGAAACAAAAAAGCAAGCTTATTCCTTCTGATACCGTGTATAAATTAACGAAAGAAGAGCAACTCATCATCAACAAAATAAAAATACAAACAGAACAGCTAAATAAAAATAATGTTACAAGAACACGCGCATACTACCAATTTTATATTCAATATCCAGAAATACATTGGGCACTGCTTGGACATATGGTATCACGTAACGGCGGTTGGAATATGACTGATTTAAAGGGCGATTTATATACGAGAATTTTATCAGAGAAAGATCAATTCATATTTTTTTCTTTTTTAGAAAGAGGGAATTGGCTTATTTTCCAAGATGTATACCCTCAATTTTTACTTTACGAACAAAGTGTAAAGAGATCACAAAAGTTATTTCACCTTCTCCCTCACCTAAATGTTTCTACATTTATGGAAACGATGTGGAACGATTTTTGGAAAACAGGCAACAAAAAAACATTAGCGATTGCAACTATTATTAATGAACAAAACTACTTAGAAAAAAGAGTGATTCAAAATGTACAATTTAAAAAGACTGTACTAAATAGTATTGGATTTAAACTCTTTGATTTCTTTCAGTTTAATCATATCCTTTTCCCATTCTACGAAAATGATAAGAAGCAAAAAGTATTACTATTTGGTGATACAATGAAACATTTCACTTCCTTACATGAACGGATATTAATTGGAAAAAGATTGTATTCATTATTATTTCGAGATACACATGTTTTATCTCAAATAATAAGCTGGGCCCAACACCATCCGCATACGGGATCAAGGAAAGATTACTGGCCCCATTTATTTTCAAGTGTAAATGAATCTTTTTCCCGTGAGTTTTATAAGCGCCGAATAAAGAAATGCCAGTTACGAAATGACGCTTATCGCATATACAGTCCTGCACTCATCTATGCATGGCGAGATATGAAGCATGAGGAAGTTGACAGTGAAGATTGGTTTACCGATTGGCAAGTTGTACATTACTTAGTTAATAAGGAGGAAAATATAAATGGACAAATTACAGAAGACTACTGCAAAACACTCGAAAAAATTGAACTCGCAATTCTCGCAAAGAAAAATGTCCTCCTCCGAGAAGAAGAATGAGTTTCTAGCATTAGTAGTTACAATCTTTCTCTCTTCTATTATTGGCACTTGTTTAGATGCTTTTTTTGTTCATAAACAAATATATTCCTTTCCAGCTAGGCCCTTCTCATCCATATTTTCGGTTAATATAGCTTTTACATTATTAGTACTGCCGATTTTAACAGTTATCTTTATACACATTTCAAAAAAATTATCTAAAGTTTCTAGAATTCTATTTATTATTTCAATTGGTATTTGTGCTAGCCTTTTTGAACAGATTGCTGAAAGTTTAGGTTTATTTGTACATAGTACGAATTGGAACCATACATATTCTTTATTTGGTTATATGATTTTCCATTCTTTTATTTGGAACATATATAATTGGATAAAAAAATAAAGAGACCATTATAGGTCCCTTCTTAAGCATACTCTTCCATTATTGCTAATGGTGCCAGTGTTTGTAGGCTTTTAGAGCGTAAACGATAGGCAACGACTTTCTTCTTATATTGCTTAATGACATCAATATGTTCCTCATAGCTATATAGAGAAAACCTAATCTCTTTATTCCCTTTCTTCGTATCAATGACTATTGGTGTCCCTTCTCCGTGCGGCGGGAAATAATGTTTATCTAAAAACAAAGCCTCATTAAATTCATGAATAACTTGTAGTTTCATTTCTCCCTCTATATTTTTTCCATCTATCGATATAGAAGTATTTTCTGTCTCAAGCTTTTGATGCAATTCAAATTTACTAATAATTGATTCTACAACAGAAGTGGGCATACTAGAAACTAATACTTTAATAGCTCCAAAAACAAATAATGTAACTATAAACCATGTTGTCATCGTTATCATCTCCATTACATTTAAAAAATAAATTTCGTTCCATACGGTATTAGTATACTAATGAGTATTCCAGTTACAATCATCGTTACCGAACCGATAGTCGCTTCTTTCTCGCCTTCCTTCACTAAACGACTCACACCGATAATATGTGATGCACAGCCCATTCCAACTCCTTTTCCAATCGTACTTGTTATACTGAAAAACTTAAGTACTGTCGGTCCGACAATAGCACCTGTTATCCCTGCAACAACTACAAAACTAGAAGTCATAGATGGAATACCACCAATTTGATCCGCCAATGAAAGGGCAATAGGCATCGTTGCTAACTGTGGTAAAGTAGTTAATATAAGTTCCTTATCTATATTTAAAATTCCGCCAATCACTACATTCATGCTCGTCACAGCCACTATACCTATCACTACTCCGATAAGTATCGATAAAAAATTTTTCATAAGTATCTTTCGCTCTTTAAATAGAGGTATGGCCAATGCTACAATTGCAGGGCTCAATAAGCTTGAAAGAATGTCTCCCCCATTTTCCCTATACTCATGATGAGAAATACCAAAAAGCAAAAATAAACAAATCATAATTGCCGTAACTGTTAACACCGGTAACGTAAATGCAAACGTAAATTTTTTATATAGCTTTGTCGCCAAGAAATAAATTGCTACAGTAATAATAATTAAGACCATTTGAATCGTGCACCTTGTCGATTTTATTTTTTTGATGTTACTAATAATTGACTTATATAACCTGAAATAATCAAAGTTACTATAGTACTTGCAACTACTAAAAGGAATATAATACTCCCCTTACTTAAAAGAAACGACCCGTATTCCATCAGCCCTGTTGTCGAAGGGATTAAAAATAACGGTAAAAACACGATTAACTTTTCCGCACCTAACTCAAACCATTTTAACGGTAAAACGCGAGTGGAAAGGAGCAGGAACAGTATTAACATCCCTATTAAACTTCCCGGTATTGATAGATGGAATATTTCCTGAATCCACGTACCCACTAAGCTAAATACATATAGCACGCCTACTTGAAGTAAAAGCGTCACGTACTTCATTTATTTCCCTCATTTCACTATCACACATCCATATTATGAAATCTCATTTAGCGTGTCGGCAAACCGTTTAATTCCAAGTTGAATTTGTTCTATATTCGCTCTACCAAACGTAAATCGTATATATTCATTTTTCGAACCTAAAACACTGCCCGGAACAAATGCGACACCATTCCGTATAGATTCACCTAATAAGTGATATTCATCAAACTTTCCTTTCACTTTACACCATACATGTATTCCACCCTCTGGCACGAAACATTCAACTCGGCCTCCCAATGTTCCTTCAAGCTCTGCAATTAATTCATCTCTTCTTTGCTTCAATTGTCCACGAAGTGTCGTAATATGTGTATGAAAATCCTTTGATTCTAAAAATTGATTTGCTACCCACTGCGTAAATACACTATGACCAAAATCAACTTGTTGCTTTGCATCTGCTAAACGCTCAATTACGCGTGTAGGACCAATTATCCATCCAATACGTAATCCTGATGCAACAATTTTTGATAATGAACTTATATAAAGAACATTTCCATTTTGGTCCATTGATTTTAATGTCGGGTTCACTTCTCCATTAAAAGAAATTAAACTATACGGATCATCTTCTACAATTGGTATACCGAACTCAGAAGACAGTTCTAAAATCTTTTTACGTCTCGCTAATGAAAGCACAGTACCCGTTGGATTCTGATAATCTGGATTCAAAAATACCATACGAATGCGATGCTTTTTGTGCAAATCGATTAAGTCATCTGGATTCATTCCATGCTCATCAACAGGTAAATGAAATATGTTTAAACCGGCCGATTTAAACATTGGAAGCGAAAAACAATACGAAGGATCTTCAATCGCGATCGCATCGCCAGGTTTTAATAAACATTGAACGATAAGATTAAGCGCCTGTTGTGCTCCAGACGTAATAAGAATAGAGCTTGAATCTGCTTCAATTTGTTTATATTGCTGAACATGTGCTGAAATTGTTTTTCTCAACATCTCATTTCCAAGTGGATGGTCATAACCGAGGTTTTCCATAAATGTTTTCTCCGACAAAATTGTTCGAAATCTATCACTTGGAATTAATTCTGGTGACAGTTCACCACTTGCTAAATTAATTAAATCATCTTTTTGTGTTTCCGTTCGAATTTGTTGAACGAGTGGTACGTTAGGTAAGAATGATCCGTCCTCCACGTACCTACCCCAGTTTGGTATTCGTTTATGTGAGACACCCCATATGTCTGTATTGACCCGTGTTCCGCTTCCCTTTTGTCGTTCTACTACTCCAAGTGATTTTAATTCTTCATACGCAGCTACTATTGTACTCCGGTTCACCTGTAATTCCTTTGCCAATATACGCTCAGAAGGTAACTTACTATCAGAAGGAAATTCACCTGAAGAAATGCCTCTTTCAATATAATCAGCAATTTGTTTATATACAGGTGTCTTATCTGCACGATTTGGTTTCCATTCCATCTAGTTCCCTCCTTTCAAAACGAACTATTCTCATTTTTTACTAACAGTATTCACCGTAAAAATAGTATTAATTAGTCACATTTTCTTATCCGTAAATGGATATATCCAAAATAGTTCTCTTTCTGATTACTCAATAGCTTCTGAAATTCCAACTTCATACTCTCATTTCAGTTCTTTCACAAACTATCAAATCATTACCACATACCATGTTACCCCAACCAGTAGAACAAAAAGAAGAAGAATATAGATTGCAGATAAGTTTTTCACATTTCTTTTTGTAGACTTGCCGTAATTCTCCTCCACGTTTCTTGCAACTAGTACAGTCCCAAATAGCGATACAATTACAATAATAACGACTAGTGAAATTGCAAAACTCATTGTCTTTTCACCTCTCTAAGACCCATCTATTTTAATTAAAGAACTTACATAAAAACCTTCCTCTTTAAAACGCTGATAACATACTACCTTTCTTCTCTTATCATAATAGATGTTTGTAAAAAGCGGACCAACCACTTTCGCGTTTTTTTGCTCATCCACTTTAAAAATAAAAAGCAGCTGATCACTTAGGACCAGTTGCTTTTTCGCAAGGTTAATTATATTCATTTTTCACTTGAAATTAATCCGATTTAAAAGTTTGATCTTTTCATAATGAAAAGTATCGTTCACACCATTTATAAAAAAAGAACCTATGAAGGTCCTTTTTCAAATTGTACAACACAGCACTATGTTGAATATCTTAAAGTTTATACTAATGATAAAGTGAAACTTTAATCAGCCCTCACCAATCGAGCTTTTACGGGCAGCAGGGCCCCCACCTAACTTCTTTGCTTCCGCTGAATTTTGAGGTAGAGGTCTTACTGCCCGGCAAATAGCGGGATAAATGTTAATAGACTTATTCTTCAATAATGAATTGTGAAATTAGCATTTCTAAATTTTCGACTTTCTTTTTCATTTCATTAGATTTCGTCGTTATTTCTTGAATCAATGTGGCTTGTGCTTGAATTGATTGTACCGTTCGATTCGTTTCTTGTGCGACTTGTGTTGCAGTTTCAGAAACTATTGACAAAGAGGCATTTACTTCTTCTGTCCCAGCAGACATTTCTTCTGTGGCAGCAGACACTTCTTGAATTTGGGTCGTTATTCTATTAATATCTTGCATAATAGATGAAAATGCGAGTTCTGCCTTATGCGCCGCTTCTTTACCACCACTAGCCTGTTGTTGACCTTTTTTCATTACATGAACTGTATCCTCTGTATCTTGATGTATAAAACGTATTAAATTATTTATATCATTTACAGATGTTTTAGATTTCTCAGCTAGACCTCTTACTTCAGCTGCAACTACTGCAAATCCTTTTCCATTTTCTCCAGCACGTGCTGCCTCAATTGCAGCATTTAAAGCAAGTAAATTCGTTTGTTCCGCAATATTAGTAATAACATCTAACGCTTCTTCAATTTGTTGTGTACGCGTAACAAGTCTATCAATGACCTTAGAAGTTTCTTCGACAACTTCATTCACGCTATTCATTTGACGAATAGATTGTTTTATAACTTCACTACCAGAATTTGCTTGGTCTATTGTTGCAACAGCAACTTCAGCAACCATCGCTGAAGATTCAGCTACTGTTTGAACACCAGTTGCAATTTCTTCCATTGAAGTTGAACTTTCTTGAATACTAGTCACTTGTCCCTCTATTTCTTTATTTATTTCAGAAGTAGTTCGAACAACCTCGTTTGATATATGTGCTGCCGTTTTCGTCTCTTGTAGCATATTTTCAGTTGAAACAATCACTTCTTTCGCCGTAACCTTCACCTGACCGACTAATTGTTGCAAGTTATCTAACATACTATTAAAGGATTGTACAATATGGCCTAATTCGTTCTCGGATTTATAAGAAGTTCGAATTGTTAAATCTCCAGCAGATACTCGTTCCATATCTTTTTGTAATAATACAATTGGTTTTTTTATAGCATTTTTTGTTATAAAACCAATAAAAATGATTATTATGATTCCAACAAATGAAATAATTACAAATGTTATAATTGTATTTTTCACACTATTAACATTCTCTTTTTGTAGCTGTTCAGCAGCATTATTATTATATAAAATAAGTTCACGAATAGACTGAATTGTTTTTTTCATATTAGGATCAATTTCTTTTAAATAATAGCTATAGGCTTCTTCATTATTAGTCAGTCCCAAATCCTGTGCTTTTTTCATTTGTACTCTTAAATCTTTAAATTGACTTTGAAACGCATTATACAAATCTTTTTCTTTATGAGAACTAATTCTAGTTTCAAATTGTTTTAACAGCTCATCATTTTCTTTTCTAGTCTTATCCATTTCTATTATGAGTTCTTTCATTCTTTTTTCATCTTTCGATATCATAATCTCCATAAAATTCATATTAACATGGTAAAAATTCGATTCTACAATTCCTATCCATTCAATTGGTAATAGTCTTTCTTCATACATACTAGAAGATGCATTTTCACCTTTTTGAAGTCCTAAAAACCCGAGTGAAGATAACATGATACAAGCCAAACTCGATATAATGACTAACACATTTAATTTCGTTCCAATTTTACTATTTTTAATAAAAGACAACAAAATCACTCCATCTATATATTATATTTACTTGTTTTATATTACAATAATTATCGACATTTATCGACATTTTTTTATTAATCTTATAATTATATTCGAAGAACTTGATTCTCATACTATCAAATACTAAAAAGTCTTATGGGAATTCCACAAGACTTTTAATAGAGTTATATTGTTTCTATGAAATTATGATAAAAATTAAAGCGACTTATTAGTTCTTATAACTTCTTGATAGAGAATCGGTGACCACTTATCACTAACATAATCTTGGATAACCCAACCAACTCTTTTTGGATTCTCTTGTTTAATATATGCCGCGATCTCGGGATTTATATAAGACGCATAATAATATGGACTATTCCATGCTGTACCACCAGAAGACAAGCTTGTAAAATTAATATATAGATGATTTAAATCCTCGCTATTGTTCATCGTTTCATTGATTGTATCTTTAATAGATTTTATTTTCTCATCATAACTCACTTTATATTTATCTTGTACTGTTATATTTACATTTTGGTTTACAGTTGTGGTAAATGTCTCATTATCTGGCCAATAAAAATTATTATATCCTCCAGATTCACTACTACCACTATATCTTTTTAGTAGGACAATTTTCCCACGAGCATCTCCAAGTTTTATATTTCCTTCTGTTTTTAAAAAGATAGGATCAACAAAATAATTTTTTTCAAACGTACTACTAAATGAACCTTCTGCCCCTTTCATATTCTCATACTCTTTTTTTAAAGACATAATAATTGTTTCACTCGGGTTATCTTTTAAAAATTGTTTTGCTTCATTTATGAATTCATGCAGTGTTACATAAAGATATAATGGCCCATGATGAAGAACTATCGTATTATCATCTGTTAAACGTCCTCTTATATCAAAAATGCGAGCTCCATGGTCCATTTGATAGCGAAAATCATATTCTTGCGTCATTCCCCACACTTGCTTAATCGGATTTTGCAACTTGAACGTCCCACTATCGTGTGTTCCTGGAATTGAAATTCGTGCTAACGGGATATTATCAGGTATAGGTTGCATCCATTTTGACCAATTTTCAAGCTCATTAATAGAGCTAGCTGCAACTACTTGCTTATCATGTAAAGCAAATACAAATGTGATAAATATTGTACTACATATGAATAATTTCAAAATTAACTTCTTATTGCTCATTATTATCCCTCTCTTTTTCTGTTTTTATATCAAACTTATTGAATATAATATAAGCTAGTTCATAAAAAATAAATAACATTTCATCAATATGAAATATTGCATAGAAGTAAAGTTAAAAAATCATTCACATATACTAAATTAGAAAAATTTAAAGGAACTTCATCTGAAGTTCCTTTGGCTTATTTTATGTTCAATACATATGAACCATCTTTATTCTCATATTTATAGACGTATAAATAATATTTACCTGGCTTTGCATTATAAATTCCTTTAACTACATTTCCTTCATTTTCACCATATGCTACATAGTTATTTAAATCTGATTCATGATGAAGTACCCATGTCATTCCGATATTTTGTTCATTTATTAGAGAAATATTAATATTTTCCGGCGAGTCAATTTGGAAAGTAAATACATCTACTCTATCACTATTATGTAGCGTTCCTTTCACCGGTGTATGAAAGTTAACTTTATTTGCCTGTCTAGGCTCATTATTTGGTTCATTTTCTGTTACTTGTAATTCATTCCCACCGTTTGGTTTTCTTTGTTCATAGCCTAAGTTTACTAGTATAGACTTCATATCTGGTAAAACACCAATTTTATCTGCATATGGATCTTTAGATTTTGTTCCTGTGCTCTGGTTGCTTAATATTGCTCTTAGTTCACTTGGTCTATATGGTTGTCCTAAATTTTCTTTAGCAATGCTTTGTACTAAAGTCGCTGCCCCAGCAATAATTGGCGAAGCACTAGATGTTCCGCTAAAGCTTGAAGTATAAAGATTTACGGCACTTCTACTTTGCTCAGCTGTAGTTGTATCTACATTTTCTCCCCATCCGTACACATCAATACGGCTTCCATAATTCGAAAACCACATACGTTCATGAGGGAAAGATGAAGAGCCAGCTCCTACCATAATTGCACCCGAATCTTTAAAATCTTTACTATTACGATTTAAGACTTGCTTACCCTTTCTATCTTTGAACTGATCTAAATCATTCCACCCATTTGCTCCGGCCTCTATAATTACAATCCCCTTATCTGTACCAGCACGAATTGCATCAAAGATATCTGGTTGTACTTCAACAGGTAAATATTTATCACCATATCCATCGAAAGATGCTTGCGCCTCTAACAATAAAACATCCCCAGCTTCTAACTGATTTACAGCACTTAATATTGCATCAGCTGTATTATACTGTCCGTTATCTCTTATTTGAGAGATAACCTTTGCTTTCGCTTTTGGCGCAATCCCAATATTCCCGACTTCATTGTCCTCAGAGGATACAATTCCTAGTACAGACGTCCCATGACCGACATGCTGATCTATATTTCTTCCAGACATTAATTCAATATTTTGATGTAATAAATCCTCATGATTTATTAGCCATCCGTATTCCATATCAACAAAAGTGATACCATTTCCATTACCGCCTTGAATTCCCCAGGCGAAAGACGCATTAATACCGTATGGGGCTGCTTCAAGATAACCTTGTTTTTTAAATCTAGGATTGTTATTAGGATTAAGAGCTACACTTGATGATTGCACTTCAGGTGGCATTATTTTCTCTTGTTTCTTCATATACGCATCTTCTATTAAAGAAGATGCCTTTAACTTATCTATTATTCCTTCTTCATATCCACTATTTTGATTTTGAAGAATATAGTAGTTTAATAAACTTGTAGATACATGATTAGGCGCTTTCACTTCAAGGTTTTGTATTTGTTCCGGGCTTACAGATGTGAATAAACGAGTAAATGTTACATCTGGATATTCTGTCAAAAAATCTTTTATTACTTTATCATTCGTTTGAGATTGTATTTGTTTTTCAATACCATCTTCATATGGGAAATCCAAATCCGCTTTAAATTTTACAATGATTTGCTTATCTGTTTCTTGTTCTATCCCTAATTTACTCTGCTGTTCTATAGAATCAGCATGTACACTATTGACAGTGCCTCCTGTTCCTAAAAGTGTTGTAATGATTACAGTTGACGCACACATTTTTTGAAATATTTTCATTACATCAATCCTCCTATTAATAATCATTAATCATTATATTAATCTATAATGTTTTCACCTATAACGTATTCCCTTTCTACTAAATAGATTATAGTAATCAGAAATATGAACTTCAATGTATTTTCATATGCAATATTTCATATTCGGACTCTACACGAATATGAAACTTATAGTGATTATTTATTTTATATGTGCTAATATACTTACATTAATATATTACGCGTATACACATTTAAAACTACATTACTTAATAGTTTCACCTTAATTTTTTCTTAGGAGGATTTACAATGAAATTACTAAAAATCAAACATATAATCCCTTTATCTGCGGCTGCAATTACATTCGTATGTAGTCAAAGTACAGCTGAAGCTTCTACCATTCATACAGTAAAAAAGAACGATACACTTTGGGGCATTAGTAAACAATACGGAGTTTCAATACAATCCATTAAACAGGCTAATAATAAAGGAAACGATCAAGCCTTTATTGGCGAACAGTTACATATTCCAGGTTCCGTGAAATCAAATGAAATCACTGTTCCTCAAAACGCCAAGCCTGCGAACATTTCTGGACAAATTATTTATCAAGTACAACCGGGAGATTCATTAGAAACGATAGCAAAGCGTTACAATGTAACCGTCCAATCTATAAAACAAATTAACAATACAGTCGGAAACAAGCTTTATACAGGACAACATTTAAAAATCAACTCAATCATTTCACAAAAAGAAAAAGACTTAATGGCACGCTTAGTTACTGCTGAAGCAGGTGGCGAATCCTATAAAGGAAAAGTAGCAGTAGCGAAAGTTATACTAAATCGTGTAAATGCAAAAGGTTTTCCAAATACAATAACAGGCGTTATTTATGAACCTATTAAATACGGATATGCATTTACTCCTGTTACAGATGGAAGAATTAATCAGCCTGCAAGCGTAGAGGCAAAAATGGCTGTAGAAGAGGCTATCTCCACAAATGGAGTACATTCTGACTGGCTTTATTTCTACAATCCAAAAACATCAACAGACAAGTGGATTACGACACGTCAAACAGTAGCAGTAATTGGTAACCATGTGTTTGCTAAATAAGATTTAAAATCATTAACAGACCTCTTCACTTAAAAGGTCTGTTTTTTTCTATGTAAGATGTTATTAATCATATGACATAGTGATTTTTTAAACTATTTCTTCTTTCAAATAAAAATTTTTGTATTTACTCCACCACTCGGAGAAATTAATAAAGCATCAAGTTCAAAAACTCTCACTTTATTAATAAAAGCTATTTCTTAACTTCATAAAATTGTTATACACTAGAAAAATAAAAAACAAACTATTCGTTAGCAGGTGAAAGAATATGTATGATGTTACAATTATCGGCGCTGGAGTAAGTAGCATTTTTATGGCTTATTCACTAGCTAAAAGTAACAAAAAAGTTTTAATTCTTGATAAAGGTAAAGCGCTAGAAGATCGCCATTGTCCTTTAGACGAAGAAAAAGTGTGTAATTGTACTACATGTGATAAATATTTCGGGTTTGGTGGTTTAGGAAAATCTGAAGGGAAATTTAATTATACAAACGGATTTGGCGGAGAACTTGAGCAAAAAGTCGGTAAAGAGGGCTTTATACAACTCATGGCTGAAGTAGATGAAATTCTATGTCAGTTTGGTGGAAGTTCGGTTTCAAAATATTCTACTGAAAATTCAAGTCTCACTAAAAGAGCTCAAGCGTCTGGTTTACAAATGCTAACAACAGAAGTAAGACATCTTGGTACTACACTTTCCAGTAATATTTTTCAGCAGCTCTATGAATTTTTACTGAAAAAAATAAAGATCCAATTTCATATAGATGTACAACATATTCTGAAACAGGAAGATCATTTTACAATAGAGACAAATCAAGGAACAGTTCAAACTAAGCAACTAGTATTTGCAACTGGGCGCTCTGGGGCCGATTGGTTAAAAGAAATGTGCAGTTCCCTAAATATTTCTCAAGAGCAAACACGTGTAGATTTAGGAATTAGAGTAGAAATGAAAGAACATCAATTACGTTCTATATTAAAAGATACTTTTGAAACAAAACTTTCTTATCAAGGTGAGCATTTCACAGCAACTACTTACTGTATGAATCCAAAAGGACGCATCATTCGAAAGTACGAAGAAGGTTTAGTTATGCCTGACGGTCAAAATTTTCGAGAGCAAGGAACTGGCACTTCTAACTTAAATTTCACTTTATTTATTCCTCGCCATTTTCCAACTCTCAAAGAAGCAAATGTATACGCAAGTTCAATTATTAAAGGCATTAACCAAGGACGAGATCGGATTGTTATACAGCGCTTAGAGGACTTACTAAAGAAACAACCTACGGCGGAAAACAGCATGGAACATAATCGTATACAGCCTACACTACAGGGGGATTATGGAGATTTGAATCAAGAAATTCCTCAATTATATATTGAAGGGCTGAAAGAATTTTTATTACGTTTAGAACAATTTATACAAGAGCCTATTGATCAACATACTTTACTATATGGAATTGACGGAAAGTTCTATGCTCCTACGATAAAAATTAATAATCATTTTGAAACTAGTATACATGGGCTATTTTTAATTGGAGATTGTTCAGGCGTTACGCATTCATTATCTCAAGCAGCTGCAAGTGGTCTGTATGTTGGAAAGTACTTATCTGACATTTATTTCTATCATTAAGATGTCAGTCAAATATTTTCAATTTCAAAACACTTTTACTTATATATAGTAAAAGTGTTTTAATAACCCCTCCTATCCTTCCCGGCTAATGATTAACTGACAAAGAATCGGAATTTTACAAAATACATATATAACATAACTGTATATTTAAAACGATTGGCATTCAATTTTAATAAATTGAATGTCAACAGTTTTAAAAGTCTCTATCCATTTTCACTTTCATTTGTTCAATATTTTGTAACATCATCATAGTGTTTAATATGGTAGGATGTCTATAAGTCAATTTCACTACAACAATGACTTGTTCTGCCCGTTTCTCAAAAAGAGTTATATTTATGCTACTACGCTTTAAAAATCCCCATTGTATGTATATGAATACTTCAAATTATTCCCTTTAGAAAACAGAGTCTAAATGGTTCATTACACTTTAATAGTTATAAAAACATAATATATAACTTCAATTAAATAAATTGTATAAAGAAGGTGTAAAAATGAAGAATAAAATAAATTTACAAATACAAAATATAAGCTTTGTTATAATAATGGCTTTAGCAGTATGGTTAAAAACATATCTTATTACGCGATTCAGTTTTGATTTAAAAATTGAGTCATCAACGCAAGAGCTTATTTTGTTTATTAGCCCTCTAGCCGCATCATTAGCATTTGTTGGATTAGCATTATTTGCAACTGGTGAAAAGCGAAATTATATAGCGCTATGTATTAATTTCTTATTAACGATCGTGCTTGTTGGAAATGTAATGTTCTATGATTTTTATAGTGATTTCGTTACATTACCAGTACTTGGACAAACCTCAAACTTTGGCCAATTAGGCGGCAGTATTATAGAAATATTAAACTACAAAATTATACTCGCATTCGTAGACATTGTTTTCTTCTTTATTTTATTAAAAAAGAAATCATTGGTCTTTAAAACAGAACGTGTAACTCATTCTACACGCTTGTTATACTTTCTTTTAACGATTGGTGTATTCTTTGCGAATCTACATCTTGCAGAAAAAGAGCGCCCTGAATTATTAACGAGATCATTCGACCGGGTAATGCTTGTCAAAAATTTAGGCTTATATACTCACCAAGTATATGACTTAACACTGCAAGTAAAAGCTGGGTCACAAAAAGCACTTGCTGATAGTAGTAAATTACAAGAAACTGAAAACTACGTAAAAGCAAACCAAAGCGAGCCAAACCCTAATATGTTTGGTGCAGCGAAAGGAAAAAACGTAATTGTCGTCACTCTTGAATCCTTGCAGACCTTCTTAATAGGCGCATCAGTCAATGGGCAAGAAGTTACACCATTCCTAAATGAATTCATAAATGAAAGTTATTACTTTGATAACTTTTTCCATCAAACTGGTCAAGGGAAAACATCCGATTCTGAATTTCTAATCGATACGTCGTTGTATCCATTAAATCGAGGGGCTGTATTCTTCACACACGGTAACAATGATTATACTGCGACTCCAGAAATTTTACGTCAGCAAGGTTATTTCACTTCTGTATTCCATGCGAATAACGCAACATTTTGGAATCGTAATATTATGTACTCTGCTCTTGGTTATGATCGTTACTATAATGAGCTTGATTACAAAATTACGCCAGAAACAAATTTAAATTGGGGATTAAAAGATATCGAATACTTTGATCAATCAGTAGATATATTAAAAACTGTTGATCAACCATTCTATGCTCGTTTCCTTACTTTAACAAACCATTATCCGTTTACGTATGATGAAGATACAAAATTCATTGAACCATACAACTCTGGTAATGGCGTATTTGATCGTTACATCGTAACTGCACGTTACTTAGACGAATCAATTAAAAAATTTATTGAGCGTTTAAAGGCCGAGGGAATGTATGATGATTCTATTATTGTGTTATACGGTGATCATTATGGCATTTCCGAAAAACATAATCGTGCAATGGCGCAGTTTTTAGAAAAAGATCAAATAACAGAATTTGATACTTTAAATTTACAACGTACACCTTTATATATTCATATTCCTGGACAAACAGAAGGTCAAACTATTTCAAAGCCTACGGGACAAATCGATATGAAACCTACTATTCTAAATTTATTAGGTGTTGATTCTACGAATGATATCCGTTTTGGCCATGATATGTTTTCAGATGAATATACTGGCTTTGTTGTTTTACGCGATGGTAGCTTCGTTACAGATAAGTATGCATACAAAAACAACACTTTCTACGACCGTATAACAGGTGAAATTGTAGATTTACCAAAAAAAGAAGCTCAAGCCCTCATTAAACGTGCACAAAATGAATTACTAATGTCTGACAAAATTATTGAAGGCGATTTATTACGCTTCTCAGAAAGCAATAAAATTAAAACTGGCGAAGTGCAAACTAAAATTAAAGAAACTGAAAAATAATCTATATATGAAAAAGGAGCAACTTATTACAGTTGCTCCCTTTTACTTTCTTATAACACATCATGCAATTTCATATGAAAAATCTGATGTATTTTACTTTTATTCTACACTTGTTTCTAAAGCTACATCCGTATAGGTATTATCATCACCTATATTTAAAATCACTTCACATTGACGCATTCTCAATTCAAAGAGCATGATAGAATCATGATAGATTTCAGGGTTTGATTTCATCTTATGTAATATCTCTTGTTTTTCTTTTATTTCTAAATGCGTGTTTTCTACAGCTTGCTTCAAGGAGTTAAATGGATTCCTAAAGAATATATTTATATCTCGCTCTTGTGTGTTTTCAAACAGCTCAAATTGCAAGAAAAATTTCTTCATAATAGAAGCCGTTACTTCAGTATAATCTTCATTTTCTACATACTGTTTGTATTTGTTATATAGCATAGATTTATTTTTAGGAAGAACTCCAAATAATTTACCGGCACTTTTCAGTAAAAATTGTGCTGGCGTAAATCGACGTAAAATATTTACTTCATCCATTTGTATTCTAGTCGTCATTCTGTCAGTATCCCTGCGCCAGTCATCAAGCACTTTAAAGTCACATTCTAACTGTATTCTATTTTCTCCAAATAGTGAATTAAGCCCTTCACTAAGTTCTTCTAAATACGTTTGACTTTGAAGAAGCTCATTATTAGAAGTTGCAATCCAATTTTGCATAGAAAGAGCAAGATTAGGTAATACAGTTTGTTCTAAATATTTATGCACTCTTTTATTCATTGCTTTATTTAGTTCCGTATCCATGTGCCCGAAATCACTTTCTTCACTAATTAAATTAGAACAGCTCTTTAATATCTTCGGAATATTTTCAGTAAGATCATTTGTAATTTCAGTTTTCATTGAACGATATGATTGTGTAATGAGATGAATTTTTTCCCTCTCAAATGCAGTAAGGTTATTAATGCTACCGTTTAGTTTCACTAGCATATCTTCATTCCAATTAATAGCATCCACTAGATTGTTTTCTTTCTCAACACGTTTATCCAAAAGATATGTAATTGTTTTTCGAATGAAATATAATAACTTTTCAGTACGTTCTGCATCTATATGTTTATGATTAAAGTTAAAATGAATAAACTCAGTTAAATCATTTAATTGTTGACTACTTGTATATAACGAAGAATAAGGGAAAATTCTCGCATGCGGGAAATATGTGTTTATTCTCGCTGCCGTATCATGTAATACCCTTTTTACTTCTGCTTCACTGTAAATGTTATCGATTTTATTTAATAAGAAATGAATTTGTAAATTTGGTGTATGTTCTTGAATACTTAATAGAATGTCACGTTCTTTATCAGTAAAAGGTGAATCCGCATTCAATACGAACAGTAATTTGTCTACAGAATTTAAATATTCGAATATCTCATCTCTAGTGTCGTTATTCCTATTAAAGCCCGGTGTCACTACAAATGTAAGTTTATTATCATTTAAAAATCTGCATGGTAATTTAAATTCAACACATGCTCTATCTCTATATGTTTGATAGTGCTGAGACATCATATTATGGTAATCAGAGACATCTTCCGTTGTTGTAATTGCTGAGTCTGTTATAGCGTTTATTTCTATATGAGCATCATTTTTTAAAACTACTACATTTGAAATTGATTTTTCTAATATATTTTCTCCTAATATAGAGTTAATAAATGTAGTTTTTCCGTTTCCTGAAGTTCCCGTTACTAAAATACGATTTGTTCTTAAATCTGCGAGCTCGTCAACTAGCCATTTAAATCGGTGACCTATTTCTATATTGTGCTTTTGTGCCCATTGTGTAATAGATTCAAAAAGGTGTAAGCTGTACTCTAAGCCATTTACATGATTAATAGAATGTGACAGTAAGTTTTCCGCATGTTCTATATTTGCTGAATCTATTTTGGAAGGGAAAATCTCATCCCATGCCAATACAGCTGCAGATGGAAATACAGCATAAGATGGATTGACCACCTTTAACCAATTTGCTAACAGATTTGGTATGATATCGTTTAATTGTCTAAGCGTATATTGACCTTGAATTAATGCAAAGTACGTTTCTTCGTAAAGAGCAGAAACTTTGTTCCATATATCGGACGAATGTATTTCAATATGTAAGAAAAATTCATTTATTGTGTTAAGCCACAATAAGTAATTTTTTTCATTTTTATAACTGTTCCAGAGTGATGAAACCATTTGCGTAAATTGTACTTGATCTACATTATTTAATGTAGCTAATGCATCATAAAAATAGTCTGGTGAAATATGTTTAGTAAACCCTTTATCGATATATCCTTTTAACACCTCAAACCAAGGATACGATTCTATGCGAATTAACTCATTCACAGCAAGCTCTACTGCACTATCAAAATCTTGCTGTTCCTCATAAAAGGAACGGGCAATTTTTGTGACATTCGGATAATCAGGATTTAAAGAAACTGCTTCTTTAATAACACCGAAAGCTGAGTCAAAATTATTTTGCTCAATGTAAAGAGAAAGTAATTGTAGTCTAATTTCGGTCATCAATATTTTATTATCAGTAGTAATGGAAGTATAAATATTTTCAGCATATGATAATTGATTAAGTTCGAAATAAGCATCCGCAATATTTTTTTGTGCCCATGGTGCTAATTCATTACTAACCTTCTCCCATTTAAAAATAGCTGCTTCAAAATCTTGATGACGATAATAAAATTCACCTTGTGCAAAACGAATATAAGACCCATCAGAAATCTCATTTTTTTCTTCGTTTACATAAGCTTGTCCAAGTACGTCAAGAGTTGGTTTTGTTTCATTCTCCATTAGGAATGTTTCATAATACATCTTTTTTATTAATTGTTTTTCTAATCTCATCTTTTCCCCCACTATATCTTGAAAATACATTTTTAAGATATGTCAATACTTTTTGTATGTATGCTTTTTATCTTAACAAAGAATATCTTTTGGAAAATTTCATTTTCCTTTCATTTTTCAAGTTAGATTGAATTTTTATGAGAAAAGTTTCAGTTTTTTTTCAATTCCCTTTCAGTTATGAAACAGCATTAAATGTTCCTAATAACCTAATAAGACTATAATCTCTTGCATTATATTATCAAGAAAAACCTATATGAATCATATTATAAAAACAATTTATAACGAATATATATGCAAAATTAACTTCAACTATATATAAAAGAGATCGTCACATAGTACTTGTTAGATAGACCGATATGGTACGTGAATTTCAAATACACCATAATAACTTAAAACAACAATAATAGTGAGCGGCTATTCATACAATATCTTTCTCGAATTGTTTTCCTTTAAAATACTTCAGTAGTTACATAATTAAATTCCATTAACCTCTATAAATAACTAGTCCAAAAAAAATCTATATGCATATCATGTTATAGTAAAGAATTCAGGAAATCCTAAAAGGAGGCATTTTCATGTTTGAAGATAAATCTAAAATCAACTACCCATATGAATTTACAGAAACTACAACAATCCCTCTAAAGAACCCCATTGATAAAAAATTCAAAAACGGCTCTGGTACACATACTTTCCCAATTAAAAAACACTATAAAGAACAGGTGTTATATACGGAAAAAATTAATAATAATAAAAATAAATAATCGTATAGATCCTTATGACAATTAACCAAATACGAATCAATATTGGGCCATGCATAGTTATGTCTTTAATAATGTAAAAATCTTCATTATACAATTCATGCACCTTTTAAAAAGTGCTGTATACAGCGCTTTTTTATACATAGATAAATGTAAGCTAACGCAGCCAAGAAATAAACTGCAAAATTACTTCACCATATTCTCGTTTAACAATTAAATCTACATATTAAAAGGGAGCAACAGTAAATGTTGCCCCCTTTTGAAATGTAATTTATTCACTCTACATAACCCTCTTAAACATCTTCTCCAATTCATAAGTAGAATGATGCACAAGAATCGGTCTTCCATGCGGACATGTGTATGGGTTTGTTGTTGTACGAAGTTCTTCAAGTAAAGCAAATATTTGATCGTTCGTTAAATATTGATTCGCTTTAATCGATGCTTTACAGCTCATCATAATAGCTGCTTCTTCACGTAATTTTTTAATATCAACTTTTTTTAGTTTGACGACTTGCTCCATCATTTCATCGATAATTTCTGTTTCTTGTCCTTTCGGGAACCACGTTGGGTGCGAGCGGACGATAAAAGATTGATGGCCGAATTGTTCTAAGAATAGACCAACTTTTTTCAGTTCTTCTAGCTGCTCTTCGACACGTAAAAATTCAGTAAGAGATAAGTCAATACGGTACGGTACAAGTAGTTCTTGTACTTCTTGCGCTACCCTTCCTACTTTATCACGGAAATATTCATAGTTGATACGTTCCTGCGCAGCATGTTGATCAATCATATATAAGCCTTTATCATTTTGAGCAAAAATATATGTTCCATGCATTTGTCCAATTGGGTAAAGCGGTGGTAAGTCATTACCGTTCATTTCAATCTCTTTTATTTCCTGAACTTCTACTTCTAATTCCTCTAGTTCAAAATCCTCTTCGTTACTGTCCCACGATTTTTCTTCTCGAATCGGTTCTTCCATTATCGGTTTAGTAGATGTTTGCCAACTTTGCTCTTCTCTTACTAGCGACTGTGGTGGTTGCCAATGTTGTGCTGGTTGTTTCACAGCCTGCGGTTCTTCTTGTTTTTCATCCATACCAGTCGGTAAAACGATGTCCGGCATGGATGATTCTTTCGGCTTCGCATGCTCAAACTGGAATTGTTCTTGCACACTTTCATCTTTTTCTTTTTTCTTCGTTGTTACACCTGCATCTGGGATGAGCTGTATTTTTTTGAATGCAGCTTGCAATGTTTCTTCGATAAGCTTTAGCAATTCTTGTTCTTTACTAAAACGAACTTCTAATTTCGCAGGATGTACGTTAACGTCAACAAGCATTGGATCCATTTCAATCGATAAAAATCCGATTGGATATCGTCCGACTGGCAGTAATGTATGATATCCTTGCTGAATTGCTTTCATTAATACAAAGTTTCGAACGTAACGGCCATTTACGATTGTTGACATATAATTTCGAGATGCTCTCGTTACTTCTGGTAATGTTACATAGCCTGTAATTGTGAAATCTAAAGATTCAGCTTCAATCGGAACAAGTTTCTTCGCAACTTGAATGCTGTAAATCGATGCAAGTACTTGTCTTACATCACCATTACCTGACGTATGAAGCAATTTTTTTTCATTATGAAACAGCTTTAACGATACTTCTGGATGTGACATTGCAATACGATACACAATATCTGTAATATTCCCAAGCTCTGTATGAATGGTTTTCATATATTTTAGACGAGCTGGTGTATTAAAGAATAAGTTTTGTACTGTAATATCTGTTCCTTTTCGGCTCGCTGTTTTTTCTTGTTTTATAATGTCTCCACCTTTAATAATAAGGTGTGTACCAGGTGCATCACCTGTGCTAGTGATTAATTCTAATTCACTAACTGAGGCGATACTCGGCAATGCCTCACCACGGAAACCGAGTGTTCTGATGCGAAACAGATCGTTTTCATCTTTAATTTTACTTGTCGCATGTCGTTCAAAAGCTACGATGCAATCTTCTTCTGCAATGCCATCTCCATTATCAATGATGCGAATTTTCGATAAACCAGCTTCTTCTAAGTGGATTTCAATAGATGTACTATTCGCATCGATAGAATTTTCCACAAGTTCTTTTACGACTGAAGCAGGACGCTCTACTACTTCTCCTGCCGCAATTAAGTTAGAGAGTTGGTCATCGAGTTTGCGAATTTTCCCCATCTACTTACTCATCCTTTCTTTAACTTTTTCTGTAAGCGATACAGTTCGTTCATCGCTTCTAAAGGCGTCATATCAAGTAAATCAATTTTTTTAATTTGCGCCAGTACTGCTGTTTCTTTTTGATCTAACGCAAGCTTGTCTTGTTTCTTCGAAGACTGTTCTCCTCCAAAGAAAGATAGTTGTGATTCTTCCTCAGTCTCTACTTTCGCCTCTGGTACTTCTACTGGCTCTTCTTTTACAACTACAGGTTCTGGAATAACTTCTTGCTCCTGCACTTTCACTTCTACACGCTTTGGAATAATAATTTCTTCTTGTCCTTCTAGTTGTGCTAACACTTCTTTCGCACGGGCAATTAAGCTATCTGGAAGCTCTGCAAGTTGCGCAACGTGGATTCCGTAACTTTTATCTGCTGCTCCATCTTGAATTTTATGAAGGAATACTACTTTACCATTCTCTTCAATTGCTGAAACGTGTACATTTTTCAGTTGATCTAAACTTTCTTCTAGCACCGTCAATTCATGATAATGCGTAGAGAATAACGTTTTCGCACCAATTTGGTCATGAATATGTTCAATGATTGCTTGCGCAAGTGCCATACCATCGTACGTAGATGTACCACGTCCAATTTCATCAAATAAAATTAAACTTCTTTCTGATGCGTTTGCAATTGCATTTTTCGCTTCTAACATTTCAACCATAAATGTACTTTGACCTGAAATTAAATCATCTGCTGCACCAATTCTCGTAAAGATTTGATCAAATACAGGTAATACTGCTTCTGTTGCTGGTACGAAACAACCGATTTGCGACATAACAGTTACAAGTGCTAATTGTCTCATATACGTACTTTTACCAGACATGTTCGGTCCTGTAATTAAAAAGACATCCATCTTCTCTGGCATAATACAATCATTCGGTACATACAATTTCCCGTTCAATACTTTTTCAACGACAGGATGACGACCATCCTTAATAAAGATTTCACGCTTCGTTGTTAGTACAGGTTTTACAAACTGTTCTTCTTCACTAACTGTCGCAAAACTTTGCAGTACGTCTAATTCACTAATTACTTTTGCTAAATGTTGTAATTTCGGAATAAATACTTTTACTTCTTCACGAAGCGCTGTAAATAAATCGTATTCTAGTTGTACAATTTTTTCTTCTGCTTCTAAAATTAACGTTTCTTTTTCTTTCAGTTCATCTGTAATGAAACGTTCAGCATTAGCAAGCGTTTGTTTTCGTTCGTAGCGGCCTTCTGGAAGTGCTGCAAGATTCGCCTTCGTCACTTCAATGTAGTAGCCGAAAATACGGTTGTACCCGATTTTTAACGATTTAACTCCTGTAATATCACGCTCTCGTTTTTCAAGCTCAGCGATCCACGTTTTTCCGTTTTTACTAACGTAACGATATTGATCAAGCTTGTCATTATAACCGTCTTTAATAATATCTCCATCTTTAATAGAAAGCGGTGGGTTTTCTTGAATACTTCTTCCTAGTAATTCAGTTAAGCTCTCACATGGATCCGCCCCTTGAATTAACCTTGCTGCATAAGCATTATCTAACAAACTAATCGCTTCTAAAATAGCTGGTACTTGAAGTAAAGATCGTCTTAACTGTAATAAGTCCCTTGCATTGACATTACCAAATGCAACTTTTCCTGCTAAACGTTCTAAATCATATACTTCTTTTAATTTTTCTTTTAAATCTTCACGTAAGAAGTAATCATTTACAAATGTTTCAACCATTTCTAAACGCTCTTCAACTTTTTCTTTCTGAATAAGTGGACGTTCCATCCACTGTTTTAACATACGACCACCCATAGCTGTTTTTGTTTTATCCAATAGCCATAATAATGATCCTGTTTTTTCTTTCGTTCGAAGTGTTTCTGTCAGCTCTAAATTTCGCTTTGAATGCACATCAATTTTCATAAATTGATTCGTATAATAAATTTCTACAGGTTGTAAATGATCTAATGAACGTTTTTGCGTTCTTATCACATAGTTAAATAAGCGTCCAATCGCTTTAATTAACTTTGCTTGCGAAACATTTTTCACAAGATGTTCTAATCCTTCAGGAATTGCCGTTGCATCTTCATATGAAATTGTCATTTTTAACGTTTCAGTTAATTTATTTAATTCATCTTTAGAAAATGAAGAATCTACAACAATTTCTTTCGAACCAGTTGCATACACTTCCAATAAAATATCTTCTACTGAACCAGTTAACAACGTTACTGTATTTTGTCCAGTCGTTAAATCATTACAAGCTAAAGCATATGATCCATCTTCAAAATGTGTTAATGCGGCTAAGAAATTGTTTTCTTTCTCATCAATTGTACGCCCTTCCATCATCGTTCCTGGCGTAATTAGTTGTACTACTTCACGGCGCACTACACCTTTAGCTGTTTTTGGATCTTCCACTTGCTCACAAACAGCAACTTTATATCCTTTTTCAACAAGTTGTTCAATATAGTTTTTAGCTGCATGATGCGGTACACCGCACATCGGTATACGATCACTACTGCCACCATCTCGGCTCGTTAATGTAATCTCAAGCTCATGAGCTGCTTTTACAGCATCCTCAAAGAACATTTCATAAAAATCGCCTAAGCGAAAAAATAAAAAGGCATCTTGATAATCTGCCTTAACCTTTAAATATTGCTGTATCATAGGGGTATATTGCGTCATACTTTTCCTCCATAATTCTTACATAATAATCTATATTCATATATGTCGCATTTCACGAACATCCATATCTCCTATTTCAGGAGTCTTTCTTCATTATAACATATTTCATAAAGAATCATGTTCATTCAGCGCCACTTATATAAAGTAAAAAGCTAGGAAGAACTTCTCCCTAGCTTTCTATTACTCTTCTTCTGCATCAACGATAAAGTTCGGATCTAATTCTTCAAATTCATCATCAGCAATTTGAAAATCATCATCTGATTCTACGCAGCCTTCAGGATTTACACTTACACAAATTTTCGTTTCTCCAACTACTTCTGTTACAAATTCACGTTCTACAGTTACAACAATTTTATTACCGTTTGGTGATACAAGCGCTTCTAAACAATTTGGTGGCTGAATAACACGAGCAATAATTTCTAAATCGTCACCAGAAAAGTTTTTATCACGATAACCAATGCTTACTTCGTCCGTGTAGTTCACACGTTCTGTTACAACTTCAGTCTTTGTATTTCCATCAAATGAATACCAAGTGTTCACATCATAGAAACCTTCAATTTCCACATGCTTCCCATTCTTTCTTGCTTCGTACGAGTGGTTAATTACCCAGCACCCTAAAATACTTGTTGGTTCATTATTCGATTCACATGTATGCGTTGACTTTGTATACTTACGTCCTTTTCCAACCACTGCTTTTGTAATAATCTCTCTAAATTCGGACATTCGTAACCCTCCTCAATCACTATTCACTTAATCATATGCGTGACAATAGCGGAATGTGTCATTCTTTTTTTGAGAAGAACTTACGTTTAATCCACAAAAAAAAGAGATGTCAATATGACATCTCTTTAACAACCACAATTTCCTTTTTTACTTTCTACCGCTGCGCCAGTTTCACCCTTAAGTACATCGCCACCAGTTGAAATTAATATTTCATCTGTTACGTTGTTAGAAATTGTACTAGCAACTAACTGTAATAAGTCATTTACGTATGTTTGTGAAGATTTAAATTCTTGTACGACTGGAATACTGTCTAACTTATCTTGCAATGCATCAATTTCAGCTTCTACCTTTTTTAAAGCTTCCCATTTCCCGTAATGTTGCAAGTTTACTGCTTGTTTTTGCAGTGCTTTAATTTCATCGATTGCGCGCTTTACATTTTCATTTTTATGAATTTGCGCCTCTGCTTTCTTAAAAAAATCAACCTCTTCTGTTTCAGAAATCATTTTTGCTAATTCTTTCGCTTGTTCAACAATTTCATCTTTCGAATATGCTTTCATCAATTATTTCACCTCAATCGGCTCTTCAACTAATTCCCCGTTAAGAGACCAAGTTTTTGCTTCCGTTACTTTTACTTTCACAAGCTGACCAATTAAAGATTTTGAAGCGACGAAGTTTACAAGTTTATTCGTACGAGTATAACCTGCAAGTACTTCCGGATTATTTTTACTTTCCCCATCAACTAACACTTCTACAATTTGACCTTTATAACGACTATTCTTTTCAATTGCCAACGTATTTACTAGTGTATTTAAGCGTTGAAGACGTTCTTTCTTTACTTCCATCGGTACATTATCTTTCATTTTTGCAGCTGGTGTACCTTCGCGAGGAGAATAAATAAATGTAAAGGCAGTATCAAATCCTACTTCACGATATAACGACATCGTTTCTTCAAATTGCTCATCTGTTTCATTTGGGAAACCAACGATAATATCTGTTGTTAATACTGCATCTGGAATTGCTTCTTTAATTTTTCTTACAAGTTCTAAATAATGCTCACGCGAATATTTACGCGCCATAATTTTCAACATATCTGTACTTCCAGATTGAACTGGTAAATGGATATGTTCTACTAGGTTGCCACCTTTGCCAAGTACTTCAATTAAGTGATCATCGAAATCACGTGGATGGCTCGTTGTAAAACGAATACGGGCTATATCAACTTTACGAAGTTCGTCCATTAAATCACCAAGACCGTATTCTACATCTTCAAAGTCTTTACCATATGCATTTACGTTCTGTCCAAGTAATGTAATTTCTTTATAACCATTCGCAGCTAAGTGACGAATCTCTTGGATAATATCTTCTGGACGTCTACTTCGCTCTTTTCCGCGTGTATACGGTACAATACAATACGTACAGAACTTATCACAGCCATACATAATATTTACCCAAGCTTTAATATCACCACGGCGTACTTTCGGAAGGTTTTCAATTACGTCCCCTTCTTTTGACCAAACTTCAACTACCGTTTCCTTCGAGAACATCGCATCTTTTAGAATGTACGGTAATCTATGAATATTATGCGTTCCAAACACCATATCTACATGCTGATTTTTTTGCATAATTTTATTTACAACAGATTCTTCTTGAGACATACAACCACATACACCAATTAAAAGGTCCGGATTTCTTCGTTTTAATGACTTTAAATGGCCTAGTTCACCAAACACTTTATTTTCAGCATTTTCACGAATCGCACAAGTATTTAATAAAACTACATCTGCATCCTCAGTTGAAAAAGTTGGTTCATATCCAAGCGTTGTGAAAATACCTGCCATTACTTCCGTATCATGCTCATTCATTTGACAACCATATGTACGAATATAGAACTTTCTTCCTGTACCAAAATTACGAAACTCTTCAGGTAAGCCAAAATCCCGTTCAATTTTAACTTCTTCTTTCCCTCGCTTTTTCGCATCCTTTAAGGAAGGTGGTTGATATACACTTTCAAAGTATTTACTATAATCTTTCTCTTCTTTTTTCGTAGAGGAATTTGCTTGTTGACTTGCTAATCGTTGTTGCTCGTTCATCGGTAATCTCCTTTCACCCTTAACTATACACACTCTATAGTCCATTTTAATGCGCTTAGACTCACCTCAAAAATGGTTAGATAGCTTGGAGATAACTTGTCCTTTGAAACTTGAGTAATCAATCTAATCATTCATAAGAATGAAGTCTTCCCCACGCAAATAGACATTCCCTTTTTATTATTTCTTGTTGTCCTACCCAAAAGCATATTGCTTTATCCCTATAAACATTACCATAGTATGACGTGTTTCGCCAATTTTAACAATCCAGAGGCCCTTTATTATCTTACATTTCATAAGCAATGAACTTGCCATTTTCATACAACGATTTACATATTATTTTACCATTCTGAATTTTCTAAGTAAATAAAACTACCCTATATTTTTTGCACATAAAAAAAGGTTACCAAATCGGCAACCTCCTCTTCCTACATTACATAAATTCAGCAACAAGCTCATCAAACATTTTCTGATCCATATTTAAATCAGATTTCACTAAAGGCTCTTCACTATAGCCTTTAACAAGTTCTTGATATGATGGTTGCTTAGTATTTTGATAAATTAAACCTGTTACTAAACCGTTATTTTCCATTAACGTTTGCATAGCCATCATGCGATTAGATGGATCATATCCCTCTACTGTGCTTAGTTTCGTTAAGTTCTCTTTAAACCAATCGTAAGTATTTACTTTATTGTAAGTAACACATGGGCTAAATACGTTAATTAATGAAAATCCTTTATGGTTAATACCAGCTTCAATAATTTGTGTTAATTCTTTTAAATCACTCGAAAAGCTTTGCGCCACAAATGTCGCACCAGCTGTTAAAGCCATTTCCATTACATTTAGTGATGGTTCAATTGAACCTTGTGGTGTGCTTTTCGTTTTAAACCCAGCTTCACTACGTGGTGAAGTTTGCCCTTTTGTTAACCCGTAAATTTGGTTATCCATTACGATGTACGTAATGTCGATATTACGACGAATAGAATGGATTGTATGTCCCATACCAATCGCAAATCCATCACCGTCACCACCTGAAGCGATAACTGTTAAATCACGATTTGCCATTTTCACACCTTGTGCAATCGGAAGGGCACGACCATGAATACTATGCACACCATACGAATTAATATAACCTGAAATACGGCCTGAACAGCCGATACCAGAAATAACAGCAAGTTCATCTGGATTTAAGCCAACGTTAGCTGCCGCACGTTGAATTGCAGCTTGCACCGAGAAGTCTCCGCAACCTGGGCACCAGTTCGGCTTTACACTGTTACGAAAGTCCTTAAATGTTGCCATTTAATACAACCCCTTTTTTGCATTCGTTGTAAATCTCTTTCGGCAAGAATGGGTTTCCATCATATTTTAAAAGACTAGAAATTTTCTCACCATTACCAAGATTCATTTTCATAATGTTAGCAAGCTGACCTGTTGCATTGTTTTCTACTACTACAACACGCTTCGCCTTTTTCACAAGTGGATCGATTTCAGCTGTTGGGAACGGGTGAATTAAACGCACATGAGCATGGTTTACTTTCATACCCTCTTGTTCTAAACGCGTCATTGCCTCTTCGATTGCACCACGAGTTGAGTTAAATCCAACAAGCAATACGTCTGCTTCTTCATGCTTAACATTTTTATAAACAGGGGTATTAAACTTCAAGTTCTCCATTTTACGGAAACGTTTGTCCATTTGATCTTTACGATTTATTGCTGATTCAGATGGTTTCCCAGTTTCATCATGTTCTACACCTGTAACATGGTGAACACCATTTTTCATACCCGGTAAAACACGCGGCGAAACGCCATCTTCTGTTACTTCATAACGCTTGAAGTATGCTTTATTTTCACGTTCTGGTAATTCCGCTTCTAAATCAAGCTTACCACGACGAATTTCCACTTTATCTAATTTAAGTGGTTCTACTGTTTGTTTTCCTAACGAAAGCTGTAAATCTGTTAAGAAAATAACAGGAACTTGATATTCTTCAGATAAGTTAAATGCTTCTACAATGTCATAGAAAGCTTCTTCAACTGTACTTGGCGCCATTACGATTTTTGGAATTTCACCATGCGTACCGTAAATCATCGCCATTAAGTCAGACTGTTCTTGTTTCGTTGGTAATCCCGTACTTGGACCGCCACGTTGTGTATCAACAATTACTAATGGGGTTTCTGTAATACCTGCTAAACCAATTGCTTCCATCATTAATGAAAGACCAGGACCAGCAGATGCAGTTAATGTACGAACACCTGCATAGTTTGCACCGATTGCCATTGTACAAGCTGCGATTTCATCCTCAGTTTGGATTACTGTTCCGCCGACTTTCGGTAATTTTTTAATTAAGTATTCCATAATTTCTGATGCAGGTGTGATTGGGTATGCTGACATAAAACGAGCACCACCAGCTACCGCACCAAATGCGATTGCATCGTTTCCAATCATAAACATGCGTTTTTTACCATCAGCTTTTTCAAGCTGCATCATGTTTACTTTCTCACCTAGTAATTCTTTCATATATTGAGAGCCGCGTTTAATTGCGTCCATATTCTTTTGAACGACTTGCTCTCCTTTACGACCAAAGATTTCTTCAACAACATCTAAATAAGCTGTTTCGTCTAATCCTAATACTGCACTTGATGCTCCAACAGCAACCATGTTTTTCATTAATGATGTGCCTAATTCTGAAGCAATATCTGTAAACGGTATCACATATAGATTTACATCTGTATTATCAGGTATTGTTGGATTAAATTTCGCATCCGCAACTACAATTCCACCTGGACGTAGTTCGTGGAAGTTAAAATCAATTGTTTCTTGGTCAAAAGCAATTAAAATATCTAAATCATCTGAGATCGCTCGTACTTCTGTTGTACTTACACGAATTTTATTATTTGTATGGCCGCCTTTTATACGTGATGAGAAGTGGCGGTAACCGTATAGGTAATATCCTAATCGGTTTAATGCAATACAGAAGATTTCTCCTGTACTTTCAATTCCTTCACCTTGTTGGCCTCCAACTTTCCATGAAAGTTGACTAATCATCTCCTACACCCCTTTTGGCTGCATTCATTGTAGTGTATTTTTTTACAGTAATAGTTTAGCATTTTTTATGCAAATAAACTACAACGGACGCAAATTATGCCTCTTCTGATTTCCCTGAATCTTTAGTATAAAGCTATTTTGTTTTTCATTCTAGTATTAGGTCTTAAAAAAAGCAATAAAATCAAATGAATTATTTTTGATTATTCTGAATTTTAAACCAAAAACTTAAAAACTCATATGTTCAACAAAATTATCATATAAAAATCTTTCTACAGTAGATGCAGCATAGTATTTATAAAGCTCATTCATGACATTTTCATAATCTCCGTAGGCAGATACATTGACAACCGTATCTACAATCCCATCAAAATCTGAACCAAACCCTATATTGTTTTCTCCACCTAGCAAGCAAATATATTCGATATGTTTTACTATATCTGTTATATTTGCTTGTCTTTCACTTGTTAGAAACTGCGGTACAAAAGTAACACCGATTATGCTATTTCTCTGTATAAGCGCTTTAATTTGTTCGTCATTTAAATTGCGTGGATGCTCACACAGTTTATAACAATTTGAGTGGGATGCAATTGGGTTATTTGCAATTTCTATCACATCCCAAAAACTTCTCTCATTTAAATGTGATAGATCCGTCCATAATTGCAAAGTATTCAACTCTTGTACAACTTGTCTACCAACAGTAGTTAAACCTGCTCCACGCGTCTCTAGCGCCCCATCAGCTAACAAATTCGCATAGTTCCATGTTAATCCGAAAGAACGTACACCTAACCGATAAAACAAACGTAATTTCATCGCTTCTTTGCCAATTGCTTCGCACCCTTCTAACGTTAATAGCGCGCCAACCTCGTCTTGTTTTAATCTATTTATATCCTCTTTCGTTCGGATAAATCTCACACCTGGTAGCGATAGAATTTCATTATAAAAAATATCTATCATTTGTAATGCCGCTTCAAATCGTTTTTCATACGTCACTGTTTCTGGCACATATACAGCAAAACATTGTATACTTCCTTTTCTTTCTTTTAACTGTTCAAATGTAATATGTAATTGCGGATCGTTTTTAAAATTCTTTTTTCCCTTTGCACTCCATAACTGAAAGAGCACATCACAATGAGCATCAAAAATTTTCATTTTCATTCCTCCATTATAAAAACAACCTGTTTGCATACTGCAAACAGGTTGTTTAAACTTAACGAGGTTCTACAATTAATTTTATTGCTGTACGCTCTTCGCCATCAATCATAATATCTGTAAACGCTGGGATACAAATCAGGTCCAAACCACTAGGCGCTACAAATCCTCTTGCAATTGCTACTGCCTTTACCGCTTGGTTCAATGCACCTGCACCAATAGCTTGAATTTCTGCTGTTCCGCGTTCGCGAATAACACCTGCAAGTGCACCAGCTACAGAATTAGGGACCGACGTTGCTTTAACTTTTAATATTTCCATTCCGCGTTTCCTCCTCGTTTCTTTAAAAAGTATTAGCAATTATTTCACTTTAACTTATATTCACGAGGAATGGCGCGTATTCCTGCTAAATTTTCGTAATTTATCTAAAAAATTAAAATATAATAACTTATCTAAAATTTAACGGAAATTTACTCAAAAAATGGTTGATCGTCATTAATTAAAATGCGCTCAATTTTCTTTGCTTTTCCTGTATTTGGATCCACATCAATTAACACTGCACTTAATTGCGTTCTACCACTTGTTACTTCAAATCGTACCGGTAAGTTCGTTAAAAACTTCTTCAATACTGCTTCTCGGTCCATACCTAATATTCCATCATATGGCCCTGTCATCCCAACATCTGTAATATATGCCGTTCCGCTTGGTAAAATACGGTTATCCGCTGTAGGGACATGCGTATGCGTACCTACTACTGCTGTAGCACGTCCATCTACATACCAACCTAACGCTTGTTTTTCACTTGTAGTCTCCGCATGGAAATCAATAAAGATAATATTCGTACGTTTTTTCGCAATATTAATTAATTCATCCACTTTACGGAATGGACAATCAATCGGAGGAAGGAAAGTACGCCCCTGTAAGTTAATAACTGCAACTTCTGTTCCATTACAGTTCACAAAGATAAGTCCTTTTCCTGGAGTTCCTTCTGGGAAGTTAGCTGGTCTTGCAAGATATTTTGCATCATCGATGAATTCAAATACTTCACGATTATCCCAAGCATGGTTTCCAAGTGTAACTGCTTGTGCCCCACACTCTAAAAAGTTTCGATATATTTTTTCTGTAATCCCACGGCCACCTGCTGCGTTTTCTCCATTAATGATTGTTACTGTAGGTGTATATTTTTTCTTTAATGCCGGTACGTACTGTTGAATCATACCTCTACCAGGAGATCCTACTACATCCCCAACAAATAATATTCTCATATGTCTTACCCTTTCTATGTACTGCATTTTTTATTGCTGTAGCATCAAGTAAATTCCTTATAATATGTTTATTATAAGTTTGTTTCACTTTTATGCTAAATAACTAACTGTCTTTATTTTATCCAATTCCAACACAAAAAAATAAAGTGGTGTTCACCACTTTATTTTGCGTATTCCACTGCACGTGTTTCACGAATAACAGTTACTTTAATATGTCCTGGGTAATCCAGTTCATTTTCAATACGTTTTCGGATATCACGAGCTAAACGATGAGCTTCTAAGTCATCAATTGTATCTGGTTTTACCAAAATACGAACTTCACGTCCTGCTTGAATTGCAAATGATTTTTCAACGCCTTCATAAGACTCTGAAATCTCTTCTAACTTTTCAAGACGACGAATGTAGTTTTCAAGCGTTTCACTACGAGCTCCCGGTCTTGCAGCTGATAAAGCATCTGCTGCTGCAACTAAAACTGCAATGATAGAAGTTGGTTCTGTGTCACCATGGTGAGATGCGATACTGTTTATAACTACAGGATGCTCTTTATATTTCGTTGCGAGTTCAACACCAATTTCAACGTGGCTACCTTCTACTTCATGGTCAATCGCTTTTCCGATATCATGTAATAGACCAGCACGTCTTGCTAGTTTTTCATCCTCGCCAAGCTCTGCTGCCATAAGTCCAGTTAAATATGCAACTTCCATAGAGTGTTTTAAGACGTTTTGTCCATAACTTGTACGGTATTTTAAACGACCTAAAATTTTAATTAAATCTGGGTGTAATCCGTGAACACCCACTTCAAACGTTGTTTGCTCTCCGACTTCGCGAATATACTCGTCCACTTCACGTCTTGATTTTTCGACCATCTCTTCAATACGCGCTGGGTGAATACGTCCGTCCTGTACTAGTTTATCAAGAGCGATACGAGCTGTTTCACGACGAATTGGATCGAATCCAGAAAGGATTACCGCCTCTGGTGTATCATCGATAATTAAGTCAATACCCGTTAAAGTTTCTAACGTACGAATATTACGACCTTCACGCCCGATAATACGTCCCTTCATTTCGTCATTTGGAAGATTTACAACCGAAACGGTTGTTTCAGCAACATGATCAGCTGCACATCTTTGCATTGCAAGAGATAAAATCTCTTTTGCTTTCTTATCCGCTTCTTCTTTCGCGCGAACTTCACTTTCTTTTACCATAACAGCGATTTCATGAGAAACTTCATTTTCTACTTTACCAAGAATAATTGCTTTCGCTTGTTCGCGTGTCAGATTGGAAATGCGCTCTAATTCTGTTTGTTGCTTTTGAACTAACTCTCCCACTTTGCTTTCCAACTCTTCAATCTGTTGTTGTCTCGCTAAAAGAGAATCCTCTTTCTTCTCTAACTGCTGCTCGCGTTTATCGAGCGTTTCGTCTTTACGATCAAGGTTCTCTTCTTTTTGCATTAAACGATTTTCTTGTTTTTGTAATTCGCTTCTACGGTCACGAATTTCTAATTCAGCTTCTGTACGAAGTGTATGAATTTCATCCTTTGCTTCTAAAAGCGCTTCTTTCTTAAGTGCTTCAGCCTCACGATTCGCTTCGTCTAGAATACGTTTCGCTTCATTAGCCGCACCATTAATCTTCGCTTCAGCAATAGACTTTCGAACAAAAAAGCCAACAACTGCACCGACTGTTGTTGCAAGCAAAATGGAGATGAGTATCCAAACTGTACTACTCATGATTTCACCTCCCCTTGCTATGAATGAAAAAAGACTGTCGGCATGTACATTAAATTACAACATACAGCAAAGACCGTCGTCCCGCTTTTTTAAGGGACTTTCTTCATTTCACAATTAAAATGTCATATTATTATTTCGGTAAGATTTAAACCTTACTCCGAATATTACTTCTCTTCTTGAGAAGAGTATATCGTATATAAGAAAAAATATACATTCTCATTGTATCTATCGTAATTTTCATTGTCAAGCGTTGTCTACTTTTACTTTCTTTACCTTCAGTCCTGAATGTTATCTGAATTTGAAAAATTGATAGCATATTATCCTGGAAAACCTTAGTAAATACCATTTTATTCCCTTAAAACGTATGAATATTCCTCTTTACACATCCCATTTGAGTCAAAAAATATTTTAACCACTACGATAGATGCCCCTTTAATAGAAAGTAAAAAAATAAAAGACACGGGACCCGTGTCTTTTATTTTTTAATCTTGAAGAGTTGAATCTTCCGTGTCTTCCACACCAGAATCTTCACCAATTCCGTGATGATCACGAACAAAGAAGGCAATTTCCTCTCTTAAGTCCGTATTCTCTTTTAAGAATTGCTTCGAATTTTCACGACCTTGTCCTAAACGTTCTTCATTATAAGAATACCAAGCACCGCTCTTTTGAACGATATCAAGCTCAGAAGCCATATCCAAGATTTCACCTTCTCTTGAAATACCTTCTCCGTACATAATATCAACTTCAGCAACACGGAATGGTGGCGCTACTTTATTTTTCACTACTTTTACTTTTGTTTTATTACCAACGATGTCGTTACCTTGCTTTAATTGCTCCGCACGACGCACTTCAAGACGGACAGTTGAATAGAATTTCAACGCACGACCACCTGGAGTTGTTTCTGGCACTATCTATAGATTTTCCATCTCTATAGTCCGGACTATCTCTTCATCTCTTTACAGAGAGCCTTGCACTTCCAGCAGTAGCCTATCATCTGCCGTACCCTACTCAGTTAACTAAAAGTCCTTTTCGGTAGTCTCTACACCTTCCCCATATCACTATGGAGCTTGGCACGGTATTACCCTAAATAATGGTGGGCTTCACCGTTAGCAACTATATGGATAGTTACACCCTTAGGCAATAAGGTTCACAAGGTTTTTTAACATGCTATCACTAGCAAGGGAAACCCATGGTAAACTCCTTAATCTTTTCGATTAAGCAACTTGTAGTTGATTTCCGAACATAACCCCAACTTTTTCACGAATTTGGTTAATAAAGATTGCAATTGTTTTTGATTTGTTGATTGCTCCTGAAAGCTTACGAAGTGCTTGTGACATTAAACGTGCTTGTAAACCTACGTGTGAGTCACCCATGTCGCCTTCAATCTCTGCTTTCGGTACAAGAGCTGCTACAGAGTCAATTACGATAATGTCAACCGCACCACTTCGTACAAGTGCTTCCGCGATTTCTAATCCTTGCTCCCCTGTATCAGGCTGTGATAATAGTAATTCATCTATGTTAACGCCTAATTTTTGTGCATATACAGGATCCATTGCGTGCTCCGCATCGATGAATGCTGCTTGTCCACCTTGACGTTGCACTTCTGCAATTGCATGTAATGAAACTGTCGTTTTACCTGAACTTTCAGGTCCGTAAATTTCGATAATACGGCCACGTGGGTATCCGCCTACCCCTAGTGCCACATCAAGTGCTAAAGAACCACTTGAAATTGTAGAAATTCTACGTTCCGCTTGTTCTCCTAATTTCATAATTGAACCTTTACCGAATTGCTTCTCTATTTGTTTTAACGCCATATCTAATGCCGCTTGACGATCACTCATTCAAAATTCCTCCTTAACTGAATTGCTAATCTTATTATACCTATTTTCAATTCAATTTGCCAACAAAAATCGAACATTTATTCGATTTTTTTATTTTCCATTACATAAATACGGAATTTAACTATAAAAAAAGCTAGAAGAACTTATATCTCTTCTAGCTTTTTATATAAATGATAAAATCCATATTTTGTCGAGCGTTCTCTAATTTGTTGACGACTTCCACTTAAATTAAGAGGAAAGACTGCAGTTTGTTCACCTTTAATCGCCAATCCAACAAATACTGTTCCTGGCTCTTTCTGTTCTGAAGCATCTGGCCCTGCTACCCCAGTGAAACTAATTCCGATATCCGCTTTTAATAAATCCTTAACATTTTCAGCAAGATAACGAGCACATTCTTTACTAACTGCACCATCAGTATGCAACACTTCTTCAGGCACACGTAATACATGTTGCTTCACATCATTATGATAACAAATGACACCGCCTTTAAATACAGAAGAAACACCAGCATTTTCAGTTACTTGATTTCCAAAAAGACCACCTGTTAAACTTTCTGCACATGCTAAAGTTAACCCTTTTCTCTTCAATAACTCGATTGCCTTATAATGCAAAAATTCTTGGTCATATCCGTAGAAAAATTCTCCTACTCTTTCTAAAATCAAATCTTCCACATGTTGAATTAGTTTCTCCGCTTCGCTAACATTTTGATGCTTAGCGGTTAAACGTAATGTCACTTCTCCATCATTTGCTAGCGGGGCGATTGTTGGGTTTGTTTGTCCATCAATTAAATCTTGAACTTTCACCTCTAATTGGGACTCCCCAATACCGAAGAAACGAAGCACACGAGAATAAATGTTTTCTCCTGTTGTAAAATTACGTAAAAAAGGCTCCACGTAACTTACATACATTGGTTTCATTTCTTTTGGCGGCCCTGGTAATAAAATATAAACTTTTCCGTTCTTATTTATCCCCATACCAGGCGCCATACCGTGGTCATTTGCAAATACTGTTGCTCCATTTAAAACGAGCGCTTGCTTTTTATTATTCTCCGTAAATTCACGGCCTGTACGCTTAAAGTAATTACTTATTAAGGCTAATGCCTTTTCATCATACACAAGCTCTTCATCTAAACTAGCCGCTATCGTTTCTTTCGTTAAATCATCTTTTGTCGGTCCTAATCCACCTGTAAAAATAAGTATATCAGCACGTTCTTCCGCAGCTTCAATCGCCTTTTGCAGTCGCTTATTATTATCACCAACAACAGTATGATAGTACACGTTAATTCCAATTAAAGCTAACTTTTCAGATAAAAACTGGGCATTTGTATTTGCAATTTGTCCAAGTAATAATTCAGTTCCAACCGCAATAATCTCAGCATTCATCCCAATTCCCCCATAAACTTCTATTTTGAGTTTACAAAAGCAGCTCTATTTTTCCAGAAATAATCCCATCCTGAAATAACAGTAAAGATTAATGCAATCCATATGAAGATATCAGCAACTGGAATATGGATTAAATTTAAAGGTACATCGTGTAATAAATATGCTGCAATCGCAATAATTTGTGTCCATGTCTTAATTTTCCCTAGCTGATTTGCTGCAACTACTTCCCCTGTTCCAGCAAGTACAAGACGTAAACCCGTTACAGCAAACTCACGACTGATAATTACAATAACAATCCAAGCCGGTACATATTGCATCTCTACCAATGTAATAAGTGCTGCTGAAACAAGTAATTTATCAGCTAACGGGTCAAGAAACTTTCCTAAATTCGTTACAAGATTATACTTTCTTGCGTAATGTCCATCAATCCAATCTGTAGCTGAAGCAATGATAAAGATAAGTGCCCCTACTAAATGTTGAATTGGCAAATCAACATCACCAATTTTGTATGAACCCCAATCAAAGGGCGCTAACATAATTACCATAAAAATTGGAATTAAGAAGATTCTAGATATTGTAATTTTATTTGGTAAATTCACAGCTATTCCTCCATCATATCAAAAACATTTGTTCATCGAAAAAAAGTCATCGAAGCGATGACTGTTATTGTGCAGGTTGCTCTATCCCTTGGTTTTTAATCACCAATCTTTGGTGATATTCTTTTTGTGGATCTAACGGGAAAGCAAGCACTTGGCCATTCAGTTTAATTTCAACATTCGGTGCACTTCCAATATTAAGTCGTACTTCTTTTAATGTTGATACATCGCGTTTCTCTGTTTGACCGCTTTGTACTGTAGTGTTTAGAATTTCGTTACCCGCATCATCCTTAACATCTACATAACTTGCACCCTTCGCTGAAATTTCTAATTCTAACGTTTTATTATTATGAATTTCCAAAGTAGATACCTTACCAGTTGTTCCAACTACTTTCACTTCTTGCTGTCCAGTTGGTGGTGCTGGCTGCTCCTCTTTCTTTGGTTCTTCTTTCTTTGGTTCCTCTTTTTTTTGCTCTTCCGCTTTCGCTTCATCTTTCTTCGTATCTAACGGAGAATCTTTCGCTTTTTGAACTTCAATTTTCTCACTTTGAGCACTCGGAACTTTTTCATCATCTTTTCCAGTTAACGCTTGAAACACAAACCAGATTACGACTCCAACCGCGATTACTAACAGCGCAACTAAGATTTTCGGCATGTGATCTGCAACTGGCCATGATGAAGATTTTTGCATTGTTTCTTGTGTTTTTTGTCCCGTTGATACTTGTGGAACTTCACGCTTTTCAGATTGTGGTATCGTACTCTGATGCTCTACAAGCAGTTCCTCTCCATTTAATCCAACCGCATCTGCGTACTGTTTAATGAATGCACGCGCATAAAAAGCTCCTGGCAATACATCATAATTGCCTTCTTCAATTGCCACTAAATGGCGTTTTTGAATTTTTGTAATCTCATGCAGCTGATCAATAGACAAGCCTTTCGCTTCTCTTGCTTCTTTCAGCTTTTGTCCCAATTCCGTCACTACTAACACCTCAATATTTCTTTAAAAGTCAAACATAGAGAAATTATTTTGCGTACCTTGCTCAATTTCATCTACTAAATTATATTGAATTTCTTCATCATAATCGTTACGCAACTCGATAATATAATCAAAATCATCCAATGTGTATTCTGACTGACTCACAAATACATCAGGATGTTCCACAACTTTCGTTGCAGGCAATCTCATAATTTCACGAACGAGCTGCCAATGTCTTTCGTTGGCACGCTTCGTTGACACAATTCCATCTAGGATGAAAATATTGTCATCGCTATACTCATCTTCAATTAATTGACTACGAACAGTTTGCTTAATAAGAGTAGATGATACAAATAACCACCTTTTATTTGCACAAACACTTGCAGCAACAATGGATTCTGTTTTTCCGACACGAGGCATTCCGCGTATCCCAATTAGTTTATGGCCTTCTTTTTTCATAATTTCTGCCATAAAGTCTACAAGTAAGCCTAATTCATCACGCACAAATCGAAATGTTTTCTTATCATCTGCATCTCGTTGTATGTACCTACCATGCCTAACCGCTAGCTTATCTCTTAGCTTTGGCGGACGATATTTCGTTACCGTTATGTTATCCATCGTATTTAAAATTGATTCAAGTCTAGAGATTTGCTCTTGATTATCACACATAAGAAGTAACCCACGTCGTGCATTATCTACACCATTAATTGTGACAATATTAATGCCGAGCATACCGATTAACGAAGAAACGTCACCAAGCAAGCCAGGTCGGTTTTTATGTATTTCATATTCAAAATACCATTCAATCATCCAAGATCACTCCCCTTGCTTACTTTACACCTACGTACTATATTATATGATTTCACCTTAATAGGGAAGCTAAATGTATAATCTATCCTGTGTAATTATTATACAAAAAAAGTAGAGAGGAGAATCTCCTCTCTACTTTTACTTATGTTGTACAAACTTAACCATTAAGTTTGCAATTGTATGTTGCTCCTGTTCATCAGCAACTTTCCAAAGCTCAGCTAATAATTTCTCTTGGTCATTGCGTCCTTCTACTTCATTAGCAAGGTAGTCGCCAACACGAAATGCCATATCTGATACCGCACCGCCGTCTAAACCTTTTCCTTGCGCTTGCTCTAAACGATCTCCTAAAAAGCTCTTCCACTGATCAAAATTATCTAATACTGACATAATTAAGCACCTCACTATTGAGTAATAAAATCATGCTTAATTTGTGCAACTGTTCATTTTTTATGTAAGAAATTTTTAGCAGTGCCAACCGCCATTCACTCCGATGATTTGTCCAGTTATGTAAGATGCTCCTGGTGATACGAGGAATGAAACTGTTTTTGCTACTTCTTCTGGTAATCCAATTCTACCTAATGGTATATCTTCAGCAATTCCCATTTTATCTTCTTCAGAAAAAACACTTAACATTTCCGTTTCAATTGCTCCTGGTGCTACTGCATTCACACGTAATCCACTTAAAGAAACTTCTTTCGCTAAAGCTTTCACATATGAATTTTGCGCCCCTTTTACCATTGAATAAAGCACTTCACAAGAAGCCCCTATTTGTCCCCATATAGATGAAACAATTACAATATTACCACTTCTCCTCCCGATCATAGGCGGAAGTGCCATTGAAAGTAATTTATATACGTTCTTCACTTGAAGTTCTACCATATAATCCAATTCTTCGTTTGTTACATCTGTTACTAGTCCAAAAATACTCTTCCCAGCCGCGTATACAATAACATCAATAGGATGTTCAATTTGTCTCCACAATTGCTCTGCTCCATCACTAGAAGCCAAATTCGCTTGAACAGGGATAACTTCTCCCCATGCTTTCTGCAATTCCAATACCTTTCCTTCACTGTTATTGTAATGAACATAAACTGTATATCCATCTTGAATTAATTGTTTCGAAATAGCAGAGCCAATCCCTCCACTCCCTCCAGTTACTAACGCATACTTTTTCATAAATTCCCTCTCTTATCTCTACAAGTTCAATTTTCACACAACTAAATAATACCCTCATCTTACAATTTTTCAATGATAAGATGAGGGTATCTTTAAAATGTTATTTTTTCGGTAACACCTGACAAACACTCATTTTTTCTTCTGATAACAATAATTTTGCTACTTCTTGTAAATCTTGAACGGTTAGTCCTTCTAATACAGTCAACGCATCAAATAGGCTAGATTCATTAAACGCATATCGTGTAAATTGATTTGCAATATATTCTGGTGAATTCAACGAGCGTAAAAAACCACCAATTTTCTTTTTCTTCACTCGTTCTAATGCCGCCGCATCTAATTGATCATAATCTGTTTTTAATAAAATATCTTTTAAACGATCTGCCAATTCATCAGGTTGTTTCGTATCACCACCAACCATTGCAAAACCGAAGTTATTTTCTTCTGTATAGTCATACGAGAATGAATCATCAATAAGCCCTTCATTATATAAAGCTTCGTAATGAACAGAACTTTTTCCAAATAAATAATCTAAGAGTAACGTAAGCGCAATTTCTTGTTTTAAAAGCGCTTGCCCTTTTTCTTTTAAATTAGTCGCTTTAATACCAACTAAACATTTCGGTGTTTGCACAGGCATTGAAATAATTTTTTTCTTTTCATTTACCTCATTTGGTTCTTCTTCAAATGAACGCACAATTTCTGGCTGATTTTTATAATCTTTTTTCGCTTGATTTTCACGTACTAAATCCATTGTTTTCTCTGGATCAATTGCACCCACAACAAATAATAACATATTGCTCGGATGATAAAATGTTTCATAACATTCATATAATAAATCTTTCGTAATTTTACTAATAGATTCGATTGTCCCTGCAATATCAATTTTAATTGGGTGTTTTACAAACAAGCTATCAATTAACCCAAAGTACAAACGCCAATCTGGGTTATCTTGATACATTTGAATTTCTTGCCCAATAATCCCCTTCTCTTTTTCAACTGTTTTTTCAGAGAAATAAGGCTCTTGCACGAAGTTTAGCAATGTATTTAAATTTTGTTCTACGTTTGAAGTACATGAAAAAAGGTAAGCTGTTCGTGTGAAGGATGTAAAAGCATTTGCCGATGCTCCTTGTTTACTAAACAATTGGAAAGCATCGTGATCTTCTTTTTCAAATAATTTATGCTCAAGAAAATGTGCAATCCCATCAGGCACACGAATCATTTCTTCTTTCCCTAATGGTACAAATGTATTATCTACTGAACCATATTTCGTCGTAAACGTCGCAAATGTTTTATTAAATCCTTGTTTCGGTAAAACATATACATCTAATCCATTAGGAAGTTTTTCATAATAGAGTGTTTCTTTTAATTGCTCATAAACAATTTTCTCCATTTACTCTCCCTCCGTTCCTTGTAAAAAGTAAATTGTATCTAGTTCAATATTTTTAGCAACTTTTACAATTTCTTCTTTTGTCACACTTTCTATACCTGTAAGCCATTCTTCAACTGGACGTGTACGATCTGAAATAATACCATGATATAGCATTTCTACAAATCCACGCGGTGTATCAATCGCCTCTAATATTTGATTTTGGATGACACTTTTTGTTTGATGTATTTCTTCTTCAGAAAACTCTCCGTTTTGCATCGCAAGCATTTGTTCTTTAATAATCTCAACTGCTTTTTCATAATTTTTCGCTTCGATTCCTGACATAACAAATAATAAACCTTTATGACTTTCAAAGCGCGATGCTGCATAGTACGCTAAACTATTTTTTTCACGCACATTTACGAATAACTTCGAATGAGAAAAACCACCAAACAATCCATTGAACAATTGCAATGCAAAATAATCTTCATCTTTATATGTGACAAATGTACGATAACCGATGTGTAATTTACTTTGTTTTAATTCTTGTTTTTCAACAACTTCTTTTTCTTCATTATTTCGTCTATGAAGGAGTACATTTCTTTCTCTCACTGGACGAGCTGAAACAGAAAAATATTTACTTACAAGATCAACGGCGTTTTCTGAAATATCACCAATAATATATAGATCCATTTCATCTTCCGCTAACACCTTTTGATAATATTGATACAGACTTTCATTTGTAATAGACGTAACACTCTCTTTTTTTCCATTTGCACTTAAACGATACGGTTCTACTTTGCACATTTCTTCAATTAAACGCTCGTTTGCATAACGCATTTTATCATCATAAGTAGCTTCAATTCTCTGTAACAGTGCTCTTTTTTCACTTTCTACGATAGAAGATAGGAAACCGTTCCCCTCCGTTGCTGGATGTAACACAATATCAGACAACATAGAAAGCGCTTTTTCAAATAACGGTGGTGCATCATGTAAATAAACTTCATTTGCAATGTCTACATAAATGGAGATAATATGGTCTTCCCCTTTTTTACTTACATCTACCGCTAAAGAAGACCCGTATAATTCTTCTAAATATTGACGAAGACGAATTACAGAAGGTAATTTTTCTGTCGCACTTTGCAATACGTATGGCAATAGGGCACGCTCTGTCACCGTCTCCTCATTTAAAGGCGCTTTAAAACGAAATACAAAGGTATTCGTTTTATATTTATCAGTCGGAATAATATGTACGCGCAAACCACCTAACTCATGTAGTTGTTGTTCCATTAGTTTCATTTATAGCCCTCCTTTACGTATATAGGAATATTCCTCTTCAATATACAGTTTTTAGAAATAAAAAATCAACTTTTCTCCCTTATTATGCTTACATATGTTTCTTTCTAAAAACTTTAATATGTAAGGAACATAGTAAAATTCCGTATTAAATATATTCTATGTAAAAAAGCCCACACTAATGTGCGAGCTTTTTTATACTTATAAAATACTTATCGTTTTCCTTTTTCATAAGGAGTTCCTAATGCTTTCGGAGCTTCAGAACGACCTACAAAACCAACAAGCGCTAATATTGTGAATACATATGGTAATATCGTTAATAAAACACTTGGAATTTGATCTAATACAGGAATTGTTCCGCCCGTTACACTAAGAGATTGCGCAAAACCAAAGAATAGAGCTGCACCTAGTGCGCCTAGTGGATTCCACTTTCCAAAAATCATAGCAGCTAAAGCTAAGAAACCTTGTCCTGTAATAGTTGCCCCTGAGAAGTTATTAGAAATTGACATTGCAAAAATCGCTCCACCAATTCCAGCAAACACTCCTGAAATACAGACTCCAATATAGCGCATTTTATATACGTTAATCCCCATCGTATCCGCTGCCATTGGGTGTTCACCAACAGCACGTAGACGAAGACCGAACGGTGTTTTATAAATAACATACCAAACAACAAATGCTAAAATAATGGCAATATACGACGTTATTGGTACGTTCGAGAAAAATATTTTCCCTAAAACCGGAATATCCGAAAGGCCTGGAATATCAATCTTTTCAATACGATACTGAATAAAGTCAGTCTGCCCTTTATCAAAAATCTTCTTAATTGCAAATACCGTTAAACCAAGAGATAAGAAGTTAATTGCTACACCACTTACAACTTGATCTGCTCGGAATGTAATAGAAGCTACCGCATGAAGTAATGCAAATAATCCACTACCAATTGCCGCAAATAATAACGCAATCCACGGGGTCATCGTTCCCCAAGTATCACCCATTAATAAGTTTGTAACAACTCCAATAAATGCACCAAATAGCATTAATCCTTCTAATCCGATATTTACAACACCCGATCGTTCACTAAATACTCCACCTAGTGCTGTGAAAATGATAGGTGCCGATGTATATAACGTACCCGTCACAAGAATGGCTAATATATCTAAAAAGCTCATTTATTTCCCCTCCTTGCTCATGCGTGTAAGCGCCCATCTTAACACATAACTACATGCAACAAAGAAGATGATACATGCAATAATTACATTAATAAGCTCTGATGGTACATCTGCCTCAAAGTTCATTTGAGGGGAAGCACTTTTCAAACCACCAAATAATAAAGCTGAAAGGATTATCCCAAACGGATTATTCCCTCCAAGTAATGCTACGGCAATCCCATCAAATCCTACTCCTGTAAACGAAGACATCGCTGTCATACTCTGGAATGTTCCTAATCCTTCCATCGCTCCACCAATCCCCGCAAATGCACCAGCAATTGTCATGGAGAATACTACATTACGAGAAACTTTCATACCTGCATATTGAGAAGCATGCTGATTAAATCCTACCGACTTTAATTCGTAACCTAAAGTTGTTCTATCTAATAAGAACCACATTAAAATAGCGATTAAAATTGCTACAATAATTCCCCAGTGAAGACGCGAACCATCAGTAATGCTAGCAAGCCAGTCTGAAGATAGTGACGCACTCTCTTTAATATCATACGTTTTGTCATTACCCGCATGTAAGAAACGCTTAATAATGTCATATGTTACATACAACGCGATATAGTTCATCATAATGGTTACAATAACTTCATTCACTTGAAACTTCCCTTTTAAATATCCCGGAATGAAGCCCCAAATTCCGCCCACCAATGCTGCAAATAAAATAGATAATGGAATATGAAGGAAAGCTGGTAGTGAAACTGCATAACCGAACCAAACCGCTGCAAGCCAACCAACTAGCAATTGACCCTCTACCCCGATATTAAATAAACCTGTACGAAATGCAAACGCCACTGATAAACCAGCAAGAATAAGCGGTATCATTGTACGAAGCGTTTCACCAATCGCACTTGCGCTGCCGAACATCCCTGTCCAAAGTGCACTATAACCTACAATTGGATCATAACCACTAACTAACATTACAATCGCTCCGACAAGTAAGCCAAAAATAACGGATAGTACTGGGACTAAAATATTTATCGTTCGTTCTGTTAAAAGTTTTTTAGCCATTTGTACCCACCTGCTCCTTCTTTGTTCCTCCAGCCATTAACAATCCAAGCTGTTGTTCATTCGTTTCTTTCGCATCAACTATTGCTACAATTTTCCCTTCATAAATAACAGCAATTCGATCGCTAACATTTAAGATTTCATCTAACTCTAGTGATAAAAGTAATACACCTTTCCCTTTATCCCTTTGCTCTATTAATCTCTTATGAATAAATTCAATTGCTCCTACATCTAAACCACGTGTTGGCTGTGCTGCGATTAATAAATCTGGATCACGGTCTACTTCACGTGCAATAATTGCTTTTTGTTGATTTCCCCCAGATAGAGCGCGTGCTAAAGTTTGCTCACTAGGTGTACGTACATCAAACTGTTCAATAAGAGCCTTTGCTTTTTCTGTAATTTTGCTGAAATTTAAAATCCCTTTCTTTGAAAACGGATTCTTATAGTACGTTTGCAGAACTATATTATCTCTAACAGAAAAATCAAGGACGAGTCCGTGTTTATGACGATCTTCTGGAATATGACCAATTCCTTCTTCTGTTATTCTTCTAACAGGCCAATTTGTTATTTCTTTCCCTTTAATTGCAATAGAACCTGACTCAACTTTTCGTAAACCAGTAATTGCTTCTATTAATTCACTTTGTCCATTTCCATCAATCCCTGCAATCCCAACAATTTCCCCCGCACGAACAGTTAAGTCAAGGCCTTTTACAGCAGGTAGTTGACGTGCATCGTGAACAACAAGATTTGCAATTGAAAGTACCTCTTCTTTTGGTTTCGCGTCTATTTTTTCTGTTTTAAAATTCACTTGACGTCCGACCATTAATTCTGCAAGTTTATTTTCATCCGTATTTGCAACGTCAACCGTTCCAATTCCTTTTCCTTTACGAATAATCGTACAACGATCGCAAACTTCCATAATTTCTTTCAACTTATGTGTAATAAGAACAATAGATTTTCCTTCTTGCACAAGCTTTTTCATAATTTGAATTAGCTCATGAATTTCTTGTGGTGTTAACACAGCTGTCGGTTCATCAAATATTAAAATTTCTGCACCGCGGTAAAGAGTTTTCAAAATCTCAACACGCTGTTGCATACCCACTGAAATATCCTGTATTTTCGCATATGGATCTACAGCTAAACCGTATTGTTCAGACAATTTTTGAATTTCTTTAGCAGCTTCCTCAACAGCAATTTTCCCTTTTTTCCTCGGTTCATTTCCGAGAATAATATTCTCTGTAACTGTAAAATTATGAACAAGCATAAAGTGCTGATGAACCATTCCAATACCAAGGTCATTTGCCACATTCGGATTGGTAATATTTACAGACTTCCCTTTAATTTTAATTTCACCTTGTTCTGGTTGGTACAAACCAAATAGTACATTCATCAATGTGGATTTCCCTGCACCATTTTCTCCAAGTAAAGCATGTATCTCACCCTGCTTTACTTGCAGCGTAATATCATCATTCGCTACAATGCCTGGGAATACTTTCGTAATATTATTCATCTCAATTACGTATTCCATTGTGTTCCTCCTTTTAACAGGGAACATTCCCTATTACACTATTAACTTATTAAGCATTTTGGAAGTTTTATACATACAAAGGTTAGTTCTATGAACTAACCTTTGCTATTTCTCTATTTATTTTTTTAGAGAAGCTTCGTATTCTTTATACTCTTTATCTGTAGCTGGCACTTTAATTTCACCGGCTGTAATTTTCTTTTCAAGCTCTTCTACTTTTGTTAAAATTTCAGGGTTAACTTTTTTCACGTTATCAGTTGTTTTTGAAATACCAATGCCGTCATCTTTTAAGCCAAACTCTTCTACTTTACCGCCTTTTAACTTACCGTCTTTCGCTTCTTGCGCTACTTTTTCAACAGCGATATCTACACGTTTTACCATTGAAGTTAATGTGACGTTTTCAGGCATACCTTCTTGGTTTTGATCACGGTCAACACCGATTACCCAAACATTTTCACCTTTTTTCTTACGGTTTTTCGCTTCAGTGAATACACCGTTACCTGTACCACCAGCAGCATGATAAATTACGTCTACGCCTTGACCATACATTGCTGATGCAAGAACTGTACCTTTTTCAGGTTTATCGAATGCTTCTGCATATTCAGATACGATTTCAATGTTTGGATTTACTGCTTTTGCACCCGCTTTAAATCCATTTTCGAATTTACTAATTAAATCACTCTTCATCCCACCAACAAATCCTACTTTATTCGATTTTGTTGACATAGCTGCTACCGCACCTACAAGGAATGATCCTTCATGATCTTTAAATGTAATGCTCGTTACGTTTGGTGCATCTACTACAGTATCAACGATTGCAAATTGTTGTTTTGGAGATTCTTTTGCTACTTCTTTAATTGCACCTTCTAATTTATAACCAATTCCAAAAGATAAATCATACTTATCTTTTGAAAATTTCTTTAAGTTTGGAATATAATCCGCTTCTTTTTCAGACTGTAGGTAACGATAATTTGTCTTTTCCTTTAATCCGTTATCTTTACCAAACTTTTTTAGTCCTTCCCAAGACGATTGGTTGAACGATTTGTCATCAACGCCCCCAACATCCGTTACCATACCGACCTTGAAGTCTTTCGTGTCTTTCTTGTCACTGCTTGCCTTATCCGAGTTACCACATGCACCTAAAACTGTACTTGCTGCTAATGTTAATGATAATAAAAGACCTGCTTTTTTCTTCATACTAGAAACCCCTCCAAAAATGATATATATTTTTTTATTCTTTCGCTGCTGTCCCTTACTTCTTGCTGTCACCTCCCTAAAAAGGAACTTACCTACATACGCTTTCTTAATACGTGGAAGCTAAACTTATCAGCTCTAAAGTAATTGATAGAATATAAGATTGGCTCATCATTTTGATCATAGTGCATTTGTTTTAATACAAGCAGTGCTGTTTCAGGCTCACATTCTAAAATCGGTGAGATTTTAGGGTGATAGCCAATTGGCTCAATGTGAGCAACCGCATATGTTATGCGCTTATGCGTGTTATTATGTATCACCGTTAATAATGACTCCTCATTGTAACCCGATAAATCTGGCAATATTTCTTTTGCAAGTTTATCGATACAATATACAACAGGTTCCCCATCTGCTGTACGCACGCGTTCAATCATTACTGCATTGAAACCATCTTCACTATTAAACTTCTCTTTTTCCTCTTCTGTTAAAGTTGTAGTAGATGATGATAAAAAGATCGTTCCTGGTGTTTTCCCCACACTAGAAATCATATCTGTAATACTAGAAAGTTGTTCTATTCCAGAAGAAAATAATGGCTTTGCATTTACAAATGTCCCTACACCATGTCTACGAATGACAACATTTTCTTCTTCTAAAATACGTAACGCTTCCCTTAAAGTCGCTCTACTTACGCCAAGTTCTTTCGCTAAATCAAACTCTGATGGTAACTTTTGTCGTTCTTTATAAGCCCCATCTTTAATTTTTTCTTTGATGTGATCAATCACCCGTAAATATAGGTGACGACTATCGGATTTTACTGACATAAGACTCCCCCGCATTTCAATTATTCGACCTCTGATGTAAGACTTCTTTTCTCTTTTTTCAACTTACAACATAGTACAAATGACTAACCACTAAAAATAAGCGCAATTGTCGAATAAATAATAATAATTTTTTAAAATGAAATTTTCACTCTTTACTGTATAAAAAAAACTTTGCACCATAAACATTCCTCATTTCGAGAAAAAGTTCGGCACAAAGATCCTTTACATCCTTTGTTACACACTTTTCCCCTCATAGTCTAGCAATTCATGGTTGCCAGGTAGAAACTTATGGACCTTATCTCCAAGATTATATGAGGCAGTGATTCTTTTCGAAGTAATCTTACCACTTGCTCTCATACGTGTCAACAAAATCCAACATTTTTCTGCATTAAATATCGAACATTTACATAAAACATACTCAAAGTATTCGTATTCTAAAGAGACCTTATAAATGTAAGCCCTTTCTTTATTGCTGAGTATAGTATATAACAAAAACACTATATAAAAAAGCCTAATTGTAAAAACAATTAGGCTTTTTTTAAGAACTTTTTTCTTGTACATCATTAATGAGTACTTCTCTCGGTTTACTACCTTCATATGGACCTACTACACCATTCATTTCCATTGCATCAATTAGACGAGCAGCTCGCGTATAACCTACTCTAAACCTACGTTGTAGCATAGAAACAGATGCTGTTTGCATTTCCACTACAAGTTGAACCGCTTCATCATATAATTCATCTTCTACTTCCTGCTTCGTATCAGGAACATCTTGCGGAATCATATCTTCTTGATATTGTGCTTTTTGCTGTCCAATAACATATTCTACAACTCTCTCAACTTCATCATCTGATAAAAATGCGCCTTGTACACGTACAGGTTTCGATGCACCAATTGGTATAAACAGCATGTCGCCACGACCTAGTAGCTTCTCTGCACCACCACCGTCAAGAATTGTACGAGAATCTGTTTGAGAAGATACAGCGAATGCAATACGTGATGGAATATTTGCTTTAATAACACCCGTAATAACGTCAACTGACGGACGTTGCGTTGCAATAATTAAATGAATACCAGCAGCACGAGCCATTTGCGCTAGACGCATAATCGCATCCTCTACATCAGACGAAGCAACCATCATTAAATCTGCTAACTCGTCCACAATTACTACAATATACGGTAATTCGGGTTGTTTCGCTTCTGATTCACTATTATGCTCTTTTATATAATCATTGTATCCTTCAATGTTACGTGTACCACTATGAGCAAACAATTCATAACGACGTTCCATCTCACTCACAACTTTTTTCAATGCTTGCGATGCTTTTTTCGGATCAGTTACAACTGGCGTTAACAAATGAGGCACACCGTTATATACATTTAACTCTACCATTTTCGGGTCAATCATCATTAATTTTACTTCATGTGGTTTTGCACGCATTAAAATACTAACAATAATACCGTTAATACATACACTTTTCCCGCTCCCTGTCGCACCAGCTACGAGTAAATGGGGCATTTTATTTAAACGGGCTAATACAGCTTCACCTGTAATATCTCGGCCAAGACCAATTAACAACTTCTCTTCCGGATGATTATTAGCCTTAGAATCAAGAACTTCCCTCAGCGTTACCATCGAAACTTCTGAGTTCGGAACTTCGATCCCTACAGCTGATTTCCCGGGAATTGGCGCCTCAATACGAATGTCCTTTGCAGCTAATGCAAGGGCTAAATCATCACTTAAACTGACAATTTTGCTTACCTTTACCCCCATATCAGGATACACTTCATATTTTGTAACTGCGGGACCTCTATGCACTTTTGTTACTTTCGCTTTCACTCCGAAACTTTGGAATGTACGTTCTAATTTACGAGCATTCTCATAAATTTCCGCATTTTCATTTGTAACTTGCTTATTCTTTGGAAATTTTAATATATCAAGTGAAGGAAGCTTGTAATCTTTATTTTCTACATTTGAAAATTGCATAGGAGGTGCTTGCGCTTCACTCTCTAACGATTCAACGATTTTTTCTCCACGCTTTTTCTTTGATTCTTCAATTGGTGGAGTCTCTTCAATAAACGGTGAAGTGATCAAATCTTCTTGCTCTACTTCAATTCGTTTATCCTCTTCTTCATTTACAGGATAATTCTCAGTGAAATTTGAAATAATTGGCGGATCAATTTGGATTTCTTCCATCGGCTCAATAACTTCTTCTTGTTCTGCAGCACGTTTGCTTCTTGTACTTCTTGTTGTTTTTTTCTTTTCTGTTTGTTCAGCCGTTCTTTTGGATCTCCAATCTTTATAATCCCCTTGCATCACTTGAAATTGACTTCTAAGAATTCTACCAACTGGAGCTAACACTTCTCCAATATGTTTATTTGTTATACAGAGTACCCCGAGAATAACTAAAATAATTCCAATGATATAGGCTCCTACTTCGTCGAATAGGAAGTAACATGTCGCGAACATAAGCGCACCAAACATACCACCGCCTAAATGAACGCTATCTGGCCCTTTTTTCATTTCAAGAAAGAAGTTATCTTTCGTACTCACAATAACAGAAGTATTTTGCACTGCTCCATCTTTTGTAAGAAGGTTAAATAATGTAATATGACTAAACATTAATATTGCCAATACAATTAAATAAAATCCAATTAATCGTTTATTTAAAAGGTTCGGCCATCCGCGTTTTATAACAAAGGAAACCGATAAAGCTATTACACCTAACACACCAATTATGTACCACTCACCAAAGAAGAAGCGAAAAAATAACACAAACGATTTCCCTACAACGCCTAGCTGTAAAATCGTAATGATTGAAAGTGCAAAAAGAGTTAAACCGACGATTTCATAATACAAAGTTGGCTTTATCGTACGTCTTGCCTTTGCCTTCGTCCCTCTTTGCTTTTGTTTTGCCATTTCTTCACCTCGTGTTCTACATATAAGTAAAGCTCCCCTAAAAATGCTCTATTTATATGTCTGTTTTCTCTATTTTTCAGGTCTTTATATCTTCTATTTTTACACTTCTTGTAAAATGCTAAATAAACAGAAGAAAGCAGCCTACTCATGGCTGCTCAACCGTCTTGTTTTTTATATTATACCATAGCTTCTAAACAAAATCCTTCTTTTTGCTAAAAGGTTATTTTCTGACCGGGCTCAAACTCTAAATAGTGAAGTGGGTCCGTACTTAGCACACGTACAATAGAATAACACCCATGTTCCTCTTCAGAAACCATTAATTCCACACCATTTATATTTACAACTTTTTGACTTTCACACTGTGAATAATCGGCCGGATACACAAGTTGCTCTGGCATAATTGTATATAAAATCATTGTAACATTGTCCCTTCTGCACTACCTTCCGCGCGAACATCTATTAATTCGTTTAATTTTCGAATCGCATTTCCAATACCACCAACATCATCTATAAGACCGTACTTTACTGCATCTCCACCAATTACATTCGTCCCAATATCTCGCGTTAAATTTCCTTTCGCAAACATAAGCTCTTTAAAACGATCTTCTGTTACTTTCGAGTGCTTCGTCACAAAACGAATGACTCTTTCTTGCATCTTATCCAAATACTCAAATGTTTGTGGCACACCTATGACAAGACCTGTTAAACGAATTGGATGAATTGTCATCGTCGCAGTTTCCGCAATAAACGAATAGTCAGTAGAAACAGCAATCGGTACACCGATGGAATGTCCCCCACCTAAAACTAGAGATACTGTTGGTTTTGAAAGTGAAGCTACCATTTCTGAAATTGCTAGTCCAGCTTCAACGTCACCTCCAACCGTATTTAATATTAAAAGCAAACCTTCAATTTTCGGATTTTGTTCAATCGCAACAATTTGCGGAATGATATGCTCGTATTTTGTTGTTTTATTTTGCGGCGGTAATTGAACATGACCTTCCACTTGTCCGATAATCGTTAAACAATGAATACGTGATTCATTCATCTGTGGTACATTTGTCTGTCCAAGCTGTTGAATTTTTTCTACTATTGAAGCCTCTTTTCCAGCTTCTTTTGGCTCAGTTTCTTTTTCTTCATTTGTATATCGATCACGTTCTGTCATTTCGCATCCCCTTTCACTCGTATATAACTATTATTTCTTAAGTTATAAATTTCATTCGATAGGGTTAAAAAGAAAAAAAGATCACCCATAAGGGTGATCTTTTTTATACTTCCATAATAATCGGTAAAATCATAGGTTTTCTCTTTGTCTCTTCGTACAAGAACTGTCCTAATAATTCACGAATATTTTGTTTTAACATTGACCATTCAATCGAATATTCTTTAATTGACTGCTCAACAATCATACGTACAATCTCTGTAGATCGTTCAATTAACGCTTCTGACTCACGAACATATACGAAACCACGTGAAATGATTTCTGGACCAGAGATAATTTTCTTTTCATCTTTACCAAGCGTTACAACAACTACTAATATTCCATCTTGAGATAACATCTTTCTATCTCGAAGAACAATATTACCAACGTCACCTACACCTAATCCATCAATTAAAACATTACCAGCTTGTACTTTACCGACTAAGTTCGCTTCATCGTCACCAAAAGCAATTACATCGCCTTTTTCTACGATAAAGATATTTTCTCTTGTAATACCTACATCTTCAGCTAAATACGCATGTGCTTTTTGCATACGGAACTCACCATGTACGGGTACAAAGTACTTCGGTTTCATTAAATTTAACATTAATTTTAATTCTTCTTGGCTACCGTGACCTGAAACATGAACTTTTCTTTCGCCGTAATAAATAACTTCAGCTCCAGCTCTAAATAACAAATCAATAATTTTTGATACAGATATTTCATTACCCGGAATTGGCGAAGCAGCAATGATAACAGTATCACCTTTACGAATTGAAATTTGTTTATGTGCTTGTTTTGCCATTCTAGATAGAGCAGCCATCGGTTCACCTTGACTACCTGTCGTTAAAATAGCTACCTTTTTCTCTGGGAAGTTGTCTACTTCTTGTAATGAAATAACCATACCTTCTGGAACATCTAAATAACCAAGACGTCTTGCAATGTCTACTACTTTCACCATACTACGTCCTACTACCGCTACTTTTCGCCCTGTTTCGGCAGCTGCATCAAATACTTGTTGAATACGATGTACATTCGATGCAAATGAAGCAACGATAATACGACCTTCTGCGCCGTAGAACACTTTAGAAATTTCTACACCAACTTCTTTTTCAGAACCTGTATAACCTGGGCGCTCTGCGTTTGTACTATCAGATAATAAGCAAAGTACGCCTTCATTTCCGATTTGAGCCATTTTCCCAAGGTCTGCTCCACTATTTCCAATTGGAGTTTGATCGAATTTAAAGTCTCCTGTATATACGATTGCACCTTTTGATGTATGGAAACAAACACCAACAGAATCTGGAATACTATGTGTCGTTCCGAAGAATGACACCGTTGTAGTATTAAACTCTACTGTTGAATTTGAATCGATTGTTTTTAAGTCTACACGACCTAACATACCCGCTTCGCCAAGTTTTTCTTGTATAAGTCCTACTGTTAATTTCGTTGCATACACTGGAATAGATAATTTACGAAGTACGTAAACAATACCACCAATATGATCTTCATGACCGTGAGTAATAAATAAACCCTTTACTCGCTCTTGGTTTTCCACTAAATATGTAATATCAGGAATAACGATATCAATTCCAAACATTTCATCTCCCGGGAACATTAACCCTGCATCCACAATAAAGATTTCAGAATCAATTTCAACACAGTACATGTTTTTCCCGATTTCACCTACTCCACCAAGAGCAAATACTTTAACAGACTCATTCTCTTTTCTCTTCATGTTGTTGCCTGGTTTAAAAATCTTGCAAACACTGATTTCACTAAAATTGCAGAGACACCAGGGGAAACTCTACAACCACCATATATTCACCGTCCAAGACGAATGTCCTTACCGTTATGCGATATCATGTCCTTGTTTATTTTTTAAACCAGGTTTCACCTCTCTTTCATTATATAAATCAAATATCTTATTCGATATGATATGAAAATTTAATTAAATTATAATTTTTCCCAATTTTGCTAAGCATACCCGTACTAAGCTACTTAGCCATATTATACCTGATAGAAGAAATAGAACACAAGTTAAATCGTGCGAAAGAAAAAGTAAAAGAAAGGAACAGCACTAAAAGTATATGGCTTATTTCCGCTGCTTTTATACTCCATGTTATTTGAGAAAAAATCCCCTAAACACTTTAAATTACTTTCATTTGATGGATTTCCTAGATTTTTTTCTTGAATTGCACAAAAACATTTATAAAATGAAGCTTTTTTATAGATTACGTCATATTTGAGGCAATTCCTCTAAAAACATAACCGAAAGTATTTCCTGTACTAGAAACTACTTCTCAACAAAATTAAAAGTGTAAGATCCTTTTCTTATAAACATTGTATTACATGACAAAAAGCTATGAATTACAAAATCTAATATAGATTTAATAAGGTTAAATTTTTAGGGGGATTTGACAGTCACTATCGAGAACAAGAGGTTGGAACCAAATTAATGAAAGAACAATATCATACTTTAACAAGTAGAGAACGCGTAGCGTAATATACTCGTTTTCAATATTATAGGGTCATATATAAATGAGAAAGGCAAGTCTAAAATCATTTTACAACAGATTTACTTTAAAACAGATTCAAACATTTTCATATCAATAAAAAATGACCTAGTTTCACACTAGGTCATTTTTTTAACGAGGAATAGATTGCATTACAGATTGTAACGTTACTCTTTCTTCTTCTGTTAATGGAAGAAGTGGTAAACGTACAGAACCTACATCTAATCCAACCATTTGTAACGCTGTTTTTACTGGAGTTGGACTTGGCGCCATAAATAATGAATCAGTTACTCTTACAAGTAATTGATGTAATTTTTGTGCCTTTTTAAACTCTCCTGTTTGAAATGCTGTAATCATTTCTTGCATTTCGTTTCCGATAACATGAGATGCTACCGAAACGATACCTTTCGCTCCAACTGCCATAGCCGGTAACGTTAAACCGTCATCACCGCTGTATACCGCAAAGTCGTCCGCTGTTTTTTCAATGATTTCTGTCATTGTCAACACATCGCCGCCGGCATCTTTAATAGCAACAATGTTTTCTATTTCTGATAAACGAACAACTGTATCAACGGAGATTTGTACAATAGATCGTCCTGGAACGTTATATAGCATAACCGGAAGCGGCGTGCTTTCAGCAATTGCTTTAAAATGCTGATACATTCCTTCTTGACTCGGTTTGTTATAATACGGTGCTACTAGCATTACTGCATCCACACCAACTTCTGTTGCCTTTTTAGTTAAGTCAATAGAAGCATGCGTATTATTGCTACCTGTTCCAGCGATTACGGGCACTCTTTTATCGACAACAGATACGACATGGCGATATAACGCTACTTTCTCTTCTGAAGTTAATGTAGGAGATTCTCCCGTCGTTCCTCCTACCACGATTGCTGTTGTACCGTTATCAATTAAATAATTTACCAATTTCGTTGTCTTTGCAAAATCGATATTCCCGTTTATATCAAACGGTGTTACCATCGCGGTTGCAATTGTCCCAAAATCTATCATGGTCTCACTCCTTATTGTTCCAGTTGCTTTTCTTTTGAAAGCTCAAACGCACTATGTAATGCATTTACAGCCTCCACTAAATCAGTTTCTTTTACAAGAACCCAAATTGTTGTATGACTATCTGCCGATTGCAGGATTTGAATACCTTTTTCCGCTAAAGCTGTAACGATTTTCGCAGTAACCCCTGGGTATCCTGCCATTCCAGCTCCAACGATAGATACTTTCGCACAATGCTCTGTCACAATTGGCTCATATCCAAGGTTCTTTAATAATTTAACTGCATGACTTGATACATTATCACTCACCGTATATGCTACACCAGTAGGTGAAATATTAATTAAATCAACACTTATTCCTTCGTTCGCCATCTCTTTAAACACATGTTGTTGCAAATCATATGCCGTTTCTTTTGCAAGCACTTTAATTTGCGTTACGTTTGATACGTGGGCGATACCTGTAACAGGACGTTCTTCTACATCACGACCTCTTGTAGCACCGTCATATGCTGAAATAAGCGTACCTTCACTATCAGAATACGTAGAACGTACACGAAGTGGAACTTTTGCATGCATCGCAATTTCAACTGCACGTGGATGAACGACTTTCGCACCTTGATAAGCCATGTTACAAATTTCGTTATACGTTACAGTTTGAAGATGACGTGCATCTTTTACAATACGAGGATCCGCAGTCATAACACCTTCTACATCAGTGAATATATCGATGTATTCAGCATGAAGTGCAACACCTAATGCTGAAGCTGAAGTATCACTACCTCCGCGTCCAAGTGTTGTCGTATCACCTTTTTTCGTTTGTCCTTGGAATCCTGTAACGACGATTACATCTAGATTTTCTAGCTCTTCATGTATACGATCGCAGTTCATTTCAATAATCTTAGCATTCGTAAAATCCTCATTTGTTACAAAACCAGCTTGTGCACCATTTAATGCCGCTGCTTTTATACCATTCTCATTTAACATGTTAGAGAAGACGATTGCTGAGATTAATTCTCCGCACGATAATAATAAATCTTGCTCACGTTTAGAAATAGTAGATTCCTCTTGATTTACAAGACTTAATAACGTATCCGTTGCATATGGTTCACCTTTACGGCCCATAGCAGATACGACAGTAACCACTTTATAACCAGCAGCTAATGATTTTTTTATATGATGAAGCGCATGCTTACGTCCATTGTCATCACGTACTGATGTGCCACCAAATTTTTGAACAATTATTTTCATATTTTGCACCTTCTCTTAGCCGTCTACACTAATTGTAATTTTACTAAGCGCTCTGCAATTTGAACAGAATTCCATGCAGCGCCTTTTAATAAGTTATCAGATACGACCCAAAGATGGAATCCTTTATCATTATTTAAATCTTTACGGATTCTTCCAACGAATACTTCGTTTTTACCTACTGCAGTAGCTGGCATTGGATATAACTGCTCTTCTGGATTATCTTGCAGAACAATACCTTCCGCATTTGCAAGTAAGCTCTTTAATTCTGCTACTGTTACGCCTTCTTTTTCTACTTCGATGTAAACAGACTCAGAGTGTCCTGATACAACTGGTAAACGTACACATGTTGCCGCTACTTCTAATTCAGGCATATGCATAATTTTTTTCGTTTCGTTAATCATTTTCATTTCTTCAAATGTAAATCCATTATCTTGGAACTTATCAATCTGTGGAATCGCATTAAAAGCAATTGGGAAATGCTTCTTATCACCTGATACAGGAAGAACATTTGCCTTAACTTCTTCGCCATTTAAGATTGCTTGTGATTGTTCATGAAGTTCTTCAATAGCTGCCGCACCAGCACCTGATACAGCTTGATATGTGGAAACGATTACTCGTTTTAAACCATATTGCTGACGAACTGGCTCAAGAGCTACTACCATTTGAATTGTAGAACAGTTTGGATTTGCAATAATACCATTATGTTCTTTTAAGTCGTTTTCATTTACTTCAGGTACAACAAGTGGCACGTTTTCTGTCATACGGAATGCACTTGTATTATCAACAACAATCGCACCGCGTTTTGCTGCTTCTGGCGCTAATTGTTTCGATACAGATCCACCAGCACTAAATAGTGCGATATCTACTCCTTCAAAGCTTTCAGGAGTTGCCTCTTGAACTGTAAATTCTTCGCCTTTAAATACAAGTTTCTTACCTGCAGATCGTTTAGATGAAAGTAACGTTAATTTCCCGATTGGAAATTCTCGTTTCTCTAAAGTGTTTAACATTTGTTCACCAACTGCGCCGGTTGCTCCAACTACAGCGACATGAAAAGTTTTTTGCTTTTCCATCACTATGCCCCTTTCTAGATACCAATCCTTCTATAACTTAGAATCAGAAGGAGTATACAATACCCCTTCTAATCTTAATAACGTTAATTTTATCATATTCTACAGTAAGAATGATGGTTTCATCAAAAATTGTCCGTTTTTTTTCGTTTTTTAATTCATATATCTGAATTTTTCTACGACCACCGGTTGCAATTGCTTTCCTTGCAGCGCTTCTAATACTGTATCTTCCAGTAACTCCATACGAGCTACCATTGAGTTCGGTTTTTTCTCTGGTGCATCTTGACCGAATGGAACGAAGTAGATGTTTTTTGTTGCCATTAGGCGCATGAGATTTACCCCATTTAATCCTAAAGCATCATTCGTCGAAACCGCCAATACGACAGGCTTGCCATTTCTTAACGTCGCTTTTGCTGCCATTAGTACTGGAGAGTCTGTCATTGCATTTGCAAATTTACTCATAGAATTTCCTGTTAAAGGAGCGATTACCATGCAGTCTAATGGAATTTTAGGTCCAAGTGGCTCTGCTCCAACAATTGAATTAATTGCTTTAAAACCTGTTATTTCTTCAATCTTCTTAATCCATTCTGCACCTTCTCCAAATCTAGTATTTGTTGATTGAACAGTGTATGAAACAACGGGACGTACTTCTGCCCCTTCAGCAATTAATTTTTCTAAGTGCGGCATAACTTCCTCATACGTACAATGTGAACCCGTAAATCCGAAACCAATTCGTTTCCCCTTCAAACTCATTTCTTTTCCTCCTCCTTTGCAATTGCATCTGCTGCTAATAACTGAGAAAGAACATTTGCTAAAATTTGCCCAGCCGTTTTTGGAGCAACAATACCTGGTAATCCAGGTGCTAGCAACGCTTTGACTCCTCTTTTTTCCGCATATCTAAAGTCAGTACCGCCTGGTTTAGAAGCTAAATCAATCACTAACGTATGAGCTGGCATTTTTGCAATAACATTCGCTGTTACAACGAGGTGCGGAATTGTATTGATTACAATATCGATATTTCCTACTTCTTTCTCTATGTCTTGCATATGAAAAGGAGAAAACATCATTTCTGTAATACGTGCAATATGTTCAGATCGTCTTGCTCCAACTTTGACATGGGCTCCTAATGATTGAAATGCTCTCGCAACACTCATTCCTGTTCTACCAAATCCTAGAACCATTACATTGGACCCATGAATTGTATAGTCGGTATGTTGAATTACCATCATTAAAGTACCTTCTACAGTTGGAATAGAATTGTATATTGCTACATCATCACGATCAAATAATTTAACAAGTTTTCGGTTCGTAGTAGATACGAGATTTTCCAAGTAAGGTGTACCAATACCTGAATATATAGTAAAGTGTTCTGGTGTATTTTCAATTTGTTCTTTCGTTATTGAAACTTTTTCATTTGAAAAAATAGTATCTACTTCTCCTTTGGCATTTGTACCTGCAACCGGCAAAATAATTGCGTCTACAGAAGTGAAATCTAAATTTTGTATACTTTCTTTTGCTGCCCCTGTGAAACCATGATCTAACTGATCAAACCCTATCAAAGAAAGTTTCGCATCCAATTCAACTAGCTTACGAATTACTTCTAGCTGCCTTGCATCTCCTCCTATGACAGCAATATGCATCTCAGTCAACATTCCCTAATTCACCTTCTTTTTCCGTCATTTATAAGAAAAGTGCCTACTTTTTCTTTTTCCTCCACATCATATGTAATGTACGAGTTTATGGTGATTGAAAATCCAAATGCACATATGATTTATCAGGTTTCTATGTAGATACAAAAAAAGATGACCAAAATGGCCATCCTTCACTCCGAATTTGAACGATCTATACTATCACAAAGAAGCATATCATGTCCGACTTTCTTTATTTGACTCCATGCCACCCTTACTTCTTGTGGTTCCTTTTTAAAACCTCCCCACTTCCCTACAGGTATTATAAGTGTTTGTATTTGTCCGTCTTTCTCATTAATCTCTAAATCCATATAACCTAAGACTCCCATTTTTTCCGCTTTTTCTATATCTACAACCTCTTTACCACTTAATTCACTTAATCGCATACATACTCCACTCCCTCTACTGAATTTTTCATTTGCATTGTCTATAATTAGTACCTATTCTATATGTATAAAAAAAATAACCTTCTCTCATTTAAAAAGAGAGAAGGTTATTATCAGATGCATTATAAAAATCGATTATAGTTTTATTCCTTTTGGAAGTTTTCCGTCTGGACTAATAAGTGCCGCAGAGAATTCATCAGTAAACATGTTGCGAATTAATCCGTCCACATTTTCTTTTGTTACAGTGTTTACACTTTCAATAATCTCATCAAGTGAACGATGCTTACGAAGAAGCAATTCATTTTTACCGTTACGGCTCATACGGCTATTTGTACTTTCTAAACTTAACATTAAGTTTCCTTTTAATTGCTCTTTACTATTCATAAGCTCTTTTTCTGTAATACCTGTATTTTTCAATGTCTCTAATGTTTCTTGCATTGTGTCATACAGTGTATCTAATTGTTGGCTACCAGTTCCGCCATACAGTGTTAACATGCCTGTATCTTCATAAGAAGAGTGGTAAGAAAATACTGAGTAAGCTAACCCTCGTTGCTCACGTACTTCTTGGAATAAACGGCTACTCATACTACCGCCTAAAACGTTATTTAATACAATTAAGTTATAAATATCTTCGTGTCCCATTTGTAAGCCTTTATATCCTAAACATAAATGAGCTTGTTCTGTTTCCTTTTTACGTGCTACCTTATTAAAATGGAAAATTGGGCTATGTACTTGTTCACGGTTTGTTGTTCCTTCATAACTACCGAAATATTGCTCTACCGTTTGTAAGAAGGCTTCATCAATATTTCCTGCAACTGAAACAACGACATTTTCAGGTGTGTAATGATCCTTAATATATTGACGTAGCGTATCACCTGTAAACGTATCAAGCGTTTCTTCTGTTCCTAAAATAGGATATCCAAGCGGATGCGTTTCATATGTTGCTTTCGTTAACATATCATGCACAATATCATCTGGAGCATCTTCGTACATTTTAATTTCTTCACATACGACATTCTTCTCTTTTTTCAGTTCTTCCTCATCAAATGTTGAATTAAAGAACATATCTGCTAATACATCTAAAGCATATTTAGCATGCTCATCTAGCACTTTTGCATAGTAACATGTATATTCTTTTGAAGTAAATGCATTCACTTGACCACCAATGCTATCAAATGATTCTGCAATCTCTCGTGCACTACGTGTCTCTGTCCCTTTAAAGAACATATGCTCTAAAAAGTGAGAAATCCCATTATTTTTTTCATTTTCATTTCTTGATCCCGCATGGATCCAAATACCAATTGCAACCGATCTTACAGTTGGTATATTCTCCATAACTATTCTTACACCATTTTTACAAGTATATTTTTTAATCAAAAACTTTCCTCCTACTGCCAGTTTCTCTAAATAAAACGCTATTATTTAATGATAACAAGTTTAAGGATGAATGTCATGCAAATGTATTTAATCCACACGTTTTTCATCCAGTAATTCAGTTATATTCCCCACTTTATATCCTTGTTCCTTCAATTTTGTAATCATTATATCTAAAGCCTCTGCTGTAGACGAAGTAGGATGCATTAATATGATAGCACCTGGATGTATTTTTCTCATTACTCTCTGCAATAGTACATCTGGCTCAGGTCGCTGCCAATCAATCGTATCTACAGTCCACATAATCGTTCCCATTTGAAAATCATCTGCAATCTTTACGACTTCATCTCGAAAGCTTCCACTCGGCGGGGCAAACCACCTTACTTTTTGATTCGTTGCTACTTCTATCATTCGATTTGTTTTTTGTAACTGATCTCGTATTTCATCTGAGGATAACGTTTTCATATTAGGGTGTGTGTATGAGTGATTTCCAACTTCTTGTTTTGCATCGACAATCATTTTTGCAAACCGCAAATTTTCTTTCACCCAACGTCCTTCTAAAAAGAAAGTGGCCTTCACATCATGCTTTTTCAATATCTCTAATATACGTGGCAAATACTCATTTCCCCATGCCACATTTATTGTTAATCCTACCATCTTTTTATTTGGATGCCCTCTATAAATTGGAGCTGGTGATAAATCTTCCAAATGAACACTCGGTGAGACTTCTTTGAATTCAAGATATTTTTGATCAAATTCCTTTAGCTTCTTCATATTATTATACGATGCTTCAATATCCACTTGTCTTCCATTATATCCAGGTGTTGCCTTCCATATTTTATCAATCATCGCATTTTGAGGTGCAATCTCATACTGTTTTGCATGCTTTTGAATTTCTTCATGCAAGTTATCTTGTGCAAAAACAGAATAAGAGCCTAAACTGACATATAAAGAAAATATACATATGTATGCCAATATACGAACTTTCATATAAACCCTCCCAAATTAACTATATAAAAACATTTTCTTCTTATCTTTGTTAATTTGAGCGTTATAATGAAAACTATACCTATACCGACATAAAAATATATGAACATCATGTTTTTTACATAACAAAAAAAGCCAGTTTAACTGGCTTTTACTTATTGCTGCTCTTGTTTGTCTTCTTCTTTAGCAGCTTCTTTTTCTTGCTCTTCTTTTAGCAATACTTTTCTAGATAGATTTACGCGACCTTGCTTGTCAATCTCGATAACTTTAACTGTAATTACATCACCGATTTTCACAACGTCTTCTACTTTACCTACACGTTCAAGTGCAAGTTCAGAAATATGAACTAATCCATCTTTACCGCTGAATAATTCAACGAAAGCACCGAATTTCTCAACACGTTTCACTTTTCCTTCGTAGATCTCACCTACTTGTACTTCGCGAACGATATCTTCGATAATCTTCTTAGCTTTGTCGTTCATTTCTTGATTTATTGATGAAATGAATACTGTACCATCTTGCTCGATGTCAATTTTAACGCCAGTTTCTTCAATAATTTTATTGATTTGTTTACCGCTTGGTCCAATAACGTCACGGATTTTATCTGGGTTAATTGTCATTGTAATAATCTTTGGAGCGTAAGCTGATAATTCAGTACGTGGCTCTGCAATAACAGATAGCATATGATTTAAAATGTGCACACGACCAATTTTCGCTTGTTGTAATGCCTCTTCTAAAATCTCACGTGATAAACCATCGATTTTAATGTCCATTTGCAGTGCAGTTACACCTTGTGCTGTACCCGCTACTTTAAAGTCCATGTCACCTAAATGATCTTCCATACCTTGAATATCAGATAAAATTGTGTAATGCTCACCAGATTTAACCAGACCCATTGCAATACCTGCAACTGGAGCTTTAAGTGGAACACCCGCATCCATCATTGCTAAAGTACTACCACAAATACTTGCTTGTGAAGTAGAACCATTTGATTCTAACACTTCAGATACAAGACGTACTGTGTATGGGAAATCTTTTTCAGATGGAATTACAGGCTCAAGAGCACGTTCTCCTAGTGCACCGTGACCAATTTCACGACGACCTGGTCCACGCATCGGTCTTGTTTCACCAACACTAAATGATGGGAAATTGTAATGGTGCATAAAGCGTTTTGATTCTTCTACACCAAGACCATCTAAAATTTGCACATCGCCTAATGCACCTAATGTACAAATGCTTAATGCTTGTGTTTGTCCACGTGTGAATAAACCAGAACCGTGTGTACGAGATAAAATACCAACCTCTGATGCTAAAGGACGGATTTCGTCACCTTTACGGCCATCTGGTCGAATTTTTTCAACTGTAATAAGACGACGTACTTCTTCTTTTACAATTTTATATAAAATCTCATTTACTTGTCCTAATGTGTCAGCATCAGCTTCCTCAGCTTCGTAATGCTCAATAACACGCTTTTTCACTTCGTTAATTGCATCTTCACGTGCATGTTTCTCATGTACTTGAATTGCTGAATGCATATCTTCTTCAGCCATTTCACGTACAGCTTGATTAAGATCAGCGTTAACTTCATAAAGTTTCACTTCTGATTTCTCTTTACCTACAGCTTGTACAATCTCTTCTTGGAATGCAATTAAACGTTTAATTTCGTCATGACCAAACATAATTGCTTCTAACATTGTTTCTTCAGGCACTTGATCTGCTCCTGCTTCAACCATGTTAATCGCATCTTTCGTACCAGCTACAACTAAGTGGATATCACTTTGTTCTTGCTGTTCTACTGTTGGATTAATAACGAATTCGCCATTAATACGACCAACTGTCGCACCAGCGATTGGACCTTCAAATGGAATATCTGAAATCGATAACGCTAATGAAGAACCAAGCATAGCTGCCATTTCAGAAGAACAATCTTGATCAACACTCATTACAATGCTGACAACTTGTACTTCGTTACGGAAACCATCTGCGAATAGCGGACGAATTGGACGGTCGATTAAACGACTTGCCAAAATTGCTTTTTCACTTGGACGACCTTCACGCTTAATAAAACCGCCAGGAATTTTTCCGACTGCATATAAACGCTCTTCATAGTTTACTGTAAGTGGGAAAAAATCTACATTTTTAGCTTCTTTTGATGCAGTTGCTGTAGATAGAACCGCTGTATCGCCATATCTTACTAATACTGCTCCGTTCGCTTGTTTTGCAAGCTGACCAGTTTCAACTGTTAGCTGGCGACCAGCTAAATCTATCGAGAAGACTTGCTTTTCTTGACTCATTTAAGTACCCCTCTCAATTTAAAGTATTCAATTCTTCTATGTAAATGGATAGTATATCACAATATTCTACCTCTAGTATTGCCTAAAATTAAGTAAGCTATAAAGCGTAGAAGATATATTTTTACCTAACAAAAAAGCGGGAATATTCCCGCTTCTTTGACTATCGACGTAAGCCAAGCTTTGTGATTAATTCACGGTAACGTGTGATATCGCTATTACGAAGGTAAGTTAGTAAGTTACGACGTTTACCAACCATCTTTAATAGACCACGACGTGAATGATGATCTTTCTTGTGAGTACGTAAGTGCTCGTTTAGAGTGTTAATTTGCTCCGTTAGGACAGCAATTTGAACCTCTGGAGAACCAGTATCAGTCTCATGAGTTCTAAATTGTGCAATGATTTCATTTTTACGCTCTTGTGTTAAAGCCATCCTATTTCACCTCCTATTAATTAAACCCCCAATTACCTAGCAAGCGTCGGTGAGTCGCAATGCCAAGCAATGGTTGTCATAAAGTACATAACATAGAATACTACTTTTCATTTGAAAAAGCAAGTATATTCTTTTCGCTCGCAAAATATTCTTGTGCTGTTTTCTTATCTTTTGCGATTTGTTCAACTAACTCATCAATGCCATTAAATTTTTTCTCTTCTCTTATACGCATATGCCACTCTACTGTAACATTTTGATCGTATATATCTTTGTTAAATTCAAATAAGTGCACTTCAATTGATAATTGACGCTCATCTTCTTTAAAAGTCGGTTTATATCCAATATTACATACACCATCGTACCATTCATCGTGAACTTTTAATCTCACTGCATAAACACCTACAGGTGGCAATAAATACTCATCACTTAAACCTACATTAGCTGTTGGAAAACCAACTTGACGCCCACGTTTGTCGCCGTGTATAACTGTTCCCGCTACAGTATAGGCTCTACCTAAAATAGATGGAATTTGCTCCATTTCGCCATTTCGTATTAACTTTCGTAATGCTGTAGAACTTACTTTCTCTTCTTGAAATTCAACTTTTTCAATCACAGTCTGTGTAAACTCCCCTCTTGCATGAAATGGTAAAGTCTCCATCTTTCCTTTTCCTAAACGTCCATATGAATAATCAAACCCTGCTACTACATGCTTTACATTTAAACCAATAATATAATCATCTACAAATTGTTGCGGTAATAACCCTGCAAATGATTCATCAAATTTAATCACATATAATATATCGATTCCCAAGCTTTCGACTATTTTTTCTTTATCGCGCATTGGTGTAATATACTCCACATGCGCATCCTTTTTCCCTAAAACAACAGATGGATGAGGATGAAATGTCATAACTGCACTTTTATATCCTCGGTCGTCCGCTATTTTTTTCGCAGTTCGAATTACACATTGATGCCCTAAATGAATGCCATCAAAAAATCCTAATGCCATTACAGTAGGTGGTAATTCTAATTTATTTTGTTCATGTGGATGAGTTAAATGAATAAGTTTCACGCTTGAATTCACCTTTTTCTGTAATAATCCTTCCAATAATTCATTATAGCTTTAGTTCTTGATTATTCACAAGTACTTTCATCGGCTTTAACATGCCAGGATGTTTCGGATGATGTTCATAAATTGCTAAGCAACGATCATTTTTATCAAACACTGTAATAAATGGTGCTGTTATTTCTAATTCATTCTTTAAGAACATACCATTTTTAATTTTCTCTGCTTGCTTTTCATCTACAACCATTTTTGGAAACTTACTTAATGCTTCATCAATTGAAATGAAGATAGACTCTACTGTTCCATTTTGCACGTTTTCTTCAATTTCTTCAAATGATATGCAATCTTCTAATAAAAATTCACCAGATGCCGTTCTTATAAGATGAGACATATGTGATGGGAAACCAAGTTTCTCCCCGATCATTACCGCTAACGTTCTTACATATGTTCCTTTACTACACGTTACACGGAAACGGAATGAAATATTTTCTCCTTCAAAAACTTCACGATCATCAAGTAATACGAACTCATGAATCGTAATTGTACGAACTGGACGTTCCACCTCTTGTCCTGCTCTTGCATATTCGTATAATTTTTTCCCGTTTACTTTTACAGCCGAGAACATTGGTGGCATTTGTTCAATCGTGCCTGTTAATTCAGCAAGAACTTTTTCTACTTCCTTACGAGTAATAGCACGATCTACATTTTTCGTTTCAACAACCTCACCAGAAGCATCTTCAGTTGTCGTTGAAAATCCTAATGTTACTTCACCTTCATATGTTTTCGTTTCACTTGTTAAAAATTGTGCAATTTTTGTTGCTCTTCCGACGCAAATTGGTAATACTCCTGTTACATCTGGGTCTAATGTTCCCGTATGGCCAATTCTCTTTTCTCGCAATACCTTTCTTAATTTAAATACACAATCATGTGATGTCATGCCTTTTGGCTTATGTAATAATACTACACCTTCCATATATGTTCACCTCATCATAATTCTTTCGTAGTAAATATCCAAAACTTATTTTGCATTGAAAAAATGGATAGACAAATGTCTATCCATTATTCTTCACGTTTACCGTCTTTATTAATTTCATGTAAAAGTGTATCAATTCGATGACCATATCCGATAGACTCATCAAACTCAAAGGTAATTTCCGGTGTTTTACGAAGACGAATACGTTGGCCAATTTCTGAACGAATAAAGCCTTTTGCCTTCGCTAAACCTTTTAACGTATTTTCTTTCTGTTCTTCGTCACCTAAAACAGAAATATATACTTTGGCAATTTGTAAATCACCACTCACTTGTACATCTGTTACTGTAACAAATCCAATACGTGGGTCTTTAATTTTACGACTAATGATGTCGCCTAATTCTTTTTTCATTTGCTCGCCTACACGGTTTGCACGTAATTTCATAACTCTTCACCTCATTCAATACCATTCCAATTGTGTTATCGTACGTTCAATTTCAGGAAATGAATCAATGTACTCCAGTACACGATTCATTTCTTTTTCACAGATAACACGATTTGAGGATACGGAAACAATCGCAATTTCTGTACGTTGCCATACATCTTGATGCCCAACTTCAGAAACAGCTACATTATAGCGCTGTTTCACACGAGTTAGCACTCGTTGCAAAATTGCCCGTTTCTCTTTTAAAGAATGTACATCGTAAATCATACACTCGAATGAGAGTGAAGCGACAATCATCGCTTCACTTCTTCCATAACATATGCTTCAATGATGTCCCCTTCTTTAAGGTCATTATATCTCTCAATTGTAATACCACACTCATAGTTTTGTGCAACTTCTTTTACGTCGTCTTTGAAACGTTTTAACGTATCAAGTTGTCCTTCAAAAATTACTATACCATCGCGGATAATACGAACGCCACTATCGCGTGTAATTTTACCGTCAATTACGTAACAACCTGCAATTGTTCCAACTTTTGTTACCTTGAATGTTTGACGAACTTCCGCTTGACCGATTACTTTTTCTTCGAATTCTGGATCAAGCATACCTTGCATTGCTAATTCAATTTCTTCGATTACTTTGTAGATAATGCGGTGTAAGCGAACATCAACGTTCTCTAATTCAGCTGTACGCTTCGCGTTCACATCCGGACGTACGTTAAATCCAATTACAATTGCATTAGATGCAGAAGCTAAAATAATATCAGATTCTGTAATCGCACCTACACCAGTGTGAATGATTTTAACTTTTACGCCTTCAACATCAATTTTACGAAGTGATGCTGCCATCGCTTCAACAGAACCTTGTACGTCTGCTTTTACGATTAAGTTGATTTCTTTTACATCGCTCTCTTGGATTTGTTGGAATAAATCTTCAAGGCTTAATTTAGATTTCTCACCACGTTGTGCAACTAACGCTTCTTGTGCACGTGATTCACCGATTTGACGAGCTTTCTTCTCATCAGCGAATGCCATGAAACGATCTCCAGCCTGTGGTACTTCATTTAAACCTGTAATTTCAACAGGAGTTGATGGACCAGCAACTTTTACACGACGACCAATATCACTTACCATTGCACGAACACGTCCGAATGAAGTTCCAACAACAATTGGATCTCCAACTCGAAGCGTACCGTTTTGAACTAATAATGTCGCGATAGTTCCTTTACCTTTATCAAGTTGTGCTTCAATTACAGTACCCGTTGCATAACGATTTGGGTTTGCTTTATATTCTTCTACTTCACTTACAAGAAGGATCATCTCTAGCAAGTTGTCAATGCCTTCGCCTTGAATTGCAGAAATTGGTACGAAAATTGTGTCTCCGCCCCAAGCTTCTGGAACTAATTCATATTCTGTTAATTCTTGCATTACACGATCAGGATTCGCCGCTGGTTTATCCATTTTATTCACAGCAACAATAATTGGTACTCCAGCTGCTTTTGCATGGCTAATCGCTTCAACTGTTTGTGGCATAACACCGTCATCAGCTGCAACAACAAGGATTGTAATATCAGTTACTTGCGCACCACGAGCACGCATCGTTGTAAATGCCGCGTGACCAGGCGTATCTAAGAATGTAATTTTCTTATCATTTACTTCAACTTGGTATGCACCAATATGCTGAGTAATTCCACCAGCTTCACCAGCAGTTACTTTTGAATTACGAATAGAGTCAAGTAATGTTGTTTTACCATGGTCAACGTGTCCCATAATCGTAACAACAGCTGGACGCTCTTTTAAGTTTTCTTCATCATCTTGCTCATCCATGAATGTTTCAAACTCAGTTTCACTTACCACTATTTCTTCTTCTACTTCAATACCGTAATCAGTAGCGATTAACTCAATTGTATCTTTATCTAAATCTTGGTTAATTGTCGCCATAATTCCTAGCATGAAGAGCTTTTTAATAATTTCAGATGGCTCTTTGCTTAACTTTTTAGCAAGTTCACCTACTGTAAGGCTTCCAGAGAAAGTAATTTTATCTGGTGTTTCTACTATTTGTGTTTGTTGTCTTCCAGCAAAGTTATCTTGACGTTTGTCTTCATTTCCTTTGCCTTTTTTCTTTTTCTTATTGCTGTTCTTTTTACTGCGAACAACTTTCTCTTCTACTTCAAACTCATCTGCAACAGAAGGTTTTTCCGCTCCAGTGTTATATTCATTATCTAATTTATTTACTACTTCGTCTTCTAACATTGTCATATGATTCGAAACCTCGATATTCATCTCTTTAAGTTTTGTCATAAGATCTTTACTTGAGATATTATTTTTTTTTGCATATTCATGTACTCGAATTTTACTCATACCTTCACCCCCGGTAATTTGTATCGAGCATGCTACGTAGCTTTTTCGCAAAGCCTTCATCTAACACAGCTACAACGACTCGCTCGTCTCTCCCAATCGCATGCCCTAATTGTTGTCGATTTTCGACTTTTTTCATTGGTACGTTGTAGTACGTCGTTTTATCAGTGATACGTTTAGTAGTGTTCGCTGACGCATCTTCAGAAAGCAATACGAGCTTTGCTTTACCACTTCGTACTTCTTTTAAAACGAGTTCTTCACCCGAAATGATTTTTCGAGCGCGATTTGCTAGTCCTAAAAACGATTTCCAATCGGACACTTATTTCGACTCCTTCTCAACAAGCTCAAGAAGCTCTTCGTACAGAGAACTGTCGATTTTCGCTTTTAGATGATGTTCCAAAATGTTTTTCTTTTGGGCTTGTATAATGCATTCTTTATCTTTTGACAAATATGCACCTCGTCCTGATTTTTTTCCAGATAAATCAATAGACACTTCGCCCTCTTTGGAACGAACAATGCGAACGAGCTCTCGTTTTGATTTCATCTCTTGCGTCGCAATACATTTTCGTAACGGAACTTTTCGATTGCTCATACTCATCACCTCTATTCGATTTCGTCTTCAACTGAATCGAATCCGAATGCGATTACGCTATCTTCTTCTGTCACAATTCCAAGTTGTTTCGCATCAGACTCACTTTTAATATCAATTTTCCAGCCTGTTAATTTAGCTGCAAGACGTGCATTTTGTCCACGCTTACCGATAGCTAACGATAGCTGGTGGTCTGGAACAACAACAGTTGTTGCTTTTTCATCTTCATCTACAAGTACTTTAACAACTTGTGATGGGCTTAAAGCATTTGCAACATATTCAACTGGGTCATTTGACCAGCGAACGATGTCAATCTTTTCACCTTTTAGTTCATCAACAACACGTTGTACACGTTGTCCTTTCGGTCCTACGCAAGAACCAACTGGATCAACATCAATGTTTTCTGCATGCACAGAGATTTTAGAACGATCTCCTGCTTCGCGCGCTACAGAGCGAATTTCTACAGTTCCATCATAAATTTCTGGAACTTCCATTTCGAATAAACGTTTTAAAAGACCAGGATGTGTACGTGATACGTAAATTTGTGGTCCTTTTGTTGTCTTTTCTACTTTTGTAATAAATACGCGAATACGATCATGTGGCTTATATTGCTCATTTGGCATTTGCTCACTTACGGGTAATAAAGCTTCTACTTTGCCTAAGCTTACGTAGATGAAACGAGCATCTTGACGTTGTACAATACCAACCATAATGTCTTCTTCACGATCACTAAATTCTGAGTAAATAACACCACGTTCTGCTTCACGAACTCGTTGTGTTACAACTTGTTTTGCAGTTTGCGCTGCAATACGACCAAAATCTTTTGGCGTTACTTCAATTTCTAGTACGTCGCCATCTTGGTAGTTTGGATTAATTTGTCTTGCCTCTTCTACAGAGATTTCAAGACGTGGATCAAACACATTATCAACAACGTCCTTACGTGCTAAAACTTGAATTGTTCCCACTTCTGGGTTAAAGCTCACACGAACGTTTTGTGCTTGGTTAAAATTGCGTTTATAAGCAGAGATTAACGCTGCTTCAATCGCATCAATAATAATATCTTTACTAATACCTTTTTCTGACTCTAATACGAGCAAAGCATCTAACAACTCAGTGCTCATGAAGATCCCCCTTCTTACTAAAACGTAACAGCAAGTCGCGCATTTGCAACTTTATCCATTGGAATTTGGATTTCTTTTTTACGTGTTTTAATTGTTAATAGTAGTGTAATTGTAGTACCGTCGTAGGAAAGTAACTTTCCTTCAAACATCTTTTCGCCATCAATCGGCTCATATGTTTTAATTGCCACTTGTTTTCCTACCGCTTGCTGGAAGTCTTTCTCTTTCTTTAATGGGCGTTCTGCTCCAGGAGATGATACATCCAAAAAATAAAGGTGAGGAATTGGATCCTCTTTATCTAAAGCTTCGCTTAAACGTTCACTTACCGCACCGCATTCTTCAATGTCGACTCCCTTTTCAGAATCGATGAATACGCGTAAGAACCAGTCTTGTCCTTCTTTCACATACTCTACATCTACAAGTTCAAGATTTAACTCTTCAACGATTGGCTGCGCAAATGCTTCTACAACTTCTGTGACTTTCTTATCCATAAACAGCCTCCTTCCTGCCGCCATGTACCATTTACAAGAAAAGATCCCGTTCACAAAGACGGTCTATCTTATTCTTTCTCGTTAGCTAACAAAAGCCCCTGCCGTTAAGCAGGGAATATCTGTCTTAGTATTACCAAATTTAAGAAGTAAAACTTGTAACAAAATATGTATATACGACAGAAATGTCTTTACTATCTACATGAATAAAATGTAGATAGTAACACGAAAGAGTGGGTTTCCCCACTCTCTTTTTCACAAAATATACATGACATGGTTATCTCGGTTTATAGTATACCATAGCAAATATTGATTTGCAAAGACTTTTCCTACCTATTAGAACAGTGATAATTGGTTTTGATCCGGCAAATCTCCTAAACAACCTTGGCTATCTAAATACTCAATAATTGTTTTCGAAACCTTACTTCGCTGCTGTAAGTCTTCTTTTGATAAGAAGTCTCCATTTTTGCGCGCTTCCACAATACTTAAGGCTGCGTTCGTACCAAGACCAGGCACTGCATTAAATGGAGGAATTAAAGTATCCCCATCAATAATAAACTCAGTAGCATGCGAGCGGTATAAATCGACCTTTTGGAATGAATATCCACGCTCACACATTTCCAGTGTCATTTCTAGTACTGTTAATAAACTCTTCTCTTTCGGCGCTGCATCCAATCCCTTTTGAGCAATTTCATCAATTTTTACACGTATGGATGCTGAACCTTTCGCCATCGCCTCTACATCAAAATCATCTGCACGGACTGTAAAATATGCCGCATAGAATAAAAGTGCAAAATGTACTTTAAAGTATGCGATACGCACAGCCATAAGTACGTAAGCAGCCGCATGGGCTTTAGGGAACATGTATTTAATCTTCTTACATGAATCAATATACCAACCTGGCACATTATTACCTTTCATGTCATCTTCCCATTCTTCCGGTACACCTTTACCTTTACGAACCGACTCCATGATTTTGAAGGCTAATGATGGATCTAAACCTTGATAGATTAAATATACCATGATGTCATCACGACAACCGATAACTTCACTCAGCGTACATGTACCGTTATAAATTAACTCATTTGCATTACCAAGCCATACGTCAGTACCATGTGACAGCCCAGAAATTTGGACCAATTCTGAGAATGTCGTTGGTTTTGTCTCTTCTAACATCTGTCTTACGAACTTCGTACCGAATTCTGGGATACCAAGTGTACCTGTTTTACAGTTAATTTGTTCTTCCGTTACCCCTAACGTTTCTGGACCAGAGAAAATTTTCATTACTTCTGGATCATCCGTTGGGATTGTTTTCGGATCAATACCACTTAGATCTTGTAACATACGAATAACGGTCGGATCATCGTGTCCTAGTATATCAAGTTTCAATAAATTATCATGAATCGAGTGGAAGTCAAAATGCGTTGTTCTCCACTCAGCACCAATTGAATCAGCAGGAAACTGTATTGGTGAAAAATCAAAGATATCCATGTAATCTGGCACAACGATAATACCACCTGGATGCTGTCCAGTTGTACGTTTTACCCCTGTACATCCCGCTACTAAGCGATCAATCTCTGCATTTCGAATTGTTAAATTGTGATCATTTGCATAACCTTTTACATATCCATAAGCTGTTTTTTCCGCAACTGTACCAATCGTTCCAGCACGGTATACATAGTCTTCACCGAACAGTACTTTCGTATAGTTATGGGCACGTGGTTGGTATTCCCCGGAGAAGTTCAAATCGATATCGGGTACCTTATCTCCTTTAAATCCAAGGAACGTTTCGAATGGAATATCATGTCCATCTTTCACATATGCCACATTACATGTCGGACAATCTTTATCTGGTAAGTCGAAACCAGAGCCTACGGAACCATCATTAAAGAATTCAGATTGCTTGCACTTTGGACAGACATAGTGTGGTGGTAATGGGTTTACTTCTGTAATTTCCATCATCGTTGCAACGAACGATGAACCTACTGAACCACGCGAACCTACTAGATATCCGTCGACTAACGATTTTTTCACAAGCTTATGTGAGATTAAATAGATAACGGCAAATCCATGTCCAATAATACTTTTCAATTCTTTTTCTAAGCGAGCCTCTACAATTTCTGGTAGTTCTTCACCATATATACTGCGTGCCATTTTATAACTCATATCACGTGTTTCATCATCGGCACCCTCAATTTTCGGTGTATATAGATCATCTTTTACTGGACGAACATCACCAATTAATGACGCAACCTTTTGTGTATTCGTCACAACAACTTCTTTCGCTTTGTCTTCACCTAAAAATGAAAAACACTCTAGCATTTCATCAGTTGTACGGAAATGTACTGGCGGTAATGAATGTCGATTTAACGGATTGGCTCCGCCCTGCGAACTGACTAAAATTTTACGATACATTGCATCTTCTGGATCTAAGTAATGCACGTTCCCTGTAGCAACAACTGGTTTATCTAACGTCTCGCCTAGTTTTACTAAGTTAGAGATAATTGTTTTTAATTGTCCCTCATCTCGAACGAGTTCACGCTCTACTAAATGACGCAACACCTCTGGAGGCATTACTTCAATGTAATCATAGAACTGTGCAATTTCTTCTACCTCTTCAGGAGCTTTTTGCATCATTGCCTCAAACACTTCACCTTTATCACAAGCCGTTCCTACTAAAATTCCTTCACGATATTTTTTTAATAGTGACCTCGGTACTCGTGGTACACGGTAAAAGTAATTAAGGTGAGAATATGAAACAAGTTTATATAAATTTTTCAATCCAACATCTGATGTGGCAAGTAACGTCAGATGGCTTGGACGGCCACGCTTATACGCATCCCCTTGCCCCATGCTATCATTTAATTGATCGTGATATTCAAATCCCTTTTCAATTACGTCTTTCAACATTTTCACAAGTAAATATCCCGTCGCTTCTGTATCATAAATCGCACGGTGATGTTGCGTTAATTCAATATCAAGTTTTTTACACATCGTATTTAATCGATGATTTTTCATTTCTGGGAATAAGAATCGTGCAAGTTCTAACGTATCAATAACGGGGTTATTCGTTTTTTCTAACCCAGCCTTTTTAAAACCTACGTTAATAAATCCCATATCGAAGCTTGCGTTATGGGCAACAAGTGTATGGTCACCCATCCATTCCTCAAACTTTTTAAACACTTCGTCCACTTCTGGTGCATCAGTTAACATATCATCTGTAATACCTGTTAATTCAATAATCGTCGCTGATAATGGTTGATGTGGGTTTGCGAAAGATTCAAAGCGATCAATGATTTCGCCACCCTTTACTTTTACGGCAGCCAACTCAATGACTGTATCGTATACAGCTGATAAACCTGTCGTCTCAACGTCGAAAACAACATACGTTTCCTCTGCAAGTAAACGATGCGCTTCGTTATACGCTATCGGTACACCATCATTAACTAAATTCGCTTCTACACCGTATATAACTTTAACTCCAGCCTTTTTCCCCGCAGAATATGCCTCCGGGAACGACTGAGCCACAGCATGGTCTGTAACCGCAATAGCTTCATGTCCCCATTTACCAGCTTGGGCAACAAGCCTAGAAACAGGAGTAACAGCATCCATTTGGCTCATGGGAGTGTGAAGATGAAGTTCTACACGCTTTTCGCCTTCTGGCGCTTTATCTTTACGAGACGGACCTGTTATTTCATTAATATCATTCGCAATCATTACTAAATCTCGAACAAATGTATCGTTTTGGACTGAACCACGGGCTTTCACCCACATTCCTTTTTTCAAGGATTGCAGCATTGGAATATCTTCTTTGTCACGCGAGAACATTTTGATCATAATAGAATCCGTATAATCCGTTATTTTTAAAGTTAATAACGTACGTCCACTACGAAGCTCTTTTGTCTCTACATGGAAGACATATCCTTGAACCGTTTTTCTTCTTTCTTCATCTTGAATTTCTCGCATCGGTGTAATCTCTTCATCTGGCTTAATAAGATACCCGAGTGTAATCGGTCCTTCATACACAACGCTACTTTCTTCAGCTTGCTTCTTCGCCATTTCTTCCATAGCTTGTATAACACGCTCGCGGTCTTCTTGCTGCGTTTGCTCACGAAACTTTTGCATTTCTTCTGCATTTTGCTGTATATGTGTGTCTAACTGGAAACGCGGGAATCCAAAAGCTTCGTATTGATCCCCTACTGGTTTCGCAACGTTTTTCTTTAAAGCAGTAGACTCCAGCTCATTATTCACATTTATTAGCAACTTCACTCCATTCACCTGCGGAAGCTGTTTCTTTAAGTAAGCAAACATAGGTGAAAATGTAATTCGTTCCGTACAAAGCGGCCAATACGCCCTCACTTCTTCTTCTGTAAATTGTTTATTCTCTGTTTCTAATGCAAATGTTGTTCTTGCAATATGAGAAAATGATTGCTTAAGCTTTGTTTCTAGCAATTCATATAATTCTGTAGGCAAAATACGTGGCACTTGTAAATCAAAATGCCAACTTTTATTCGCTTTATCAATAACGAGCCTTTCAATACCACCGCCTTGTAAATATTGATTTATAAGGTCGTCTGGTATTTGCAACTGCTGGAGCAAAATTTGAAATCGCTCTTGTTGTTCATTTGTTAAAGACATAAGCACTCTCCTTCCATTTGCTATTATAAATTGAAACGTACTACAAAGAAAGATTTCTCACTTCCTCTTTTACAAAATACGTTTACAAAGAAAGAGAAGGTACCCCATTACGAGGTACCTCTTCTTATTTTAAAATATTTGCAATATATGTTTGAAGTTCTTCTACTTTTACTTCTTCAGACTCACCTGTAGCACGTACTTTCACTTCTACAATACCTTCGTCTGCTTTTTTACCAACTGTAACGCGAACTGGAAGGCCGAATAAATCTGCATCTGCAAATTTAACACCTGCACGTTCTGCACGATCGTCTAATAACACTTCATAGCCTTTTTCTTGTAATGAGTTGTAGATATTTTCACCCATTTCACGTTGTGCATCAGATTTCATATTTACTGGAATTACATGCACATGGAACGGTGCTACAGCTTTCGGCCAAACTAAGCCGTTCTCATCATTAAACTGCTCTGCAATTGCTGCCACTGTACGAGATACACCGATACCGTAACAACCCATAATAAGTGGTTGTGTTTTCCCATTTTCATCTAGGAATGTTGCGTTCATTGCTTCACTATAACGAGTTCCTAATTTGAATACATGACCAACTTCAATTCCGCGTGCAAAAAGAATTGTTCCGTTTCCGTCTGGAGATTGGTCTCCTTCTTGAATAAAGCGTAAATCTGTATACTGACTTACTTTAAAGTCACGTTCTGGATTTACATTTACATAATGGAATCCTTCTTCGTTCGCTCCTGAACATCCGTTAACAATTGATGCTACAGCATGGTCAGCGATAATTTCGATATCACCTGTTACACCAATCGGTCCTAATGAACCAACTTCACAATTTAATAATTCTTTTACTTCCTCATGAGAAGCAAGCTCAACAACTGAAGCGCCGTATACATTTTTCACTTTTACATCGTTTACTTCGTGATCACCACGAACAAGTACAACTACTAATTTCTCATCTACTTTAAATACCATAGACTTAATACACTTGTCAGCTTCAATGTTTAAGAATGCAGATACTTCTTCAATCGCTTTTTGATCTGGCGTTGCAACCTTTTCAAGTGCCATTTCCGCTTCGTCACTCTTCGTATACGTAGCTACAACAGGAGCCATTTCAATGTTCGCTGCATAATCAGATGTATCAGAGTATGCAATTGTATCTTCACCAACATCAGATAATACCATGAATTCATGTGTATCTTTTCCGCCCATTGCTCCAGAATCAGCAATAACTGCACGGAAGTTCAAACCACAACGAGCAAAAATGTTAGAATATGCTTTGTATAAGCAATCGTATACTTCATCTAAGCTCTCTTGTGTAGCATGGAAAGAGTATGCATCTTTCATTAGAAACTCTCTTCCACGTAATAAACCGAAACGAGGTCTTTGTTCATCGCGGAATTTCGTTTGAATTTGATATAATGTTAACGGTAATTTTTTATATGATTTTATTTCATCACGTACAAGATCAGTAATTACTTCTTCATGCGTCGCTCCTAAAGCAAACTCACGAGCGTTACGATCTTTCATACGCATTAATTCAGATCCGTAAGAATACCAACGACCTGATTCTTGCCATAATTCTGCAGCTTGCATAGCTGGCATCAATAATTCCACAGCTCCTGCGCGCTCCATTTCTTCTCGAACGATACGTTCTACTTTGTGTAATACTTTTAACCCAAATGGTAGAAAACTATAAATACCAGAAGCATTTTGACGCATAAAACCTGCGCGAAGTAATAATTGATGACTCTTAATTTCAGCATCAGCTGGAACTTCACGTAATGTAGGACTGAATACCATACTTTGTTTCATTTATTTGCACCTCTTCATTTTACTCTTACACGCAGTAAAACCCCTCACCTCGAATTAGGTGAGGGATTTTATTCTACGGACTCTATTTCATTATAAGTTTCATTCTATTTTACAAGAAAAACTTACGAATGTCATTCCATGTTACAACTAACATTAATAACATTAATAATGCAAAACCAATAAAGTGAACCATTCCTTCTTTTTGACGGTCAATTGGTTTTCCTCGTAACGCTTCAATTAAGAAGAAGAATAAACGGCCACCGTCTAAAGCAGGAACTGGTAATAAATTGAATAAACCAAGGTTAATACTTAAAACTGCCGCTAAACTTAGTACACGCGTAAATCCATAATCTACAACTTGATCTGTTAGATTATAAATTCCTACTGGACCTGACAACTCATTAATAGAAAATTGACCAGTTACTAATTTCACAAGAGATTCAAAAATTAGTTTCGTCCATTGGTATGTTTGTTCAAATCCTGATTTAATAGAACCCATTACTGTTTTCTCTACAGGGGAATAAACACCAATCCTACCAACTTCGTCTTTTCCTTCTTTATCGAGTGTTGGCGTTACTTTCACATTAAACTGTTCATTATCACGCTTTACTTGTAACGTAATTTCTTTATTTGGATTTTCACGTACAATGTCAACAACATCTTTCCATGTACTTGTGTTTTTCCCATCAATCGCTTGAATTGTATCATTCTCTTTCAATCCAGCTTGCTGTGCTGCACTATTATCCATCACTTTTCCGACCATTGGTTTGTCAATAGGAACCCCTTGTACAAATCCAAGAATCACAAAAATAACAAATGCTAAAATGAAGTTCATTGCAGGACCCGCAAAGATTGTTAAAGCGCGTTGCCCTAGTTTTTTTGAACCAAATTGTCTATTATACGGAGCAATTTGAATTTCTTCCCCCGCAGTAATAATACGAGCTTTTTCATTCACTCGGAACGTTTGAAGCTCTTCCTCGTACTCCTCATAGCCCGAAATTGTTAGATTGTGCTCCAAATCAGCTTGTTCGACTTCAATGACACGAACATTTGGATACTTTTCATATCCATCAAAAACTAATTTCACAACTTCGTCTTTTTCATTTAATACAAGGCCAACCTTTTTCCCAGGCTTTAACTCAACTGTGTCCGCATCCTCGCCAGCCATTCTTACATAGCCACCAAGGGGCAGTAATCGAATCGTATACACCGTTTCATTCTTTTCAAATGAGAATATTTTCGGACCAAAACCAATCGCAAACTCGCGGCATAAAATACCTGCTCTTTTTGCGAAATATAGATGCCCTAGCTCATGGAAAAATACGAGTGCACCGAAAATTAATATAAAGGCAATCGCTGTATTCAATTCCATAACCACCTTTGCTAAATTTGTTCCATCACAAACCGTCTTGTGGCTGCATCAATTTCCAGAATTTCCTCTAAGCTCGGACGTGCAATGACATTGTGATGGTTCATTGCTTTTTCAATGAGGTCTTCTACTGTTAAGAAACCAATTCTCTTTTGTAAAAAGGCTTCAACAGCTACTTCATTCGCTGCGTTCATTACAGCTGGCATACTTCCACCTGCTTTTCCAGCTTCATACGCAAAACGTAGACAACGGAATCTTTCTTGGTCCATTTTCTCAAAATGCAACGTCCCTATTTCCCATAAGTTTAACTGTTTTGTGTCTGAAAGAGGCAATCTATCAGGATATGTAAGTGCGTATTGAATCGGTACTCGCATATCAGGTGAACCAAGCTGCGCCATTACACTACGATCTTCAAATTCAACCATAGAATGGATAATACTTTCTTTATGTAAAACAACATCGATTTGCTCGTAAGGGATACCAAAAAGCCAATGTGCTTCAATTACTTCTAGTCCCTTATTCATCATTGTAGCAGAATCAATTGTAATTTTCGAACCCATTGACCAGTTTGGATGTCGAAGCGCATCTTCTACGGTCACATGATGCAATTCATCCCTCGTTTTATCACGGAAACTTCCACCAGAAGCCGTTATAATAAGACGAGAAATTCTTTTCTCATTTTCACCATTCAAGCATTGAAAAATAGCTGAATGTTCACTATCTACTGGAAGTAACGAAACATTATGTTTTCGTGCTGCTTCCATTACAAGATGTCCTGCAGTTACTAACGTTTCTTTATTTGCAATTCCAATTGTTTTTTTCGCCTCAATTGCACGAAGTGTTGGTAACAACCCTACGCTACCTACAACAGCATTTACTACAATCTCCGCATCTGGATGTAATGCTACTTCTAAAAGCCCTTCACTACCATATACAATTTTTGTATTACCAGAAACAGCTTGTAATTTTAAAACATCTTCCTCTCTTTGCACAGAGACGATTTGCGGAGAAAATTCTTGAATTACCTTTACTGCGTAGTCAATATTTTTCCCTACAGAAAAAGCAACGAGACGGAATTGGTCTGGGTGCGAGCGTAATACATCTAAAGTTTGTGTACCAATTGATCCGCTTGCACCTAATAAACTAATGTTTTTCATGACTCCAACCCCTCGTTCATTTATTAATTGTATTGTAATAAGAAGTAGAGAATTGGTAAAACGAATAACCAACTATCTGTTCGATCTAATATACCACCATGTCCAGGTAAAATTGTACCTGAATCCTTTACGCCATAATGACGTTTAAAAGCAGATTGTACTAAATCACCAATTTGTCCAAAAATAGAAATGATAATTGTCAGCACAATTAAAATTACTACATTCGATTCCACTGGGAAGAACGCGTTGTAAACAAGTGCCACGATAATTCCGCAAACGATGCCGCCTAATGAACCTTCAATCGTTTTATTTGGACTAATTTCTGGCCACAATTTTCTCTTGCCTAATGCTTTTCCTACGAAATATGCGCCTGAATCAGTAGCCCATATAATAAATAATGCGCAAAACACATATTTAATTCCTAATATTCTCGTTTCATTTAAATATAAGAATCCCATTGCCACATATGTCGTTGCCATCAGTAAAAATGAAGCATTATCAAAAGTAAATGTATTCTTAGAAAGGACTGTATATGATAAAAGTAATAAAACAATCACAAATGTGATTTCCAATTTACCTAATCCAATCCATGTAAACAGTTCTGATGCACTACTTGGAATTAAAAGAATCCACAATAATACTGCAGCTAAAACTGTCGGTACTGAAATAAGCGTAAGCTTATTCATGCGAATTAATTCATATAAACCTATAGAAGCAAGTGCATACACTAAAACCGTAAAAGGCACGCCACCGTATATTACGATGGGAATGAATAGCGCGGCAGCAACCACTCCAGTAATAATTCTCTGTTTCACTACCAAACCCTCTCTTTCTACACGCCTCCGAATCTGCGCCCTCTATGTTGAAAGTCAGTAATTGCATTTAGCAAATGTTCTTCTTTGAAGTCTGGCCAATACACGTCTGTAAACCAAAACTCCGAATACGCAATTTGCCATAACATGAAATTACTAATACGTAGCTCTCCGCTTGTTCGGATTAACAACTCTGGATCAGGTAAAGAACTCGTCATTAAGTAGGAAGAAAGCATTTCTTCACTTACCTCTTCAGAACGAATTTTTCCTTCCTCGTTATCTTTCATCATATGTTGCACAGCAGAAACGATTTCATCTCGACTTCCATAGTTTAACGCGAAATTAAGAATTAATCCCGTATTCTCTTTCGTATCTTCCATGGCTTTCTCCATCGCTCTGCGTGTATGCGTAGGAAGACGATCTTTTTGCCCTATTACTCGGACTTGTACGTTTTCTTCAATCAATTCTGGTAAAAATGTACCTAGAAATTCTTCTGGAAGCTTCATTAAATAATCAACTTCCTTTTTCGGTCTTTTCCAGTTCTCAGTTGAAAAAGCATAGAGAGTTAACACTTTCACATTAAGTTTACTTGCAAATTTTGTAATTTTCTTTACAACTTGCATACCTTCATGATGTCCCGCAATACGAGGCATTGCTCTCCTCTTTGCCCATCTTCCATTCCCATCCATAATGATGGCAATATGTTCTGGGATATATCCTTTTTTCACTTCTTCAACGAGATGATCAAACGATGTGTCCTTTTTACCTTTAAAAAAAGGAAAGTTTTTAAACATCATTCATACCCTCCAACAAGCAGACGTATGCCTAAAAGTGTAAAAAGACCCCCTTAAGAAGAGGGTCATATTTGCGAAGTTATCGCTATTACACTTCCATGATTTCTTTTTCTTTGTTTTTTGCGATTTCGTCAACTTTTGCAATATATTTATCTGTTTCTTTTTGGATATCTTCAGTATATCCTCTTAAATCATCTTCTGTAATCTCGCCAGCTTTTTCAAGCTTCTTAAGATCATCATTTCCGTCACGACGTACGTTACGAACAGCTACTTTTGCTTCTTCAGCATATTTTTTCACAACTTTAACAAGATCACGACGACGCTCTTCTGTTAATGCAGGGAATGCAATACGAATTACAGTTCCATCATTAGAAGGGTTTAAGCCTAAATCTGCTTTTAAAATTGCTTTTTCGATATCACCGATAGAAGTTTTATCATAAGGTTGAATTACAAGTAAACGTGCTTCTGGAACTGTAATGTTCGCTAATTGCACAACTGGTGTTGGTGCACCATAGTAATCAACTTGTACCTTATCTAATACAGACGAGCTTGCACGACCAGCGCGAACTGTTGCTAATTCACGAGAATAAGCAGCAACTGCTTTTTCCATTTTTTCATTTGAAGACTTCAATACTTGTTGTCCCATATTTATTTCCCCCTTACAACTGTTCCAATATTTTCGCCTAAAACGGCACGTTTAATATTACCTTTTTCCATAACTGAGAATACAATTAATGGAATATCATTATCCATACATAGAGAAGAAGCTGTAGAATCCATTACACCTAAACCTTCTTTTAATACATCTAAGTAAGTAAGCGTTTCGTATTTCGTAGCCGTTGGGTCAATAGATGGATCTGCGCTATATACGCCATCCACATTATTTTTCGCCATTAAAATAACGTCTGCTTCGATTTCCGCTGCACGTAATGCTGCTGTTGTATCTGTAGAGAAGTATGGATTACCTGTACCTGCTGCAAAGATAACAACACGTTTTTTCTCTAAGTGACGAACTGCTTTACGGCGAATGTAAGGCTCTGCCACTTGACGCATCTCAATTGAAGTTTGTACACGAGTTTGGATTCCAATATTCTCCAAGCTATCTTGAAGAGCTAATGAATTCATAACTGTAGCTAACATGCCCATGTAATCTGCTCCTGCACGATCCATGCCCATTTCACTTCCAATTTTCCCACGCCAAATGTTACCGCCACCAACAACAACAGCAACCTCTACATCAAGTTCTGCAATTTCTTTTACTTGTTCTGCAACTGACTTAATAACAGTTGGATTAATTCCAAATCCTTGCTCTCCAGCTAAAGCTTCTCCACTTAGCTTTAAAACGACACGATTATATTTCGGTTTACTCATAATGAACCTCCAATTGCTTACATCTTTATTTTAAAAAAGGGAACACAATGTGTTCCCTAATCTGTATTAGTTACTACCTTTTACTTGGTTCATTACTTCTTCAGCAAAGTTGTCTTCGCGTTTTTCGATACCTTCACCAACAGCGTAGCGAACGAATCCTTTTAATGTTCCACCTTTAGACTCAACGAACTGACGAACTTTCATATCAGGGTTTTTAACGAATGCTTGGTCAAGTAAGCAAATCTCTTCGAAGAATTTGCCTAGACGGCCTTCAACCATTTTTGCAACGATTTTTTCAGGCTTGCCTTCGTTTAATGCTTGTTGTGTTAATACTTGACGCTCATGCTCAACTTCTTCAGCTGTTACAGCATCGCGGTCGATGTATTTAGGGTTAACTGCTGCAATGTGCATTGCCACATCTTTAGCAGCTGCTTCATCAGTAGAACCTTCAAGAACTGTTAATACACCAATACGTCCACCCATGTGTAGGTAAGCGCCGAATGCATCTGCATCAGTTTTTGATACAATTTCGAAACGACGAAGTGTAAGTTTTTCACCAATTTTAGCGATTGCTTCGTTGATGTGCTCTTCTACTGTTTTGCCGCCTTCAATTGTTTGAGCCATAGCTTCTTCAACGTTAGCAGGTTTGTTAGCTAATAAGTGAGCAGCTAGTTCTTTAATTAATGCTTGGAAACCTTCGTTTTTCGCAACGAAATCAGTTTCAGAGTTTAATTCTAAGATTAAAGCGTCGTTACCGTTTGTTTCGATGAAAGTTAAACCTTCAGCAGCAATGCGGTCTGCTTTTTTAGCAGCTTTCGCAATACCTTTTTCACGTAAGAAGTCAATTGCCTTCTCCATGTCGCCGTTAGTTTCTGTTAAAGCTTTTTTGCAGTCCATCATACCTGCGCCAGTTTTTTCACGTAATTCTTTTACCATTTGAGCAGTGATTGCCATACTTTTCATCCTCCTAAAATATGTATTTATACCTTTTATAAAGGTGTTTATACCTTAAAAAAGGTGATAAAAGGCCGAACCCCTTATCACCTTTCCAACTTTGTTACGCAGTAACAGTTTCTTCACCTTGTTTTGCTTCAAGGATCGCGTCTGCCATTTTAGATGTAAGAAGTTTTACAGCACGAATTGCATCATCGTTTGCTGGGATAACGTGATCGATTTCGTCTGGATCACAGTTTGTATCAACGATACCGATGATTGGAATGTGTAATTTGCGTGCTTCAGCAACTGCAATACGCTCTTTACGAGGGTCTACTACGAATAATGCACTTGGAAGACCTTTCATATCTTTAATACCGCCTAAGAATTTCTCAAGACGCTCTAACTCTTTTTTAAGTTGAACAACTTCTTTCTTAGGAAGTACTTCGAAAGTACCATCTTCTTGCATTCTTTCGATGTCTTTAAGACGCTTGATACGCTTTTGGATTGTTTGGAAGTTTGTTAAAGTTCCACCTAACCAACGTTGGTTAACGAAGTACATACCAGCACGAGTTGCTTCTTCTTTAATAGCTTCTTGTGCTTGTTTTTTAGTACCTACGAATAAAATGTCTCCACCTTCAGCAGCGATGTCGCGCATCGTTCTGTAAGCTTCCTCAACTTTTTTCACAGTTTTTTGTAAGTCGATGATGTAGATACCGTTACGCTCTGTGAAAATGTAACGCTTCATTTTTGGGTTCCAACGACGAGTTTGATGTCCGAAATGAACACCAGCTTCAAGCAATTGCTTCATAGAAATTACTGACATAATATAGTTCCTCCTAAATGGTTTTTGATATCCTCCGTTTACTTCATCTCTAAGCGAAACTACAAACGTAGCACCAACACTTAAATCAGTAAACGTGTGTACTTTGTACTGACACCACTGCTTACTATATCATACTGAAATATTACAATCAAGTCGAAAATGCGAACAATGTAAAACTTTCTTTGTTCATACTCGAATTCTAGTATTACCAACCTTCATTTCTTTTAAGCAAAAAAGCAAAATACAATTAATAGTTTTCCCAGAAAACACGCTTATGCCACTTTTCACAAGCACCATCAATCCATTGCACAAAAAAACTCTCCTCAATCGAGGAGAGTTTTTTATAAATTAGTTTGTTTTTAATTTAGCAAGTTCCTGTAGAAACTTGTCGTTTAGCACTTTAATGTATGTTCCTTTCATACCTAAAGAGCGAGACTCAATAACACCAGCACTTTCTAATTTACGTAGTGCATTTACGATTACAGAGCGAGTAATTCCTACGCGATCAGCAATTTTACTTGCAACAAGTAAACCTTCTGTTCCATTTAATTCTTCGAAGATGTGCTCAATTGCTTCTAACTCACTGTAAGATAATGAGCTGATCGCCATTTGAACAACAGCTTTACTACGTGCTTCCTCTTCGATTTCTTCTGCTTTTTCACGTAAGATTTCCATACCTACAACAGTTGAGCTGTACTCAGCAAGGATTAAATCGTCATCTAAGAACTCTTGACCTAGACGAGCTAATACTAATGTACCTAGACGCTCACCACCACCAACGATTGGTACGATTGTAGTTAAACCTTGACCAAATAATTCTCTGTTTTCTACTGGGAATGCTGTGTAAGCACTGTTCACATCTAAGTTTGAAGATGTTTCTGTAATGTTGAATAAGCTTTGTGTATATTCTTCTGGGAATTGACGTTCTGCAAGCATTTGCTTCATGCGTTCGTTTTCGATTTGTTGGTGAATTGCATAACCTAGTAATTTACCACGACGGCTAACTACGAATACGTTTGCTTCGATTACTTCACACATTGTGTCAGACATTTCTCTAAAGTTTACAGGCTTCCCTGCTGCGCTCTGTAATAACGCATTTAATTTTCTTGTTTTTGCTAATAATTCCATTTCAAAAGTTCCTCCTACATGTTACTCACATATTTTTTCATCACTTGGAAACTAGGGCGAGTCACCTGATGACACTATTACAAAATAAACTGGCTCACATCTTTATTTTTAGCAATTGTTGCTAATTTCTCCTCAACGTATTGAGGGGTTATCGTTATTTTCTCTAACGTAATTTCAGATGCTTCAAACGATAAATCTTCAAGGAGCTTCTCCATAATCGTATGAAGTCTTCTTGCTCCAATATTATCTGTATCCTGATTAACTTGATAAGCAATCTCAGCAATCTTACGAATAGCTTCGTCTGAAAATTCAATTTCTATACCTTCAGTCGCTAATAATGCCATATATTGTTTAATTAACGCATTGTCAGGCTCGATTAATATTTTAACAAAATCGTCTGTCGATAATTTTGTTAATTCTACTCGAATCGGAAATCTCCCTTGCAATTCCGGAATTAAATCCGACGGTTTAGACATATGGAACGCTCCAGCTGCAACGAATAAAATATAATCCGTTTTTACTGATCCGTATTTTGTCGCAACATTCGACCCTTCTACAATTGGCAAAATGTCACGTTGCACACCTTCACGTGATACATCTACGCTATTCGACTGCTTACCAGCAATTTTGTCAATTTCATCGATAAAAATAATCCCGAGCTGTTCAGCACGATAAACAGCCTCTTGTGTAACTTCATCCATATCAATTAAGCGCTGTGCCTCTTCATTTGTCAAGAGTTTTCTTGCTTCTTTTACAGAAAGTTTACGTTTTTTTGTTTTTTTCGGCATAAAACTCCCTAACGCATCTTGGAAATTCATTCCCATTTGTTCCATGCCAGTTCCTTGTAACATATCAAACATTGACGACTGTTGCTCAGTCACTTCAATCGATACAATTTCGTCTTCAAGAAGCCCTGCAGCAAGCTTTCTCTCCACATCTTGACGTTTCTTTTCGATTTCACCATCTTCTTGTGTATCAGACGTTTGACTCGAATTTTGAGCGCCCCCAAAAAGCATCTCTAATGGATTTTTAAATCCAGATTGCTTCTCCGGACTCGGTACTAAAATTTCAACAAGACGTTGATTCGCTTGCTCTTCTGCTTTATCTTGAACTTTCACTACCATTTCTTCTTTTACGATACGAACCGATGTTTCCACAAGGTCACGTACCATCGACTCTACATCTCTACCCACATATCCAACTTCTGTGAATTTTGTAGCCTCAACCTTAATAAAAGGTGCTCCAACGAGTTTCGCCATTCGTCGTGCTACCTCTGTTTTTCCAACACCTGTCGGTCCAATCATCAAAATGTTTTTAGGTGCTATTTCATCACGTAAATTTTCAGCTAATTTACTGCGACGGTATCGATTTCTCAACGCTACAGCAACCGCTTTCTTTGCGTCTTTTTGACCGATGATGTATTGATCTAATTTTTCCACAATTTGGCGCGGAGTAAAATGTAAATGCATATAAAATGCCTCCCTTACGATTCTACAATTCTTCAACAATTATGTTGTGATTCGTATAAACACAAATATCGCCAGCAATCTCTAAACTCGCTTTCGCAATTTGTTTCGCTGTTAAGTGTTCACTTGCATATTGCTTTAAAGCACGACCTGCAGAAAGTGCATAATTCCCACCAGATCCAATTGCTAAAATACCATCATCCGGTTCAATCACTTCTCCTGTACCTGAAACAAGGAGCATAGTTGTTTTATCCATGACAATGAGCATCGCTTCTAGTTGACGTAACATTTTATCGCCACGCCATTGTTTTGCCATTTCAACAGCAGCACGCTGCAAGTTGCCATTATACTCTTCTAATTTTCCTTCAAACATTTCAAAAAGAGTAAATGCATCAGCAACTGAACCTGCAAAACCAGCTAAAACTTTACCTTGGAAAAGTCTGCGAACTTTACGAGCTGTATGTTTCATTACAACAGCATTTCCCATTGTCACCTGACCATCTCCAGCCATTGCACATTCTCCATTATGATGAACTGCAAATATCGTTGTAGCGTGGAAATTCCCCATAGAAAAAACTCCTTTATTTGTTTTTATAGCTTTTAAAGCAATTTATGCCCGCGGGTGATGCTTCATGTAAACAGAACGCAATCTTTCTTTAGAGACATGCGTATAAATTTGTGTGGTCGACAAATTCTCATGACCTAATAGCTCCTGTACAGTACGTAAATCCGCCCCTTCATCTAACATATGTGTAGCAAATGTATGCCTTAACATATGGGGACTTATTCGCATTGTCAGTGAAGCCTTTTTAATGAGTTCATTTAAAACATAACGTACTCCACGACTTGTTAGCGGTGTACCTTTCGCATTTAAAAACACCATACGAGAGTCTTCGTCAGTCTTATTAACTAACTGTTTTCTCCCATTCTCTATATAAGTAATTAAAGAATCTTGCGCATAGCTTCCGAACGGAATATACCTTTGTTTTTTTCCTTTTCCCATTACTAAAATTGTTCCCACCGCAAAGTCAATATCAGTAAGTTGTAAATTGACACATTCACTCACACGGATTCCGGTCGCATACATCAACTCTAATAAAGCTTGATTCCTTTGACCTAATGGTGTTCCCGTGTCAGAAACTTCAAATAATTCCTCTAACTCTTCAGCATATAAAAACTTTGGGATTGACAATTCTTTTTTGGGGAGTGACGCAAGTGCAAACGGATTATCTTTCCGATAACCTTCACGCATCAAAAAACGATATAAACTTCGTAAGCTTGATACTTTTCTTGCGACAGATTTACGGGCTAACTTTTCATCGTGCAACGTCGTTAAGTACAAACGAACATCCGCGTATGTAACGTCTAAAAAAGAGGATATGCCTTCTCGCTCCATAAATTGCACAAAATGTTCTAAATCATTTTGATAACTTGCAATTGTATATTTTGAATAATTTCTTTCAATTTGTAAATATCCAACGAATAATTGTAACAATTTCTTCACATTCACACAACTCACCTCAATAAAGGCTACTAAATCGTATCACAACTTAGTAGCCTTTGCAAGAAATTTAACTAAATATTTACAAAATTTTGAATTGTTTCTAAAGCGCGTGTTGCGTATGCTTCATTTCGTTCCGCTTTCTTTTTGATCTTCTTCTCTAACGGTGCAAATAGACCGAAGTTCGCATTCATCGGTTGGAAGTTTTTAGCGTTCGTTGCCGTAATGTAATTTGCCATGCTGCCCATTGCAGTTACTGACGGTAATACAACTGGCTCTTCACCTTGCACAAGACGTGCAGCATTAATTCCTGCTAATAATCCTGATGCTGCTGATTCAACATATCCCTCTACTCCAGTCATTTGACCAGCGAAGAATAAATCATCACGTTGTTTATATTGATATGTTGGACGAAGCAAATTAGGTGAATTAATAAACGTATTACGATGCATTACACCATAACGTACAATCTCTGCATTTTCCAGTCCCGGAATTAACTGTAGCACTTCTTTTTGTGGTCCCCACTTTAAATGCGTTTGGAAACCTACGATATTGTATAAAGTTCCTGCTGCATCATCTTGACGTAACTGAACAACAGCATATGGCGTTTTCCCTGTTTTTGGATCTTCCAATCCAACAGGTTTCATAGGTCCAAATACTAGCGTCTGTCTCCCTCTACTTGCCATAACTTCTACTGGCATACAACCTTCAAAGAAAATTTCTTTTTCAAACTCTTTTAAAGGCACTGTCTCAGCAGCAATTAAAGCCTCATAAAAACGGTCAAACTCTTCTTCTGTCATTGGGCAATTTAAATATGCAGCTTCCCCTTTGTCATAACGCGATTTTAAATATACTTTATTCATGTCAATACTGTCTTTTTCTACGATTGGTGCTGCCGCATCGTAGAAATAGAAATAATCTTCACCTGTTAGTTCTTTTAATTGTGCAGCAAGATCAGGAGATGTAAGTGGACCTGTTGCAATAATTGTTGGTCCTTCTGGAATTTCAGTAAGCTCTTCGTTCACTACAGTTACATTCGGATGGTTTTTTACGTATTCTGTTACTTTAGCTGCGAACTCATGACGGTCTACAGCTAAAGCACCTCCAGCTGGTACAGAGCACTCATCTGCCGCACGAATAATTACAGAATCCATTAAACGCATTTCCTCTTTAATAACTCCAACTGCATTTGTTAAAGTGTTTGCACGAAGTGAGTTACTACATACTAATTCAGCAAATTTATCTGTGTGATGAGCTGGCGTTTGCCTTACCGGCCTCATTTCATATAATCTAACTTGGACACCACGTTTTGCAATTTGGTAAGCCGCTTCACTTCCTGCAAGACCTGCGCCAATGACGTTTACTACTTGTGTTGTCATATATATCACCTTTCCTTTTCTTCCCGAAAAAAATGTGAGCAGTTACGCTCACATTTGTTGTTCTTCTTCATAATCGCACGAAATACATTGTACTTGCACGCCTTTTTTCAACTTCTTCTCTACAAGCATGCCTTCACACTTCGGACATTTACGACCAATCGGCTTATCCCAAGATACAAAGTCACATTCTGGATACGTACCGCATCCATAGAAAAGGCGTTTCTTTTTGTTACTACGACGCTCAATAATTTGTCCTTCTTCACATTTCGGACAAGTTACACCGATTTCTTTCACAATCGGTTTTGTATTACGACAATCAGGGAAATTCGAACAAGCCATAAACTTCCCGTATTTACCCATTTTAAAGACCATTGGATGTCCGCATAATTCACAGTCTTCCCCAGCTGGCTCATCTTTAATTTCCACTTCACGCATTTCTTTTTCCGCTTTTTCTAAGCGCGGTTCAAATCCTACGTAGAAATCATCAACAATTTTCACCCAATTGGCATTTCCTTCTTCCACTTCATCAAGGCTTTGCTCCATATTGGCAGTAAATTCAATGTTAATAATTTCCGGGAAAAATTCTAAAATAAGTTCAATTACTATTTCACCAAGTTCAGTCGGAACGAAGCGTTTATTATCCAAGCCTACATATCCACGTTTTTGAATCGTTTCAAGTGTAGGTACATAAGTCGACGGTCTTCCAATTCCAAGTTCTTCAAGTGTTCTTACTAGACGAGCCTCTGTATAGCGCGGAGGAGGTTGTGTAAAATGTTGCTTCGGTTCTAAATCCTTTGAAAATACAGTTTCCCCTACTTCTAAAGGCGGCAACATCTTATCCTTTTCTTCAGCACCATCATCTTTCGACTCTACATACACTTTCATAAATCCTGGGAACTTTACAACCGATCCACTTGCACGGAACTGAACATTGTTATTAATGAGTCTCGCTGTCACAGTATCCATTATAGCAGACGCCATTTGACTTGCAACAAATCGCTCCCAAATCAATTTATATAATCGAAGTTGATCACGACTTAAGAAACTTTTTAGTTCCTCTGGCTTTCTCATTACCGAAGTAGGACGAATTGCCTCATGTGCATCTTGTGCATTTGACTTTTTCGTTTCTTTCTTCTTTTCTGTTCCTATGTATTCCGTACCATACGCTTCAGTGATGTAAGTACGAGCCTCTGTTTGAGCTGTTTCTGAGATACGTGTTGAATCAGTTCTCATATACGTAATAAGACCTACAGTTCCTTGTTTTCCAAGATCTATCCCTTCATACAATTGCTGTGCAAGCATCATCGTTTTCTTTGCTCGCATGTTTAACTTACGTGCTGCTTCTTGTTGCAAGGAAGATGTTGTAAACGGTAATGCAGGATTACGTTTTCGCTCTTTGCGCGTTACATTTTCAACTGAAAACGCATTGTCTTTCATCTGTTCAATTATTTCATTCACTTGCGTTTCATTCGTTAATTGAACCTTTTCCCCATCTACACCGTAAAAGCTTGCTTCAAATGTGTCTTTTCCTTTTACAAATTCTGTTTTAATTGTCCAGAATTCTTCAGGTTCAAAGCTTTGAATTTCCTTTTCACGTTCGATGATTAAACGAACTGCTACAGATTGTACACGCCCTGCACTTAATCCTTTTTTTACTTTCTTCCATAATAAAGGACTAATGTTGTAACCAACAAGACGATCAAGTATACGTCTTGCTTGTTGTGCATCTACTAAATCCATATTAATTGCACGAGGATGTTTAAATGATTCTTTGATTGCATCTTTCGTAATCTCATTAAACACAACCCGACAATCTGATTCAACGTCCACATTTAACGTATTCGCTAAATGCCAAGCGATTGCTTCCCCTTCGCGGTCTGGATCGGCCGCGAGATAGACTTTCTTTGCTTTTTTCGCCGCTGATTTTAAATCTTTTAAGACGGGACCTTTACCACGAATGGTAATATACTTCGGGGTGAAGTTGTTCTTTACTTCTATCCCCATTTGACTTTTTGGCAAATCGCGAACATGTCCCATAGACGCGACAACTTTGTATTTTTTCCCTAAATATTTCTCAATGGTCTTCGCCTTAGAAGGCGACTCCACGATCACGAGGTAATCTGACATGCTAGTGCCTCCTTAAGAGGTGGATTCAAGTCTTCATTAATCTTATTGATTTCTCTTGTTTTTGTCAATCAAGAATGAATATACCATACAGTGCCAATCTACCATTTGTCAATAATTGTTTAATAAAAATTTAAAAATATAAGGTTAATTTAAAATCTCTTCCAAGATATCTTCTGCATTTCTTACTAATTTTGCTCCTTGTTGAATAAGATGATTCGTTCCTGATGCCCCCTCTATAAATATAGGTCCAGGAAGTGCAAACACCTCTCTATTTTGCTCTAACGCAAGGTCTGCAGTAATAAGTGTTCCACTTCTCGATTTCGCTTCTACAACTAAAACACCTTTACTTATACCACTAATAATCCGGTTCCTTTTTGGAAAATACCATTTTTTCGGTGCATAGTGCGGAGGATACTCTGTCAATAACAATATATATTCCTTCCACATTTCATATAAATGTCTATTTTCTTTCGGATACATAAACGACAATCCGTGCCCTAATATCGCAATAGTGGGGCAATGATGCCTTACTGTAATCTCATGAGACATTGTATCTATCCCTTTTGCAAACCCACTGACAATAAGCCACTCTCTTTCTAATAAAGGGTGTAAAATAAATTTCAAGCTCTCATGACCATATAATGATGGTTCTCTCGTTCCAACAACTGCCAATTTAGTTACTTTATTTAGAAAATCTTTCTCTCCTTTTCCATATAAAACGAAGGGAGGGTCTTGTATTTCACGTAATAATTGCGGATAATTTTCATCCCATATCGTTATATAAAAGATACGATTTTTCTCTAAATAAGATATATATTGCGGAAGATTTGAACTTTGAAGAAATTTCACTAGTTCTGAAGATTTTTTCGAGGATATTCCAGTGTAGTGCTCCATTTGTTTTTCGTTAAAAGTATATATGTTCTTTAATTCTGGATCGACATATAGTAGCCTCTCCATCGCTTTCCAATAATCTGCTAGCAAGTAATGAAGATGTAATAACCGCTCTCTTTTCATCTTGATTCTCCTTACCCATAATTTTTATTATGTAAACAGAAAAAAGTGCAAAAAGACACCCTCAAGTAAGAAGGTGTCTTTCAACAGATTAATAGTTTTTGCAAGTCTCAAATAGACCTTTTTCTTTTAAAACAGAGATTAGCGTTTCTCCCATAACTGCTGGAGTTTCAGCTACTTTAATGCCACAAGCTTCCATTGTTTTAATCTTTTCAGCAGCAGTTCCTTTACCGCCAGAAATGATTGCACCAGCATGGCCCATACGTTTGCCAGCAGGCGCTGTTTGACCACCAATGAAGCCTACAACAGGTTTTGTCATATTAGCTTTTACCCATTCAGCTGCCTCTTCTTCTGCTGTACCGCCGATTTCACCAATCATAATTACAGCATGTGTTTCTTCATCTTCATTAAATGCTTTTAACGCATCAATAAAGTCTGTACCGTTAACAGGGTCTCCGCCGATACCTACAGCAGTAGATTGGCCAATACCTTCTTGTGTTAACTGATGTACAGCTTCATACGTTAATGTACCAGAGCGAGATACGATACCAACATGACCTTTTTTATGAATATATCCTGGCATAATACCAATCTTACATTCATCTGGTGTGATTACACCTGGGCAGTTTGGTCCAAGTAAACGTGTATGTTTACCAGCCATATATCTCTTTACGTTTACCATATCTAATACAGGAATTCCTTCAGTAATACATACTACTAAATCAATTTCTGCATCAACTGCTTCCATAATTGCATCTGCCGCAAAAGCGGGTGGAACGTATACAACTGAAGCGTTTGCGCCTGTTGCTTTCACTGCATCTTCTACTGTATCAAATACTGGTACACCTTCAATATCAGTGCCGCCTTTACCTGGTGTTACACCACCGACAATTTTCGTACCGTATTCAATCATTTGTTTTGTATGGAATAAACCTTGAGAACCTGTAATACCTTGAACAATAACTTTTGTATCTTTATTAACTAATACGCTCATTTTTCTCCCCCGCTTTCTATTAGCCCACTAGTGAAACAATTTTTTGTGCACCGTCTGCCATAGATTCTGCTGCAACAATATTTAAGCCAGACTCATTTAAAATTTTCTTACCTAGTTCTACGTTTGTACCTTCAAGACGTACAACTAAAGGTAACTCAAGACCTACTTGTTTCGTTGCTTCAATAACACCTTCTGCAATAACATCACACTTCATAATGCCACCAAAAATGTTAACGAAGATACCTTTTACATTTTTGTCAGAAAGGATAATTTTGAATGCTTCTGTAACTTTTTCAGCAGTTGCACCGCCACCAACATCTAAGAAGTTAGCTGGGTCACCGTGGTAATGTTTAATGATATCCATTGTAGCCATCGCTAAACCTGCACCATTAACCATACAACCGATATTTCCATCTAAAGGAATGTAGTTTAAGTCGTATTTTGAAGCTTCAATTTCTTTTGAATCCTCTTCATCAAGATCACGAAGCTCTAAAATGTCTTTATGGCGATATAACGCATTAGAATCAAAGTTTAATTTTGCATCTAATGCCATAACTTTACCTTCACCTGTTGTAACAAGTGGGTTAATCTCAGCGATAGAGCAATCTTTTTCGATAAACGCACGGTATAAGCCCATCATAAACTTCACAGCTTGTCCTACAAGCTCTTTTGGAATATTGATGTTAAATGCAATTCGGCGTGCTTGGAAACCTTGTAAGCCTACTGCTGGATCAATATATTCTTTAAAGATTTTTTCAGGTGTTTTTTCTGCTACTTCTTCAATTTCTGTTCCGCCTTCTTCAGACGCCATTAAAACAACTTGAGAAGTTGCACGATCTAAAACTAGACCTACATAATATTCTTTTTTAATATCGCAACCTTCTTCGATAAGTAAGCGTTTTACTTCCTTACCTTCAGGACCTGTTTGATGTGTCACAAGTGTAGTTCCTAAAATGCTTTCTGCATATGTACGAACTTCATCTAAATTTTTTGCAACTTTTACTCCGCCAGCTTTGCCGCGTCCACCAGCGTGAATTTGTGCTTTCACTACACATACATCTGTTCCTAGTTCTTTCGCTGCTTCTACAGCTTCTTCTACTGTAAATGCAACCTTCCCGTTCGGAACGCTAACCCCATAGCTTCTAAGGACTGCCTTACCTTGGTACTCATGGATATTCATGGTCCCATCCTCCCCTGTTTTCCTGTTTTACTCGAAAAGTTTTTTAATGTTTAAAAAACATTACATTGCCATTGTATAAGATGATTGGCACGCTGTCTACAATAAAGTGTCAGAAAACTGAAATCGCTTTATTCTTTTTCGAAAATAGTAATGTTTATATGCCAAAATAAAAAATAAGCTGTATATTTACAGCTTATTTTTGAATCATATCTTTAATTGGCGCGAATGACTTTCGGTGTTCATCTAATACTCCATGCACTTCAATTGCCTCTAAATGTTGCTTTGTGCCATATCCCATATGTTGCTCAAATCCGTATTCAGGATACTTTTCTCCCAGTTCTTTCATCATACGATCTCTCGTTACTTTCGCAATAATAGATGCAGCTGAAATAGAAATACTTTTCGCATCACCTTTAATAATTGAGGTTTGCGGAATTGGTGTAGGAAGCTTCATCGCATCAATTAATAAATGTTGGGGTGTACAAGATAAATTTGCAACTGCATCTAACATCGCTTGTTTCGTTGCTTGGTAAATATTAATGTCATCAATAACTTGCGGTGATACAATTCCTACGCCAATTGCAATTGCTTGTACTTTTATTTCATCATAAAAACGCTCACGTTTCGCTTCACTCAGCTTTTTTGAGTCATTTAACCCTGGAATATAAAAATCCTCTGGAAGGACGACAGCTGCCGTCACAACAGGCCCAGCCAACGGGCCACGCCCTACTTCATCAATACCCGCGATATATGTGACCCCTTTTTCACGCAAAGCATTTTCATACTTGGACATTTCAAAAAAATTCTCTTTTTCTTTCTGTTCTAACTCTTTTTGTTTATACCACTTCAAAACGAGCTTTTGAACGCCTTTTCGCTCATCTTTCATTAACAGTTGAAAGCGATCATCTTCTTCATTCATAATTTCTTTCAATACATTTTCCGCTTCTTTTATCGTCATTTTTTGCATTTATACAAACTCCTTTTTAAACGTATCCAAAAAGAAAAGACGCACAAACGCACGTCTTATACTTCTTCTATTTTTTCCACATCTTCTACTTGCTCTGCAAACTCTTCCGGTGTTTCAAACGTCATTTTTCCAAGTTTGCCACCACGAAGCTCACGAAGTACAAGCTCAGATGTCTTATCATAATCAATCATTCCGCCGCCCATTAAGCAGCCTCTATTTTTTCCAATTGCATCGAATAATTCCACAATATCTTCTGGAATCTCATTTAAATTATAGCGTTCTTTCAAGCGTTCTGGATAATGTTTCTCCATAAAACGTAATGCGTAAACAGCTACATCTTGTAAATTTAAAATTGAATCTTTAATTGCACCCGTCGTCGCTAAGCGAAGACCCACTAATTGATCTTCAAATTTAGGCCACAGAATACCTGGCGTATCTAACAATTCCATTTCCTTCCCAACTTTAATCCATTGTTGAGCTGTTGTCACACCTGGACGATCTCCTGTTTTAGCAATATTTTTCTTTGCCAATTTATTAATTAATGTAGATTTACCAACATTTGGTATACCTACAATTAATGCACGAATCGCTCTCGGTCTAATACCTTTTGCAACCATTTTATCAAATTTTTCTTTAACAAGCACTTTACAAGCTGCTGCAATTTCTTTCATACCTTGTCCAGCTTGCGCGTTAATCGAAATTGCCATATGGCCTTTTTCTTTAAAATATGCGATCCATTGTTTTGTTAAACGGTCATCTGCCATATCCGCTTTATTTAAAACAACAAGCCTCGGCTTATGTGTAATGATTTCATCAATCATTGGGTTTCGAGATGATAATGGTAATCGAGCATCTACAAGTTCAATTACAACATCAATTAATTTTAATTTCTCCGTTACTTGGCGTCTAGCCTTCGCCATATGCCCTGGAAACCATTGAATTACCATGTTGCCACCTTCTTTTTCATTTATTTCACAATACGTGCGTCTTCTAACGGCCAATATAACATATTAGCTTTACCAATTACTTGATCCATTGAAATCGTACCGATTGAACGGCTATCTTTACTAAAACGACGATTATCACCTAAAACAAATAATTGATCTTTTGGAACGGTTTTCTTGCCTGTCATTTCTTCAAGATTAAAATCATATGTAAGCGGTCCGTCAGCAATTTGCTTTTTCTGCTTGTCTAAATACGGCTCCTCATAAGCCTTTCCGTTAACATACAGCTTATCATTACGATACTCTATTTCATCGCCTGGTAGGCCTATAATGCGCTTAATGTAATCTTTATCTTCTGTTGCTCGAAATACGATAATATCAAAGCGTTTTGGATCTCCAATGTGATAACCAATTTTATTCACAATCATTCGATCACGATCATGTAAAGTAGGTGCCATCGATACCCCGTCTACGAGAATTGGCGCAAAGAAAAACTGTCTAATAACACCAGCTAATACAACAGCAATCAAAATTGCTTTAATCCATTCCCAAAGTGAACTCTTCTCTTTTTTCATGCATTTCCCCTCCACGGTTATGTAAGCTGTTCGTATTATACCAAAATTTCATATAGATTGGAAAAAGGGAGCTTGTGCATTTACAAGCTCCCATACATGTCTTATCGAATTTCTTTAATACGTGCTTTTTTACCGCGAAGGTTACGTAAGTAGTATAACTTAGCACGACGTACTTTACCACGGCGAAGTACTTCGATTTTCGCGATTCTTGGCGTGTGAACTGGGAATGTACGCTCAACACCTACACCGTAAGAAATCTTACGAACTGTGAATGTTTCACTAATTCCGCCACCACGACGTTTAATTACAACACCTTCGAAAAGCTGAATTCTTTCACGAGTTCCCTCAACAACTTTTACGTGTACACGTAAAGTGTCACCAGGACGGAATGAAGGAAGGTCAGTTTTTAATTGGCCTTTTGTAATTTCTGCGATTAATTGTTGCATATTAAATTCTCTCCTTTAAACAGATGCTCTTATAAAGTCTTAATAAATTACAGCGGAACATCGTTAATACGGCTACTGATTTCAGTAGCACAAATGTTATAATAGCATATTACTAGGCCTGTTGCAATAGCAAATATATGAAGTTATTACTGCTCTCGCTTTATTTCCTCAAGCCATTTTTTCTCTTGTTTAGATAGATCTCTATCATCTAACAAATCAGGTCTACGCGTATACGTACGGCGCAAAGATTCCTTATGTCGCCATTCATCAATATTTTTATGATTCCCTGACATTAATACATCCGGTACCTTCATACCACGAAAATCAGCCGGACGTGTATAATGAGGATGCTCTAATAAACCTGTACTAAACGAATCCTCTACTTGTGAAGCATGATTTCCTAGCACGCCTGGCAAGAGACGTACAACACTATCAGTAATAACCATAGAAGCTAATTCTCCGCCCGTTAATACATAGTCACCAATAGAAATCTCATCCGTTACGAGATGCTCACGAATTCGTTCGTCATACCCTTCATAATGCCCACATACAAAGATCAAATGTTCTTCCCCTGCAAGCTCTTCCGCTTTCTTCTGCGTAAATCTTTCGCCCTGCGGACACATTAAGACAACTCTCGACTTACGCTCTGTCTCTTTCGTCAAATCTTCTACAGCATCAAAAATAGGCTGAGGAGTAAGCACCATACCAGCTCCTCCGCCGTAAGGATAATCGTCTACGCTATTATGCTTACTTGTTGTATAATCACGAAAGTTAACAACACGAAGGTTTACCGCTTCTTTTTCTTGCGCCTTCTTTAATATAGAAGATCCAAATACACCGGTAAACATGTCTGGGAACAACGTTAAAATATCAATTTTCATTATAGCAACCCTTCCATTACATGAATGGTTACTAATTTATTTTCAATATTAACTTGAAGTACAACGTCATCAATATAAGGAATTAAGAGATCTTGACCCTTCGGACGTTTAATCACCCAAACATCATTTGCACCAGGAGAGAGAATCTCTTTGATTGTCCCTAGCGCTTCTCCTTCTTCCGTTACAACGCTGCAACCAATAATTTCGTGATAGTAGTATTCACCTTCAGAAAGTTCACCTAACTGCTCTTCCGGTACTTTTATTAAAGAACCTTTAAACTTCTCTACTTCATCTACATTGTTATATCCTTCAAATGTTAATAAATCGAATGTCTTATGTTGGCGATGAGAAGTTACCTTCACTGGAAGATAGTCTGTGTCTTTCTCATTCGATATGTATAGCGTGTTTCCTACTTTATATCGCTCTTCTGGAAAATCAGTACGAGAAATCACACGGATTTCTCCTCTTACTCCATGAGTATTTACAATTTTCCCTACGTTAAACCACTTTGTCATAAATAGTATGTCCCCCCTGGTTTCTATATAAATTAAGCATCTCCATTTCATAGATGGAACATGCAATCTCTATTTAAATGTTAAAAAAGGGAGAGGAATAACTCCTCGCCCTTTTTACGTTTATTGAATTTCCAGTGTTACTTTTTCATCATTATGATGTCCCACTGAATACAAGAGCATTCGAATCGCTTTCGCAACTCTCCCTTGCTTTCCAATGACTTTCCCAACATCCTCAGGATGTACAGTTAATCGATACTTTATCTCTCCGTTGCAAAGTTCCTGTGTAACTTTTACATCTTCAGGATGATCGACAAGAGGCTTGACAATCGTCTCGACTAACTTCTTCATAGTCATTGCCTCAATTACTTACCTTGTTTAGATAAGTGGAATTTCTCCATGATACCTTGGTTAGAGAATAAGTTACGAACTGTATCAGATGGTTTAGCACCATTTCCTAACCATTTTAATGCTGCTTCTTCGTCGATCTTAACTTCAGCTGGTTGAGCAACTGGATTGTAAGTTCCGATTTCCTCAATGAAACGTCCGTCACGAGGAGAACGAGAATCTGCAACAACTACACGATAGAAAGGAGTTTTTTTAGCTCCCATACGTTTTAAACGAATTTTAACTGCCATTTATAAAGCACCTCCGAATTTATTTCACACAGATAATTATATTAGCAAAAAGACTATTGCTTTGTAAAGTATTTTTTCTTAACAGAGCCATCTTTTTTTCCTTACATGAATGGAAACTTCAATCCACCTAGTCCTTTTTTCTTGCCTTTTTGCATTCCCGTCATCGTCTTCATCATTTTTTTCATGTCATCGAATTGCTTAATTAGACGATTGATTTCTTGTACAGTTGTACCGCTACCTTTGGCAATGCGCTTTTTGCGACTAGCATTGATTATTTCCGGTTGTTCTCGTTCTAATTTAGTCATAGAACGAATAATTGCCTCAATATGCCCAATTTGTTTTTCATCAACTTGCGCATTTTTCAGCCCTTTAATTTTATTTGCACCAGGAAGCATTCCTAACAATTCATCAAGCGGTCCAAGTTGACGCACTTGTCCAAGTTGTTCTAGGAAATCGTCAAGCGTAAACGAAAGCGTACGCATTTTTTGCTCAAGTTCTTTTGCTTTCTCTTCATCAACTGTAGCTTGCGCTTTTTCAATCAATGTTAAGACATCGCCCATCCCTAAAATACGGGATGCCATACGCTCTGGATGGAACGCTTCAATTGCATCTAGTTTTTCACCCATACCAGCAAATTTAATCGGTGTGTTTGTTACAGCCTTAATAGATAATGCAGCACCACCGCGCGTATCACCATCTAATTTCGTTAATACAACACCTGTTAAACCTAACTGTTCATGGAAACTTTGTGCAACATTTACCGCGTCTTGTCCCGTCATCGCATCGACAACAAGGAAAATTTCATCCGGTTTCGCAACTTCTTTCACTTTCGCTAATTCATCCATTAGTTCTTCATCAATATGCAGGCGACCCGCTGTATCGATTAAAACATAATCATGATGATCTTCTTTTGCTTTTGCAATCGCTTGTTTCGCAATTTCAACAGGACTTACTTGATCTCCTAAAGAAAATACAGGCATGTCCAATTGCTTCCCTAATGTTTCAAGCTGTTTAATCGCTGCTGGACGGTAAATATCCGCTGCAACAAGCATCGGTTTACGATTATGCTTTTTACGAAGCAAATTCGCAAGCTTACCTGTCGTCGTTGTTTTACCCGCACCTTGCAGACCAACCATCATAATAACAGTCGGTGGCTTATTAGCAACAGCAATTTTGCTCTGCTCTCCACCCATAAGTTCTGTAAGTTCTTCCTGTACAACTTTAATTACTTGTTGTCCAGGTGTCAAACTTTTCATTACATCTTGTCCGACAGCACGTTCAGACACACGCTTCACAAAATCTTTTACTACTTTAAAGTTAACATCTGCTTCTAAAAGAGCTAGACGAACTTCTCTCATCATTTCTTTCACATCGGCTTCAGAAACTTTTCCTTTGCCGCGGATTTTTTGCATTGTCTGTTGAAGTCGGTCGGCTAATCCTTCAAATGCCATATTGCCGCCCTCCTAATCTAATTTTTCGATAGCTTCAACAACTTGTTTCATTTCTTCATTCACATGCTCTTCTTCGCTGATTAGCTGTTTTAGCTTTGCAACAAGTCGCTGTCGCTCTTGAAACTTTTGAAGTAATACTAATTTTTCTTCATATTCTTCAAGCATCGCTTCAGTCCGTTTAATGTTATCATACACGGCTTGGCGACTTACATCAAATTCTTCCGCAATTTCACCAAGAGATAAATCATCTAGATAATAAAGCGACATATAACTTCTTTGTTTTTGCGTTAACAACGATTGATAAAAATCAAATAAATAGTTCATTCTCGTTGTTTTTTCGAGCATGTTGGATCATCCTTTGTTAAGTGATTTCCCTTTACATGAATTAGTTTACATGGAGTCCAAAAGAGTGTCAAGTTTTTTTCTTAACATCATATATTTTTATAGAAAAAGAAGCGGAAATACCGCTTCTTTCGCTTATGCTTCTTCTGTTTCTACTAAGTTCGCAAATAAACCATACACATATTGTTCTGGATCAAACTGCTGCAAGTCATCCATTTGCTCTCCTAATCCAACAAACTTCACCGGTACATCCATTTCGTTACGAATCGCTAATACAATACCACCTTTAGCAGTTCCATCTAACTTCGTTAAAACAATACCAGTTACATTCGTTGCTTCACGGAATGTTTTCGCTTGACTTAAACCGTTTTGTCCTGTTGTTGCATCAATAACAAGCAATACTTCATGAGGAGCACCTGGTACTTCACGCTCAATTACACGCTTCACCTTCTCTAACTCTTTCATTAAGTTTACTTTATTTTGCAAGCGTCCTGCTGTGTCACATAGTAATACATCTACCTTACGTGCTTTTGCAGCTTGTACAGCGTCATACATAACCGCCGCTGGATCAGATCCAGATCCTTGTTTAATCACTTCTACACCAACGCGATCGCCCCATACTTCTAATTGTTCAATCGCCCCAGCACGGAATGTGTCTCCTGCCGCCAATAGGACTGACTTACCTTCTGATTTAAACTTATGCGCCAGTTTACCAATTGTCGTCGTTTTTCCTACACCGTTAACACCAACAAATAAAACAACCGTTAATTGGTCTTCTTGCATATTAATTTCGTTACTAAAATCGCTGTCACCTTTGTAAATTCCTACTAGTTTTTCTGAAATAACAGCTTGTACTTCTTTTGGATCTTGAATGTTACGACGTTGTACTTCTTCTTTCAATTGATCAATTAATTCCATTACCGTTGCAACGCCAACGTCTGCACCGATTAAGATTTCTTCTAACTCTTCGAAGAAATCTTCGTCCACTTTACGGTAACGATACACTAAATCATTCACTTTATCCGCAAATGAATTTCTAGTTTTTTCTAATCCGTGTTTAAATTTCTCTGTAACTGTATCCGTTTGTTTTGAAATTTTTTCTTTTAGTTTTTTAAAAAAACTCATACTTTCCCATCCTTCCTATTCACTTGCAATAAGTTCTTCTCCGGCATCTAAACGCACCGAAACAAGTTTAGATACCCCTGATTCTTGCATTGTTACACCGTACAACACATCAGACTCTTCCATTGTACCTTTTCTATGTGTAATTACAATAAACTGCGTCTCATCACTGAATTTCTTTAAATACTGTGCAAAACGAGCTACATTGGCTTCATCAAGGGCCGCCTCTACCTCATCTAGTACACAGAACGGTACTGGGCGCACTTTTAAAATACCAAATAAAAGCGCAATTGCCGTTAAAGCACGCTCTCCGCCTGAAAGTAAACCTAAGTTCTGCAGTTTCTTCCCTGGCGGTTGTGCTACAATATCAATACCCGTATTTAGTAAATCCTCTGGATTAGTCATTACTAAATCCGCTCTTCCGCCTCCAAACAACTCAGAGAATACCGATTGAAACTCCATTCTAATGCCTTCAAACGTAGTAAAAAAGCGTTTTTTCATTTCTTCATCCATTTCGGTAATAAGCTGGTGCAATGTCGTTTTCGCTTCTTCTAGGTCGTCTCTCTGCTCTAGTAAGAATGTATGACGCTCCGCTACGCGTTCATATTCATCAATTGCCCCTAGGTTCACTGTACCTAACTCTTCTATGGATAATTTGATTAATTTTACTTTCTTACGCGCATCTTCTGCAGGCATTGTCATTGTATATTTTAGTTTTGCCGCTTCAAATGAAATCGTATATGTTTCACGTAAATGTTGTAATCTATTTTCCAACTCTACATCAAGTCGGTTTATTTTCACTTCTTGATCTTTCAACATTTCAATAATATATTTATGTTTACCTGTCGTTTCTTTCAAATTACGCTCTAAATGTTCTACTCTCTCTTGCAACGAGACACGTTGTTCGCGACGAGAGCGAATTAATTCTGAAGTTTGATTACGATCATACGCTTTCTTTTCAATCATATTCGTAATTTGCTCTTCACCACTTGAATTAGATGTCATTTCTTGTTTTAAGAAAGCTAAATCCTCTTTCGTTTTTACAAGTGTCGCATCCGTTTCTTCTTTTTCCTTCGTAAATCGTTCAACTTTTTCTTTTTGATTAGATAAGCGTTGTTGCTTTTCAGCTGCCAGCACTTTTAACTCAGTCATTTCTTGTTGAACTTTTTCTTTTGAAGAATGTTGCTCACTTTTTTGTTTTGTTAAAGCTACAATTTTACTATCTAACTCTGTGATATCAGCTTGAAGATTCGTTAAAGTCCCTTCTAACGCCTCTTTACGCCCTTGTATTTTTACTCGATCTTGTAAAAAACCTTCAATCTCTAAATCATAAATAGACAAGCGGTCATTAATACGATGTTCTTCTAATTCTAAACGATTAATCTCTTCTCTTAATTTCTGCTCATCTACACGCTCTGCTTCTACAGTTTGCCTTAGTTCGCGTATTTTCACTTCTTTTTCTTGAATCTCTTGTTTTACTGCTTTAACAAAGTTTTCTAACTTCGTTGTTTTTTCTTCCATATCAGTTAACTTGCGAGTCCACTCTTCCAGTTCACGTTGGCGTCCTAATAAAGAAGATTTCGCTTGTTTTACCGCTCCACCAGTCATAGAACCGCCAGGATTCACTACGTCACCTTCGATTGTTACAATGCGATAACGGTATTGCAGTTGTTTCGCCAACTCATTTGCTCCGCGTAAATCTTTCGCAACAATAACAGTACCTAATAAATTTGAAACTACATTTTCATATTTATTATTGTACTGCACAAGTTCTGCCGCCACACCTACAAACGATGGGTGTTGATTTACAATGCGTAATTGCTCAAATGATAACGACCTGCTTTTAATAACAGCTTGCGGTAAAAACGTTGCACGCCCATGTTTATTTTGCTTTAAAAATGCAATTGCATTACGAGCATGTTCCTCTGTTTGTACAACAATGTGCTGCATCGCTGCACCTAGAGCGATTTCCATTGCAACTTCGTATTCTTTAGGTACCTTTAACAGTTCCGCAACAGCACCCTCGATACCTTGCAACCTATTTTCTCTAGCTTTCAATACTTCACGTACACCTTGATAGAAACCAGAATAATCTTCTTGCATCTCTTCAAGCATTTCTTTTCGAGAACGTGCCTGTTGCACAAATTGATATGCTTGATACAGTTTTGTTTCATTTTCACTATACTGCGTCTTACATTTCCCGAGCGCCGCTTCTGTCTTCTGTATGTTTGAGAGGATGCCAGCTACTTTTTCTTTCACTTGTTCGTAATTTTCTACAAGTTTCGTCTTTTTCGCTGTAATTTCCATACGCATTTCTACATATTTCGCATTCTCTTCATCCAGCCGCTCGTTTTTAGACGTTTGCTGTTTAGATTGTTCTTCAATCATAGATAATTCATTACGATGACTGGCTTGTTGATTTAAAAGTTCAATATAGTCACCTTTTAAATTCTCAATTTGTTCCTCTAAATTGTCAGCAAAAGTAGCAAGCAGTTGCTCATTATCATGCAATTTTTGCTCTAACTCTTTTACTTCATTCACAAATTGCATTAAAGCTTCTGTACTTGACGCAATTTCACCATCGTAACTTTTAGCTTTCTCTGTTAATTCAACAATTAACTGCTCAAGTTGCGCACAATGCGTCGTAGCATTTTGCTTTCTCTCTTTTAACAACTCGCGCTGCCCTTCTAGTTTTTCTAGCTCTTTACTAGAAAGAAGAAGTACTTCTTGCAACGAATCTACAGACTCATCTACCGCTTGTAATTGTCCTCGTAATTCCTCAAGCTCTTCTTCACTTTTTTGTAAATCCGTTGACATTTTAGCTTCTTCGTCTTTATTATGCCCAAACTGATTTCGAAGCGCTTCCCATTTCTCATGCAATTCTTCAATTTCATGTACAATAAGCGCAGCTTCTACTTTCTCTAATTCTTCTTTATTCTCAAGATAATCTTTCGCAATAGAAGCTTGTCTTTCTAAAGGTTCTACTTGACTACTTAATTCATGAATTATATCTTGTACACGATTTAAGTTTTCTTGTGTTTCTGCTAATTTCCCTTCAGCTTTCTTTTTGCGAAGTTTGTATTTTAGTACGCCTGCCGCTTCTTCAAATACACCTCGACGCTCTTCTGACTTACTACTTAAAATCTCTTCCACTTTCCCCTGGCTAATAATTGAAAAAGCTTCTCTTCCCATACCAGAGTCCATAAATAAATCGATAATATCTTTCAATCTACATGATTGTTTATTAATATAAAAATCACTATCACCTGAACGAGATACACGACGTGTTACACACACCTCATTGTATTCAATTGGTAAACGTTGATCTTCATTATTTAAAGTTATTGTTACTTCAGCAACATTAACCGCTCTCCTCGTATCACTGCCTGCAAAAATAATATCCTCCATCTTTGCACCACGTAATGATTTTGCAGATTGTTCACCAAGTACCCAGCGAATCGCATCAGTAATATTACTTTTCCCGCTTCCATTAGGTCCTACTACAGAAGTTACACCTGGGACAAAATCAACAGATACACGCTCAGCAAAAGACTTAAATCCTGCTATTTCTAATCTTTTTAAAAACACGAAAGGCCTTCCTCCTATTCTCCGTTGCTATAACTGTTATCTATAAAAAAACGAGCTATCATACGGATTTCCCTTCCTTTTATTCACAAACAAAAAGAAAGTTTCATTTTATGCATAAGGAATCCCCCTCATTCAAAGGGGGATTCCTTATAGTTGTTCTTTTAATTTTTTCAATGCTTCTGCTGCAGCTTGTTGCTCTGCTTCTTTTTTCGACTTACCACTACCAAGACCTAAAGCTACGTTATTTAACGTAACACGTGACACAAATTCTCGATTGTGAGCTGGTCCTTTTTCTTGCAAAATTTGATACTCAACATTGCCACTACCATCACGCTGAATCAATTCTTGTAACTGACTCTTATAATCCATCACATGAGAAAAAGCACCCTCATTAATTTTCGGATATACAATTTCTTTTAAGAATTCCCAAACTGTTTCTAACCCTTGATCAAGATAAAGGGCACCAATAAACGCTTCAAAGACATCCGCTAATAAAGCTGGTCGTTCACGTCCACCTGTCATTTCTTCACCTTTTCCTAATAAAACAAGGCTACCAAATGACAATTCGTTCGCAAAACGAACAAGAGATGGCTCACATACAATAGCTGCACGTAGTTTTGTTAACTCTCCTTCGCTCATTGTCGGATATTTTTGAAACAGATACTGCGATACAGTAAGTTCCAATACTGCATCTCCAAGAAATTCAAGACGCTCATTATCTTCATGCGGTTTTTTTCGATGCTCATTCACATACGATGAATGCGTAAATGCTTGAATCAATAATTTTTCATCTGTAAACGTAATACCTATCTTTTCTTGAAACACTTTAAATGCTTCACGATATTTTGTTTCATATTTTTTTTCTCTATATTTTCGGTACGGCATAGGTCCCTCCAGATATAAGCCAGAAAGCCCCGCTAAAAAACGGGACTTCACTTAAGCATTATAGATGACTCTCTATGTAAGTCACAGCATCGCCAACAGTAGCAATCTTTTCAGCATCTTCATCAGAAATTTCCATTTCGAATTCATCTTCTAATTGCATTACAAGTTCTACTACATCTAGGGAGTCTGCTCCTAAATCTTCCTTGAAGCTTGCAGCTGGTACTACCTCAGTCTCTTCTACTCCTAAACGATCAACGATGATTTTTGTTACGCGCTCTAAAACATCTGCCATTCCATTCACCTCCCCTCAAATATTATATTAAATATTGACCAAAAAAACTAGGTGAAATCGATTCTTTTATTACATTACCATACCGCCATCAACATTTAACGTTTGACCTGTAACATATTTGCTTTGATCAGAAGCAAAAAACGTTACAGCATTCGCGATATCTTGCGCTTCACCAAATTGAGCAGCTGGAATAACTTTTAACATTTCGGCTTTAATATTCTCATCTAGTACATCCGTCATATCAGTCGCAATAAAGCCCGGCGCAATTGCATTCACTGTAATATTTCGACTTGCTAACTCTTTTGCAGATGTTTTTGTTAATCCAATAACACCCGCTTTAGCAGCAACATAATTAGCTTGCCCTGGGTTTCCTATAACACCAACAACCGAAGCGATATTTATAATTCTACCATGACGTTGACGCATCATATAGCGAGATACTGCTTTTGTACATAAGAATACACCTTTTAAGTTTGTATTAATAACTGTATCCCATTCTTCTTCTTTCATACGCATTAATAAATTATCTTTTGTTACACCAGCATTATTTACAAGAATATCAACTTGTCCAAATGTATCTACTGTTTGTTTCACCATATTTGTAACATCATCAGCATTTGCAACATCTGCTCTTACCGCAATTGCATCAGAACCTAATTTCTTAATTTCATCTACTACTTCATTTGCTTTTTGTTCATTACCTGCATAATTTACTACTACATTTGCCCCTTGTTTCGCTAAATCAATCGCAATCGCGCGACCAATTCCACGTGAAGCGCCAGTTACTAATGCTACCTTCCCTTTTAACATCAGTTTTCTCCTCTCAAATTTGAAATGGTATCTTTTAATGTCTCTTCATCATATATCGCATATGCTTTCACTGATGAATCAATTGACTTCATAAGTCCAGCAAGTACTTTTCCAGGTCCAATTTCAATAAATGTATCTACTCCCTGCTTCACCATACATTCAATAGACGGGTACCATAATACAGGCGAATAAAGCTGTTCGATTAACTTTTCTTGAATGTCTGCACCACGTGTAATAACATCCGCCGTAACATTTGCAATAACAGGAATATTCGTGTCATGAATTGTAATTTCATTTAAAACACTTTGGAACTTCTCAGCTGCCGGCTTCATAAGTGAAGAATGGAAAGGCCCACTTACTTTTAGTGGAATTGCTCTCTTTGCACCATTTTCTTTCGCTCTTTGAGAAGCAACCTCTACACCTTGCTTCGTTCCAGAAATTACAATTTGCTTCGTACTATTCATATTAGCGATTTGCACTGCATATCCTTCACTTGTTACTTCTTCTGTAACTTGTTTCAGCATATCTAGGTCAGCACCTAATATAGCTGCCATCGCACCTTCCCCGTCTGGAACAGCTTCTTCCATATATTCGCCACGTTTCCTTACAGCATATACAGCATCTTCAAAAGTTAATGCACCAGCTGCTACAAGAGCGCTATATTCACCTAAACTATGACCAGCGACAAAGTTAGGTGTAATGTCATACTCTTTCAAAGCTGTCAAAATAGCAAAACTCGTCGTTAATAATGCAGGCTGAGCATTTGTTGTTAATGTAAGCTTTTCCTGCGGCCCTTCAAAAATCACTTCTGAAAGTGAATCTTGCAACACCTCATCTGCTTTTGCAAACACTTTTGCAACCTCTTTATTATTCTCTGCTAATTTTTTACCCATTCCAACTGCCTGTGAACCTTGGCCCGGAAAAAGAAATGCTATTTTTCCCATTTCAAATCCTCCTCTTATTGGAGTGACTCTTTCTCCATTACGCTTGAAATCGTAGGAATTACTTCTTTCGCTACCATTTCTCTCGTTTGACGAATCGCACTAAATATCGACTGGTCATTAGAAGAACCGTGAGCCTTAATGACAGGTGCTTTCAATCCAAATAATGCAGCTCCCCCATACTCCGAATAATCCATTTTATCTTTTAATACCATAAGTTTTGGCTTTAATACCGCCGCTGCTAATTTGCTCGTAAACGAACTCATTAGTTGTTCTTTCAACATAGAGAATAGCGCAAGTGCTGTTCCCTCTAATGATTTCAACGCTACATTCCCTGTAAAACCATCACATACAACAACATCTGCTACACCTTGCAATAAATCTCTCGATTCAACGTTCCCAACGAAATTAATTGGCGCATCCTTAAGCATTGCAAATACTTGCTTTGAAAGCTCGTTTCCTTTTCCATCCTCTGTTCCAACGTTTAATAGTCCAACACGAGGATTTTCAATTCCTCTTACCTTCTCAGCATAAATAGATCCCATTACTGCATATTGATATAAATGAATTGGTTTTGCATCAACATTTGCTCCAACATCTAACATAACAAAACCTTTTCCATCTACAGTTGGCATTGTAGGCGATAAAGCTGGTCGCTCAATTCCTTCCATACGACCGACAACAAATAATCCAGCTGCCATTAAAGCTCCTGTACTACCTGCGGATATACAAGCATCTGCTTCTCCATCCTTTACTTGCTGTGCCGCAAGTACCATTGAAGCTTGTTTTTTTCGACGAACCGCTCTTACTGGTTCCTCTGTCGATTCTATTTTTTCGTCTGTATGAAGAATCGTAATTCGTTCATCACTCGTTAAGTATTGACGAATTTCCTCTTCTTTCCCTACTAACGTAATATGTAAATCAGAATATTCCTTAATAGCTTTCATTGCCCCTAATACTACAGCCTTTGGAGCGTGATCTCCGCCCATTGCATCTATTGCGATTTTCATAAGTTGTTACCTTCCTCACTATAATTACTAGATCGATACATTTCAAAAGTGCCTGTAAAAACAAGTTCTTCTCCAACGAAGCTACGCACTTTGACAACCGTCCGTCCCTTATCATTCTCTACGTCTTCAACGCGCGCTTTTGCAACAACACGCTCTCCTAATTTTACAGGGCGAATGTATCGAATGGTAGACTTTGCAGTTAAAGCTAATTCTTCATCAATAACCGCAACAGCTAGTGAGTTTGCTTGCGCAAACAGATGATGCCCACGGGCGATTTGATTTCTTTTAAATACATGTTCTACCTTTACTTCAAAGATAGAAATTGCATGTCTATCTAATTCAATATCAATAATTTCACCGACAACCTCTTCTAACGGTAAAGATTTCACATCTTCTTCATGTTGCTTTGTAGCTACATGTTTAATTCTCTCTCTTAATTCAGGAATAGACAATTCCATACGATCCAGTCGTACTGTTTGTATACTCACTTGAAATTTTTCCGCTAAATCTTCATCCGTAATAAAAGGATTTGATTCGATTGTTTGTTGTAATAATTCTTGTCTTTCTTTTTTACTTCTTCTTTTCTTCATACCGCACCATCCATTTTTATGACTAGGTACTAACAGTAGTATATAATCATTGAAAGTAGAATGCAACAATTTTTTTGTTGACTCCCTTTAATCGAGCTTCTCTCCTTGGAACACACCTGTCCCATCAAGATACGTACGCAAAGCAGCGTATTGATCATTGTGCCAAAATGCTTCTGACTCTACTAGTATCGCCGCATCTTGCCTTGCTGTTTCTAACGCTCGATAATCGTGTACCATGTCAGCAACCTTAAATTCTGGTAAGCCACTTTGCTTACTCCCAAAGAAATCTCCAGGACCTCGTAATTCTAAATCTTTTTCAGACAATACAAATCCATCATTTGTTTCAGTCATTATGCGCATTCTTTCTTTTCCTGTTTCTGATTTAGGGTCTGCTATTAATAAACAATATGATTGTTCACTACCACGCCCGACACGCCCTCTAAGCTGATGAAGCTGCGATAAACCGAAACGTTCTGCATCATAAATAACCATCACAGTCGCATTCGGTACGTTCACACCAACCTCAACAACTGTTGTCGATACAAGAATTTGCACTTTATTTTCACTAAACTGTCCCATTATCTCTTCTTTTTCCTGAGACGATAATCTCCCATGCATCAATCCAACTTGGCATTTCCCTTGGTAATGATGCGTCAGCATACTATGTAAGTCGATAGCATTTTGCACATCAAGTTTCTCAGATTCTTCAATTAGAGGACAAATAACGTATGCCTGTCTTCCTTTTTTTATCTCCTTCTCAACAAAACCGAGGACGCGATCTAACATATCATGTTTTGCCCAGTATGTTTCAATCACCTTTCTACCTGCTGGCATCTCATCGATTATTGAAACATCCATCTCTCCAAATGCAGTAATTGCAAGCGTACGCGGAATTGGTGTCGCTGTCATAAATAATACATCTGGCCTTTCACCTTTCTCCCGTAAAACTCGGCGCTGCGCTACACCAAATCGATGCTGTTCATCTGTAATAACGAGACCCAACCTATGAAATATAACTTCATCTTGAATTAAAGCGTGCGTTCCAACAAGAATATCTATTTCTCCTTGTTCTAACTTCGCTAAAATTTCTCGGCGTCTCGCACCTTTAACAGAACTTGTTAGCAGTTCCACCTTCATACCAAAATGCGAAAACGTTTCAGCAAGCGACTGATAATGTTGCTCGGCTAAAATTTCTGTAGGAACCATTAAAGCACCTTGATAATGAGCTAATTTCGATGCATAAAGACCAATCGCAGCAACAACTGTTTTCCCAGAACCAACGTCACCTTGCAATAGTCGGTTCATCCGATAAGGAGATGTCATATCTTTTAAAATTTCATTTACAACTCGGCGCTGCGCACCCGTTAACGGAAACGGCAGTGCATCGATAAATTCTTGTAATTCTACTGACGGAATCTCTTTCTTCGTCCCTTTTGAATTTTCCCTCTCCATTTTCCTCAGCGTTTGCATTTTCAGCTGAAATAAGAAAAATTCCTCATATACAAAACGGCGACGCGCTTGCTTTAAATCTTCCTGTCCTACCGGAAAATGCAAGGCCCTAAGTGCTTCATATCTTGGTAATAATTTATATCGGCCTAACAAACCATCCGGTAACACTTCGACTATAGAATCTCCATATTCCTTTAACGCTTGAGCAATAAAACGACGCATCTGTTTTACTGTAAGTTTCCCCTTTACTGAATAAACAGGCTCCACTTCTTGTTGACGTACAACCGGCCCAAAATGAAGCTCTGATACAGCAATTGTTTGACGATGTTGATCCCACTTACCAGTAATCGTTACCGTTTCATCTAACGTTAATTTTTGCTTATAGTAAGGCCTATTAAAACATACCGCCGTAATTAAATAACGACCGACGAGAACACGAACTGTTAGACGCGATTTCTTTTTACCATAATATTGCAGCAAAGGAGCACTATGAACCTTCCCCTCAACCGTTACACGTTCATCATGCTTTACTTCAGCAAGATCTTTCATCGCATAATCTTCATAACGGTACGGAAAATGTTCTAATAGATGAGAAACTGTATAAATCCCCATCTCATGTAGTAACTCAGATGTTTCTCCTCCGATCCCCTTTACATCCGTAACAGGAACTTGTACAACATCATTCAAGATTCTCACACCCCGTCACATTATTTTCTTTATTGCATTCTATTTGAGTATCAATTAGCATCTGTAATCGCTCTCTTTCACCTTCTATATTCTATCATAGGCATTCTAAGAGAAACTACTCAAATCCCTTATATAAAACAAGTAAAAAAGAGCCTCACTATTAGCAGCAAGGCTCTTTTCTCTCTTCAATATGCTAGCCTTTTGAATAAAAACTAGTAATAAACTTCATATTACTACTTCTTATCCATTAGCAAGTAAGTAATTCATTTATTTTCAAAACGAATCTTATCTTATTCTACAGAGAAGATGAAAGAATACACTGGTTGGTTTCCAGCATGCACTTCTACTTCTGCATCTTCAAATTTCTCTTCTACAAATTCAACTAGCTCAGCTACTTCTTCGTCAGTTGCATCTTCACCTTGTAGAATCGTTACGATTTCAGAATCTTCATCAATAAGCGTTTCTAGTAATTGCTTCGCAGCTCCTACTTTTTCAGCATTTGTAGATACAATTTTCCCATCTGCAATACACATGAAGTCGTCTTTTTGAATTGCTACACCATCAATTTCCGTATCACGTACAGCATACGTAATTTGACCTGTTTTCACATGAGATAAAGCTTCTTGCATGTTTTCTTCATTCTCTTCTAACGTTCCAACTGGATTAAATGCTAACATTGCCGCCATACCTTGAGGAACCGTTTTCGAACGAACAACAATAACTTCTTGATCTACAACTGATGCCGCTTGTTCTGCTGCCATTACAATATTTCCGTTATTCGGTAAAATAATGATTTTTTCAGCATTCGCTTCTTCAATTGCCTTCACGATATCCTCCGTACTTGGATTCATCGTTTGACCACCTTCGATAACTTTCGTTGCGCCGATGCTCTCAAATAAAGTTTTAATACCAGACCCCATAGCTACAGTTACGATACCATATGGTTGTTTTTCTTTCGATTGAGCTGGTTGTTCAGGAACCATAGTAGGTTCATCTAATAAAGCAGTATGCTGTTCACGCATATTTTCTACTTTTATCTTAATTAAACTACCGTATTTTTGCCCGTAGTTCATAGCGTCTCCAGGATGTTCTGCGTGGATATGAACTTTTACAATTTCATCATCAGACACAACTAGTAGAGAATCACCATATACACTAATATCTTCACGGAATTTTTGTTCAGAGAAATTATGCTCTTTCACCTTTTCAGCCTCTAATTTCACCATGAACTCCGTACAATATCCATACTTAATATCTTCTGTACTCAATTGGCTTTGTACACTACGGTGATGTTCTGCGCGTACCATCTCATTCATAGATGGTTGCGTCGGTGCATCAGAAGAAATCGTTTCTCCTTTTAAGTCAGCTAAAAATCCTTCGTATACCACTACAAGACCTTTACCACCGCTATCTACAACGCCAACTTGTTTTAATACAGGTAATAAATCTGGCGTACGATTTAACGATGCGTTTGCTTCTTTCACAACGTCTTCCATAAACAAAACAAAGTCGCGCTGTTTTTTCGCAACTGTTACTGCATATTTACCCGTCTCTCTTGCAACCGTTAAAATCGTTCCTTCAATCGGTTTCATAACCGCTTTATAAGCCGCCTCTACTCCAGCTTCTAGTGCTGCAGCAAAATCAACTGTTGTTAACTCTTCTTTTTGTTCAATGGATTTAGAAAAACCACGGAACAACTGAGATAGAATAACTCCAGAGTTACCACGAGCTCCCATTAATAATCCTTTGGCTAAACTTACACCGACTTTACCAGCATGCTGTGAAGGGTTTGCTTTCACTTCACGCGCACCTGAAGTCATAGATAAGTTCATGTTTGTACCGGTATCGCCATCTGGAACTGGAAATACGTTTAATGCATCAACAAGCTGAACATTGTTTGTTAAATTATTCGCTCCTTGCATGATCATTTGTGATAAACGTTTTCCATCAATTTTTTGAATTGACACAGATTTTCCTCCTTAATGCACATTACAAGTTTATTACTTTAACTCCTTGTACGTAGATGTTTACAGAATCTACTGCTAGTCCTACAGTTTGATCTAATGTATATTTCACTTTCGTTTGCACATTATGTGCCACTTCTGAAATTTTCGTACCATAGCTCACAATAATATACATATCAATATGTACTTCATTTTCATCTTTACGAACAATAACACCTCTAGTGAAGTTTTCTTTTCGTAAAATGTCTGTTAATCCATCTTTTAACTGATTTTTTGATGCCATACCTACGATACCGTAGCAATCTACCGCGGCACCTCCAGCAATTGTTGCAATTACATCTGTACTAATATCAATTTGACCGTACTTCGTTTTAATTTCAATTGACATCTCGTTTCCCCCTTCATAAATGGTGAAAGTGAGCTAGACTACTTTAGTTACTATCATATAATCTTTTTAAAGAAAATTCCATCGTTCTTTCTTTTCACTCTCATATTTTATGTTTTAAATTACACTTTTTTATGATGAGCAAAATAGTCCATTGTTATTATACAACATGTACCACTATAATATGTCAAGCAATTTTTGTGGATTTCAACTTTTCTTCATTGACATATAGTGTCAAGTAAATTTTCTTGATTTCTTTTTTCTACGGTGTTGCATTCTCTTTTTAGTTGTGTTAAATTATAGTAGTGTTTTTAGCATCGCATAAAAGACTAACATTGAAAAATTACGTATGGTAAGGTATCAAGGGAGGGAAATATAAATGGCTCGTGTTTGTGCTATTACTGGAAGAAAAGCTCGTTCTGGTAACTCTCGTTCTCACGCAATGAACGCTACAAAACGTAAGTGGGGCGCTAACCTTCAAAAAGTTCGCGTACGCATCGACGGAAAAGTTCAACGTGTTTACGTTTCTGCTAGAGCATTAAAATCTGGCAAAATCGAACGTGTTTAATAATAAAAAAAAGAGCCGATAGGCTCTTTTTTTACTATAACAATGGAAAAAGCACCGGTGATAGGTGCTTTTTTAATCTTTTTTGAAGGTATTTAACATTGCACGAACAATTCCACCAAGAAATTTAGGTAACTTAATTGTATAAAATCTCATGGTTTCCCTCCTAATCCCCATTACTCCACTTGGTTACTATATGATGTAAGGAGCAAAATTGTTTCTTCAATCAGTGCTTCTTATCAACATTAATATGCCAGAAGTAAATGAAAAAGTACCTTTTTCCTCAACGAGTTCGTTACTAATACAAAGTGTTGATCCCCACTCTATTGTTTTATTAGTAAGAGGATACTTAAAACCAAACAATGTAATCCCTTCCACTATTTCAGTAACTGGTACAAAAGATACATAAGGAAAATTTTTATTTTCTTCAATTATATGTGTACCCACTTTTTTAACTGTTATTTCATTTTTATTGTCCACAATACACATTTCTATCTCTACTTCTAACCCTTTTAAAAGCATCTGTATATTTGCCAAACCGTGATCAAGCCTTCCACCAGTAGCACCAAAAATACGAATTAGTGCCGGCTTCTGTTCTAATGCCCAGTTGATTGCAATTTCTAAATCCGTTTGATCTTTTTCCCGCGGAACAATATGTAATTCGTTCGTTTGCTGTCCCATCCATACTAATTCTTCTTCAGTAACTGAATCGTAATCTCCAAACGCAACAGCCGGGGTAATCCCTTTCTTTAATAGACGGTATACTCCCCTATCAACCGCTGCCCACACTACTTCCTCATTCTCATATCGAGCAAAATCTGCGCAATATTCCGAAGGTCCTCCTGCTAAAATATGAATAATCATTTTTTCTTCCCCTTCCATTGTAAAAAGGCAATCTGCCATTCGGTAGATTGCCTTTTTACATATTTTTACCCTACCCTATAAATACCTTACTAGGATAAAAGTTCATCACTACCCACGAATTACGCGAATTGCTTCACCGCGGTCTTTTTGATTGTATACTGCTGACCCAGCTACAAGTACATTTGCTCCAGCTTCCACACAAAGTCTTGCTGTTTCAGCATTTACACCACCATCAACTTCTATTTCTACCTCTAGATTGCGATCTTTTACCATGTCTGCAACTTGTTTAATTTTCGGTAATACAGAATGGATAAACTTCTGTCCACCAAATCCAGGGTTTACTGTCATAAGTAATACCATATCTATATCTTCTAGTACATGCTCAATCACTGAAACTGGCGTATGCGGATTTAATACAACGCCCGCTTTAATGCCATGAGATTTAATTAACTGAATTGTACGATGTAGATGCGGACACGCCTCTACATGAACAGTAATAATATCTGCTCCCGCTTGTGCGAAAGTCGGGATATAGTTATCAGGATTTTCAATCATTAAATGTACATCTAATGGTAATGATGTAATCGGACGGATAGCTTCTACAATTAACGGTCCAATCGTAATATTTGGTACGAAATGTCCATCCATTACATCAACGTGAATGTAATCCGCTCCGCCCTTTTCTACATCTTTAATCTCTTCCCCTAATTTTGAAAAATCTGCTGATAAAATCGATGGTGCAATTTTAATCATAACTAATACCTCGGCTTTCTCTCTCTAATTTCTTCTACGAATTGTTTATAGTTCTTATAACGATATTCTGTAATCTTCCCTTCTTCAACCGCAGCTTTCACAGCACATTTCGGTTCAGAAAGATGTGTACACCCTCTAAATTTACAGTATTGACTCGCTTCTTTCAACTCTGGAAAACAATATGTAAGATCTTCTACTTCTATATCTATGAAATCTAGCGAACTAAAGCCAGGTGTATCTGCAACTAGTCCACTCCCAATTGCAATTAATTCTACGTGCCTTGTCGTATGCTTCCCGCGCCCTAAATGTGAGGAAATATCATTTGTTTTCAGTTCTAATTCTGGACGTAACACATTAAGCATTGAAGATTTCCCAACACCAGATTGACCTGCAACGACAGAAACACAATTTTCTAAGTATGGTTTTAATATATCAATACTTTCTGACGTATTGATAGAAGTAAATAACACATCATAACCCATCTCACGATAATCTTCCGCATAAGCTTCAACAGTTGCTTTCATCTTTTCATCCACTAAATCCATCTTGCTAATACAAATAATCGGCTTAATGTTATGATATTCAATCAGCACTAAAAATCGATCTAACAGTCCAGGATTAAAATCTGGTTCTACTGCAGAGAACACGAGGATCGCTTGATCAACATTAGCAATAGGAGGTCTAACAAGTTCATTTTTTCGATCAAACACTTCAAGCACATAACCTTCAGTTGGATTATCTGCCTGAAAAACAACTTGGTCTCCTACAAGTGGTGTAATTTTATTTTTTCTAAATACACCTCGCCCACGGCACTGCGTAACCCCTTCTTCATGCTGCACGTAATAAAACCCACTTAAAGCTTTTATAATTTTTCCTTCTGGCATAGAATTCTCCTTTTTTGTATAAGGTGATGCTGAATTTAAAAATGAATGGATTTAAATTTTTCAAATAACGATTTCAAAACCTACCCTATATACTTTCGCTAATATACATTAAATCTTCCATTAAATGCAAAAAAAAATTTACAGCTGCATCACTTTACTAGCTTTTTGAATCATATATTTTTGCCTGCTATACCGTCCACTTTGTAGACAGCATAACAGGCAATAATAATAAGTAGATTTTCACTATTATTGAGTTGGATATGGTACTTCTTTGTCAATAATCGTGACTCCATCTCGTACAATTTTATAGTGTCCTTTTGAACCTTCTTGAATTACAAATTCTAAAGAAATAGTCGCTGATTCAGTAATTGTTCTCGTTTCAATTGGTCTATCCATTTTTTGCTGCATATCTTCTTTATAAATTTCTATTGTTTGCGGCTTTTTCTCACCTGTTACAGCAGGCTCATATGGGATAGAAATATTGTCCACTTTTACCGTTTTAGTCACTTTAGGCTTTGGACCATCAGAGATAATAATAGTTACTTTATCTCCCTCTTTTAATGGTGTACCTGGCTTTGGAAATTGAGAAATTACAAGTCCTTTTTCAACTGTATCTGAATGCTCTCGTTTTATATCCGAAGTTAGTTTTCTCTCATTCAAATAACCAGTTACACTATTTTCGGTCCACCCCGAAAAATCACCTGGTCTAATTTGATAAGGACCTTTACTTACCCAGATTTTCAGTTCTTGCTCCGCTTCTATAACCATTTGATCAGGCGTCGGGATTTGCTCTACGATTTCACCTTTCGGCTTATCATTTTCAATATAATTTACTGTAACTTGTTTATATTTTTCTTCTAACTCAGCCTTTACACTCTCAAAGTTTTGCCCTGTGAAATTCGCCATCTTACTTTTCTTTTTTCCACCTGATTGATAGATAGTAATTTTAGCGTTTTCTTTTACGACTCTTCCTGCTACAGGATCCGTTTTTATTACATCCCCAACCTCAACATCATCTGTATATACAATATTAGGCTCCGTCACCTCAAAGCCCTTTTCTACTAATGTATTTACAGCTGTCGTATATTTCATACCAGCCACGTCAGGAACTTTCACATCTTTCGGAATAAATAATCCTGGAATAACCGTAAGCGCTAATGTTATTCCTATTGCTAAAAATAAAAATGTTGAAATTAAAACTTTAAGCCACTTGTTACCCCGTTTTTTCTTCTTATCTAACTCAGGTGCTTCTGCTCTTATCGGTTCCTCCACCTTACTCCCTTTTAAAACAATCGTTTCATCACTTACATTTGCGAATAATTGTTCTTGTTGAATAATCGGAATCGCTTTCGTCGCTTCCATATCTTCCGGTATGTAAAATGGTTGCTCATTTATCCTCTCTGGATATAACGCAGTTTCAATATCTCGCTTCATCGCATTGGCAGACTGATATCGATGGAACGGATCTTTTGCAGTTGCCTTTAATATAATATTTTCAACACTTTGCGGAATATTTTCATTCCATCTTTTTGGTGATGGGATTTCACTTTGTAAATGTTTTAAAGCTATAGCAACAGCAGATTCGCCAGAAAACGGTTGTCTTCCTGTTAACAATTCAAACATAACTATTCCAAGAGAATAAATATCCGATTGTTTATTTGCTATCCCGCCACGTGCCTGTTCTGGTGATAAATAATGGACTGAACCGAGTACTGAATTTGTATGTGTAATTGTTGTTGCACTTGTAGCTGTCGCAATTCCAAAATCTGTTACTTTTATTATTCCATCAGCTCGAATTAAAATATTGTGCGGCTTTATATCACGATGCACAATTTCAAAATGATGGGCGTGTGCCATGGCGGATGTTAACTGCTCCATAATATCAAGAGCTTCTCCTATAGGTAACATACCTCGCTCAATTATGTATTGCTTCAATGTTTGCCCAGGTACATATTCCATGACAAGATAATATATACCATCTTCTTCTCCGACATCATACATATTCACAATATTTGGATGCGACAACGTTGTAACAGACTGCGCTTCTCGATGGAAACGTTTAATAAACTCTTCGTTATTTGAGTAGTCGAGTCTTAATATTTTTACCGCTACATCTCGGCCAAGTATATCATCATGAGCTAAATATACATTGGCCATTCCGCCACCACCAATCATTTTCAGCAGCTTATAACGGTCATTTAAGCGTTTTCCAATCAGCACGTTGCACTTCACCTACTTTCGTTTGTCGAACCCGCATAATCAATAAGAACAAGTGTGATATTATCTTCTCCACCGCGATCATTCGCCAATTGAATGAGACGCTGCCCTTTACCTTCAAGCTGTTCATTTAACTGTAAAATTTGTTGCATATCACCTATAGAAACTTTGTTTGATAACCCATCAGAGCAAAGAAGCAACTGATCATCTTCCTCAAGCACCAACGTTTTTACATCTAATCCAACTTTTTCTTCTGTTCCTAATGCTCTTAATAACACATTCTTTTTCGGATGATACTCTGCATCTTCCTTTGAAATTTCACCATGTCTCACAAGCTCATTTACAAGCGAATGATCTTCCGTTACAAGCGTCATTTCTCCTTCTGATACCATATAGCAACGACTATCTCCTATATGCCCTATTGTCACAAAACTTGGTGTACAAACAGCTATTATAAGCGTTGTTCCCATACCATTACATTCTACATTTTGCTGAGCGTATTCATATATACGCTCATTAATAATCCCAACACTAGTATGTAACCATTGTTCTACTTTTTTCGGTTCATTCATATTATGCGTTTGCTTCCAATAATCATGGAATAATTGGATGGTCATCGAGCTAGCTACATCACCAGCTCGATGACCTCCCATTCCATCTGCGACTACCGCTAAAACATTTCCATCTAAATTGTGAAAAACTCCTGCACTATCTTCATTATGTTGACGAACTTTTCCTTTATCCGATAGAAATACGGCTTTCATCTCGTCACCTCGTCTCTTCTTTGCGCTCCTTCGCACGCAACTGACCGCAGGCTGCATCAATATCATGACCTTGTTCACGGCGAATCGTTACATTCACTCCACGATCTTTTAACGTTTTCTCGAACAAGAAAATTTGCTCACGTGGTGTACGTACATAATCACGTTCAGGTACGTAGTTTACCGGGATTAAGTTTACATGACATTTTACACCTTTTAAGAGCGCAGCAAGCTCTTCAGCGTGCTCAACTTGGTCATTTTCTCCTCCAAATAATCCATATTCAAAAGTAATACGGCGCCCTGTTCTATTTACATAGTATTTAATAGCTTCCATTAAATCCGGTAATTTATAAGCACGGTTAATCGGCATTAATTTTGAACGTAATTCTGAGTTCGGAGCATGCAATGAAATCGCAAAATTAATTTGTAGATCTTCTTCAGCAAACTTATAAATTTTCGGGATAATTCCACTCGTCGAAACAGTCATATGTCTAGCACCAATATGAAGTCCTTTTTCATGGTTAGTGATACGTAAGAATCCCATTAAATTATCGTAATTATCAAATGGTTCTCCAATTCCCATAACAACAAGAGAACTTACACGTTCTTCCGTTTCATCAAGCGCACGCTGAACTTCTACTACTTGCGCTACGATTTCTCCAGCTTCTAGGTTTCGTTTTAGTCCACCAAGCGTCGAAGCACAGAACGTACATCCAATACGACAACCAACTTGCGTTGTTACACAAATGGAATTTCCATATTCATGTCGCATTAATACCGTTTCAATAGAATACCCGTCATATAATTGGAATAAGAATTTAATCGTTCCATCCGAAGACGTTTGTTTTACTAACGTGTTTAAAGTAGTAATATCAAAGGAATTCGACAATTTATCACGCAATCCTTTAGAAAGGTTTGACATATCCTCATAATTTTTTACACGTTTTTTATATAGCCAGTCAAAAATTTGTCCAGCGCGGAACTTCGGTTCTCCTTGTTCCTTTAACCAATCTTGCATTTCATGAATTTGTAAAGAGTAAATTGATGGTTTCTTCGCTTCTACATTTTTCTTTTGTTTTCTTACAGTCGTTTCCATGATGCTACACCTTCTTCCTTAAACAAGCAATATAAAAGCCATCCGTTGCAAAATAATGTGGTAAAATTTGTACTTGACCTTCATTAATATACGGACTTAATTTTTCTGGCATACGTTCTTTTATCGTGGTATCCCATTCAAATTCAGGATGTTCTTTTAAAAATTTATCTATTACTTGTTCATTTTCTATTTTCTCAATTGTGCACGTACTATAAACAAGACGACCGCCTTGTTTTAATAATGGTGCTATTTTTTCTAGTATCGCAAGTTGAATCGTCGATAATCTTTCACTATCGCCCTTATCTTTTCCTAACTTAATATCAGGCTTACGTCTAATTACACCAAATCCAGAACACGGTGCATCTACCAATATTTTATCAAACGTTTCATTTGAAAAGTGCTCTTGCACTTTTCTAGCATCTAGCGCTTTTGTTTCGACATTTTCTAGCCCAAGTCGCTCTGCTTGCTGTTTAATTAAACGTACTTTGTGTGCATGTAAATCAAGGGACATTACTTTACCAGTTCCCTTTAAACGCTCAGCTATATGCGTAGTTTTACCACCAGGAGCCGCACAACTATCAAGAACTGCCTCTCCCTCATTTGGTTCTAAAGCGCGTGCTACAAGCATAGAACTTTCATCTTGAATAGAAAGAAATCCTTTTTTAAACGCTTCTGTATGCGCTACATTTCCTCTTTCAATCTGAATTGCATCATCTGACAAGTCACCACGTTTTGCTTCTATACCTTCACTTGCCAACAACTCAATCGCTTCTTCTACCGTTACCTTATCAACATTCACACGTGCTGTAGGTACAGGAGGTAACATGTTTACTTCACACATTTTCTCTGCAGTTTCTAAGCCATATGCAGAAGTCCACTCTTGTACAAGCCAAACTGGATGACTCGTCGCAATTGCAAGACGTTCTACTGGATCCTTGATTTCATCTACAGAAGGTACACCTTCTCTCTGAATCGAACGTAATACACCGTTCACCATACCAGCAATTCCTTTATGCCCGCGACGCTTTGCAATCTCAACTGCTTCATGAATAGCCGCTCTTTCTGGCACTCGGTCTAAATAAATCATTTGATATAAAGATAAGCGAAGCAATACTCTTACCCACGCCTCAACTTTCTTTTTTAAAAAAGGCTGTAAATAATAATCCAATGTGTCACGACGTTGAATCGTTCCATATACAATTTCAGTTAATAAACCAATATCTTTTCTATCAATTGCACTTTTTTCAATTAGATTATTTAAAAGTAAGTTGCTATATGCACCACTTTTTTCCACTTGAATTAAACCATCAAGAGCTAATTCACGAACATTTTGTCTCATGCATTTTCTCCTAACTTCGTTCCAATTTCAGGTTTTGTTCCACGTAAAAATTGTGAACAACTCATACGCTTTTTACCAGAAGGTTGCAATTCAGTAATTTTAACACCTGTTTCATTACTAGTCGCTACAACAAAACCATCTTCTTCGATTGCAACAATCGTACCTGCTTCAGCCGGTTCAGTTACAGGTACTTTTTCTCCCCACCATACTTTAACAACTTGTCCTGCTAAAGTTGTATAAGCAACTGGCCATGGACTCAATCCGCGAATGTGATTGTATACTTCTTCACCTGTTTTTGTCCAATCAATTTTCTCTTGCTCACGTTTTATATTGTACGCAAACGTTACTTCTTCTTCGTTTTGCTTAATCGGTTCTAGCTTACCTTGAATTAATAAAGGTACTGTTTTAGATAGAAGGTGTGCTCCTGCTTCACTTAATTTATCAAATAATAAGCCTGTCGTTTCACGCTCTTCAATTTCCACTTCCACTTGTGTTAAGATATCACCAGCATCCAATTTTTCTACCATATACATAATTGTAATACCTGTTTTTTCTTTACCTTCCATAATTGCATAATGAATTGGTGCACCACCACGAAGTTCAGGAAGTAAAGAAGCGTGGACATTAATACATCCATACTTTGGTGCTTCTAAAATTTCATTTGGTACAATCTGACCAAATGCAGCTGTTACAATTAAATCTGGCTCTAATGCCAATACTTTTTCATATTCATCTTTTTCACGAATTTTCAACGGCTGTAAAACAGGAATACCATGTTTTTCCGCTTCAACTTTAACAGGTGTAGGTGTTAATACTTTTTTTCTACCTACTGGACGATCAGGTTGCGTCACAACACCTACTACCTCATAGCCATCTTCAATAAGACGACGAAGCACCGGCACTGAAAAGTCCGGTGTTCCCATAAACACTACTTTTATCATTTAAAAACCGCTCCTTTTAACACCTATTCTAGTTCGTTTTCTTCATAATATCTTGTCACTTTCGATGTAAATAAAACACCGTGTAAATGATCGATTTCATGTTGAATTGCACGCGCTAAAAATCCTTCCGCTTCTAATAAAAATACTTTCCCACGGCGATTTTGCGCTCTTACTTTAATATAATCGGCACGTTCTACTTCACCATAAAGTCCCGGGAAACTTAAACATCCTTCGGGACCTACTTGTTCACCACGTTTTTCTAATATTGATGGATTGATTAACTCGATTTTCCCAGTATCATCATCGACATCAACAACCGCTACTTGCAAGCTTACACCTACTTGAGGCGCAGCTAAACCGACTCCGTCCGCAATTAACATTGTTTCATGCATATCTTTCAACAATTTCACTAACTTTTTATCAAAGTTAATTACTCTTTCGCATGGTGTTTCTAACACTTCATTTGGATGCTTTACTATTTCTAAAACTGCCATATTTCCCTCCGCTACATTAACATTGTTGGATTAAAATCAATTGAGATTTGTAGCTCTTTTTGCATTTCTGCTTGATAATGTTCATTTACCATTTTGAGCACGTTCTTTAAGTTTGGTTCCCGTTTGTATTTTATCATGCATTGATAACGATATCTATCTTTTATCCTTGGAATTGCTGAAGCAACTGGTCCTAACACCATTGTTTGCTGCGAGCAATGCGTTCGTAAATACGAGGCAATTTTTTCCGTCACTTGTACCGCTTTTAATAATTCAGGATGAGATACGGTTACGAGTACAACATAGTAATATGGAGGATATTGTCTTGTTCGTCTCATTTGCATTTCTTGGTCAAAAAACACATCATATTGTTGGTTCTTCGCTAACTCTATACTGTAATGTTCTGGCGTATACGTTTGAATCACAACTTCCCCTGGCAATTCATGTCTACCCGCTCGTCCACTTACTTGCGTCAATAACTGATATGTCTTTTCACTTGCCCGAAAATCAGGTAAGTGAAGCATCGTATCTGCAGTTAAAACCCCAACAAGCGTTACTTTCGGAAAATCTAATCCTTTAGCAATCATTTGTGTTCCAAGTAATATATCTGCTTTTTCTTCCCCAAACGCCTTTAATAATTTTTCATGCATTCCTTTTCGACTTGTCGTATCTACATCCATTCGAATGACTCGCGCCTCTGGAAATAGTTTTGTAATTTCTTCTTCTACCTTTTGTGTACCTGTACCAAAGAAACGAATGTATGTACTTTGACAAGCTGGACACTCAGTTGGCATATTTTCTTCGTAACTACAATAATGACATTTTAAACGATGATTCATTTTATGATATGTCAATGAAATATCACAATGCGGACATTGTACAACATACCCACAATCACGGCACATAACAAATGTAGAATGACCTCTTCTATTTAAAAAGAGTACCATCTGTTCTTTCTTTTCTAATCGATCTGCTATTTTTTCATGCAGCGCCTTAGAAAACATTGATCGATTCCCGTCACGAAGTTCTTCTCGCATATCAACAATCTCTACCGTTGGTAAAGCTTGTTCATTCATACGTTTTTCCATTGTTAGTAGTTCATAAACACCTTTTTTCGCCCTTGCAAACGATTCAAGTGTTGGTGTCGCACTACCAAGAACGATAGGACATTTATGATATTGCCCTCTCCAGACAGCCACATCTCTTGCATGATACCTTGGATTATCTTCTTGTTTGTAACTTGATTCATGCTCTTCATCAATAATAATAATCCCTAAATTCTCAAAAGGCGCAAAAACGGCTGAACGCGCACCAACTACAACTTTCACTTCTTTTCTTAAAATCTTACGCCACTCGTCATACTTTTCTCCAACAGACAACGCACTATGAAGAACTGCAACTTGCGAGCCAAACCTACCTTTAAAACGATCCACCATTTGGGGTGTTAGTGCAATTTCAGGAACAAGAACGATAGCTTCTTTTCCTTTCTCGAGCACTGCTGCTATAGATTGTAAATATACTTCTGTCTTTCCACTTCCTGTAACACCATATAGTAAAAATGGATTATAAGTTTCATTTGTAATTGATGATAAAATCGGTGTAATAACTTGTTTTTGTTCCTCCGTAAGTGGAAATGGTTTCGTTTGTTCAAAATCATCATCGTCATACGGATTTCGGTATACTTCCACATACTTTTCTGAAATGAATCCCTTTTTAACAAGTGCTTTTATTGGAGCATCTGTTATTTGTAACTCTTCTGTAATTACTTTCAACGGTACACTTTTATGATTTTCCACAAAATAATAGAGTACATCTTGTTGTTTTTTACTTTTCAGTTCAAATGCCGCTAATTCTAATTTATCTTCTGGCAACTCCAGCTGAACAACTCTTTGCTTCTTCTTTTGTACTTTATCTTTCACTTGATAAACGACTTCAACCGTACCATTTTTAATTTCTTGTTGAATAGTCCGGTATAAATGTGGCTGTTGCTCGATTATTTCAAAATCAATTGCTTCTTTATCCTGAAATAAATATAGTATTTCAGGTGCTATTTCTTCCTGTTTACAAAGTTGTAGACGTTTTTTATACGTTGCTTTTATCGCAGTTGGAAGCATCACTTGAAAAGCTGAAATCATGTAGCATAACGTTTCACTTGTAAGCCAATATCCAAGTTTTAATAATTCATCATTTAAAACCGATGTTACATCTAATATTTCATGGATTGTCTTTAACTTCTTACTTTCTACATCCACCGAATCTTTAATCCCAATAATAAAACCTTGCAATTTTCTTGGCCCAAACGGAACTACTACCCGCATTCCTGTCTGTACAATATCTTCCCATTTTTTAGGGATAATGTAATCAAATGGTCGATCTGTCTGACGGGCAGGTACATCAACAATTACACTTGCAAATTTCATAAACGATCATCTTCTAACATCATTTCAATTTGCTTTAATATTTCACGAGCTACCTCTTTTTTCATTAAAAGTGGCAACTCAATAACTTTTCCATCTTTTCTATACATCGTTACAATATTCGTATCCGTGCCAAAGCCAGCTCCTTGCGCTTTTACATCATTAGCGACAATCATATCTGCATTTTTCTCACGTAGTTTTTTCGTTGCATATTCCTCTACATTTGTCGTTTCAGCAGCAAAACCGATAAGTAACTGTTTATCCTTTTTCTGACCTAACGTTTTTAAAATATCCACCGTTCTTTCGAGCTCAATGACAGCATCACCATTTTGCTTTTTCATTTTATTATCATGAACATATTTCGGACGATAATCTGCAACTGCTGCTGTTTTAATGACAACGTCTACGTTTTGATAATGTTGAAGAACTGCTTCTAACATATCTTGTGCAGATTCCACTTGCACTGTCGTTACATGTAACGGTGGATTTAATGCTGTCGGTCCTGAAACGAGTATAACATCAGCGCCTAGATTCGCCGCCACTTCTGCAATCGCATACCCCATTTTTCCAGAAGAAAAATTCGTCATAAAACGAACTGGATCAACCTTTTCACGTGTTGGGCCAGCAGTTATTAATATTCTTTTTCCCTGCAATGGTTTGTGTTCTGAGAAAGCTTCCTCTAACCGTGCAATAATCGCTTCAGGTTCTTCTAGTCGTCCCTTCGCTACATATCCACATGCTAAAAAGCCTTCACCAGGCTCAATAAATGTATATCCTAGCGTTTTCAATGTCATCATATTTTTTTGAACAATTTTATTTTCATACATATGCACATTCATAGCAGGCGCAATCCATACCGGAGCTGTAGTAGCTAACAAAGTAGTTGTAATCATATCATCTGCAATACCACCAGCTAACTTTCCAATACAATTGGCAGTAGCAGGTGCGACAAGTACAATATCCGCCCAATCTGCTAAATCAATATGAGCAATAACAGCCGAGTCTTTCTCATCAAATGTATCCGTATATACATCATGGCGAGAAAGTGCTTGGAATGTAAGAGGCGTAACAAACTTCATTGCCGACTCACTCATCATTACTTTTACAATCGCGCCAGATTGTGTCAATTTACTCGTTAACGCAGCTGCTTTAAAAACCGCAATGCCTCCTGTTACACATAGAAGTATCTTTTTCCCTTTTAGCATATGACTCGTCCTCTTTCTTTTTCAAACTTATAATACTGAAATAGAATTCCCAGCTCGTCAGTACCAATATTTCATTCCTTTCGTAAAAAAATAACAACCTACTTGTAAATAGGTTGTTACCGTTACATAGAAAATTATAAAGTCTATGTTTTATTTTGTCGAAGGCAAAGGCTTATTCAGCTACTTTATCTTCACTTGGTACGTAGCTTAATACTTCCGCATCGATTTCTTCTAATGCTTTACCTACACACTTATGAGAAACCGGTTGCTCTACAACACAGTTATTAGCAAGTTGCATTTCACGTGCACGCTTTGCAGCCACTGTTACTAGTGTGTATTTAGAATCGATTTTTTGTAGTAATGAGTCAATTGATGGATTTAACATAATTATAGACCCTCCGTCATTTCTTTATAATATTTTGCTACCCTTTCGCGGCGGCAATGTTCGCCAACCACAATCGCTTTAATTCTATCACAAGCTAATTCAACTTGATCGTTTTCTACTACATAGTCGTAAGCGTCCATCATCTCGATTTCTTCTTTCGCTACAGTTAAACGATTTTCAATAACATCTTCAGTCTCTGTACCACGGCCAACAATACGGCTCTTTAGTTCAGATAAACTCGGAGGTGCTAAGAAAATAAATACACCTTCTGGGAAAGCTTTCTTAACTTGAATTGCTCCTTGCACTTCAATTTCTAAGAATACATCTTTTCCTTCTTGTAATGTTTTTTCAACATAGTCAATCGGTGTTCCGTAATAATTACCTACGAACTCAGCCCACTCAAGTAATCTTTCATTACGAATCATTTCCTCGAATTCTTCTCTTTCTTTAAAGAAATAATCCACACCATCTACTTCACCTTCACGCGGCTTACGTGTCGTTACTGAAATAGAGTACTGAAAACGTGTATCCTCATGGCTAAACAGCTCTTTACGAACCGTTCCTTTTCCAACCCCAGAAGGCCCTGAAAGAACGATGAGCAATCCTCTTCTACTTCTCATAAATATGTAAAACCTACCCTTCCTCACTTAAATCTTCTTTATTATTCAAACGATGTGCAATCGTCTCTGGTTGAATTGGACTTAATACAACATGCCCATCATCCATAACAATAACCGCCCTTGTTTTTCTCCCATACGTAGCATCAAGCAAAGCATTATGTTCGCGTGCTTCCTGTACTGTTCGTTTAATAGGAGCTGACTCCGGACTTACAATAGCAATAATTCGATGAGCAGATACAATATTTCCGTATCCAATATTTAAAAACCGCATGGCCATAGTTTGCGCCTCCTAGTAAGTCTATCCGATTTCTCCACCACGTATAACTTTATATATTTTTTGAAAGCTACTCAATATTTTGTACTTGTTCACGAATTTTTTCAAGGTTATTTTTCATTTCTACAACATATTTTGAAATTGTTAAGTCATTTGCCTTAGAACCAATCGTATTAATTTCTCTATGCATCTCTTGCACGATGAAATCCATTTTCCTTCCAACAGGCTCTTCAATCTGCAATGTTTCATGAAATTGCTCTAAATGACTTTGCAAACGAACTAACTCTTCATGAATATCACAACGCTCTGCAAAGATTGCGACTTCTGTTAGCAATCTTTGTTCATCTAACTCTTGATTATGTAATTCTTTTAAGCGATTTTCTAATCGTTCACGATATTTTTGTGTAACAATTGGTGCATGTGGAATAATTGCATTTACACAATTGCTAATCTCTTGTAAACGATACGCTATATCTTTATGTAATCGTTCTCCTTCGCCATCTCTCATCGTTTTCAACATATGAGCAGCTTGACGAACAGCCTCATATAAACTGTTCTCAAAATGTTCATTTATATTTTCTATTTCTTCAATTGCTGTTACTTCTGGCATTGCCATTAATTGCTCGAGTGTAATAGAATCTTGTAATTGAAATTTCCCTTTTATATCTTCCATCATCGATTGGTACTGCTCAAGAAGTGACCAATTCACACTTAATTTTCTTTCAACAAGTCCTTCACCTGCTATACTAATAGACACTTCAATGCGTCCACGTCGAACTTGTTTTGCAATTATTTTACGAATTTTGTCCTCAAATACCATCATTTGCTTAGGAAGTCGAATACTCATCTCTAAAAAACGGTGGTTCACCGATTTCATTTCTACTGTAATTTGAAAAGTATCACTTTCTACTTTCGATCTTCCAAACCCTGTCATACTAGAAATCATTTTTATCACATCCAAGCCATAAAATAACTCAATGAAAAAGGTAATAGAGACAAGGCTCTACTACCTTCTGTAAATTATATCACATTTTCATAACATTGACTATTTCAAGTTTAATCCCTTCTTATATAATATTGGCTTTTTCTTTTTCGCCTTTTTCCCTGTTAATAAAGAACCTACTAGTAAGAAAGTCGGAATTGATGACAAACCTCCAATTAATAACCAATCTCTTGCTTGTATCGGCATTGTGCTAAAGATCGGTTGTAACGGTGGATAATATATAACCACTAGCATGAGTAGTAACGAAATGATAACCGCCCCTACTAAATACACGTTCCCAAATGGATTACGGTGAAAGACAGAATGCTCACTACGACAATCAAATACATGAATAAGCTGAGCAAGTACCAACGTCGCGAACGCTACAGTTTGTGCATATTTCAGTTCATTTGGATGTTGGTTATACGCAATAATAAATGCTACTAACGTCACTGCCCCAATTAAAAACCCTCGACTTATTATTTTCCACGCAAGCCCTCTAGCGAATACCCCTTCTTTCGGGTGGCGCGGCGTTCTCTTCATCACATCTCCTTCTGCCTTATCCAAACCTAATGCCATCGCTGGTAAACCATCAGTAACTAAGTTCACCCATAAAATTTGAATGGGAACCATCGGCAGTGGTAATGCAAGTAACATCGCAAATAACATGACTAAAATTTCTCCAACGTTTGACGCCAATAAGTAGCGAATAAACTTACGTATGTTCTCGTATATATTTCTTCCTTCTTTAATTGCTGATTTAATTGTAGCAAAATTATCGTCTAGTAAAACAAGTGAAGAGGCCTCTTTCGCAACATCTGTCCCTGTAATTCCCATCGCTATCCCAATATCCGCTGTTTTTATAGCTGGAGCATCGTTCACTCCATCACCTGTCATGGCTACTATATGTCCTTGATTTTGCAGTGCCTTAACAATTTTTAATTTATGCTCAGGTGATACACGAGCGAATACATACGTATCTTCTACAACATTTTCTAATTCCTCCACATCCATATTTGCGAGTTCTACGCCTTCAACAACGCGCCCATCTGGTGGCAAAACTCCTAATTGTTCAGCAATCGCCATTGCTGTCACTTTATGATCACCTGTAATCATTACTGTTCGAATACCAGCTTCTTTACACTCTTTTACCGCCTGCGCCACTTCTGGCCTTGGCGGGTCAATCATACCTTGTATCCCAACCAACATAAAATCTTTTTCAACGTCTCTTTCATGTTCAATAGAATCCGTGACTTTTAAAGGTTTAAACGCAACTGCAATTGTTCGAAGCGCTTGACTACCTAAGCTATGAATAGCCGCCTGTACTTCTTTTCTATATAACTCACTTAACGGCTGCTGCTTATCCCCCCATAAAATCGTTTGACTCATTTGCAAAAGAACGTCCGGTGCTCCCTTCGTAACAATAAACTTTTTCCCCTCTCGATCTCGTACAATAACACTCATCATTTTTCGAGTTGAATCAAATGGAAATTCACGAATAATTTCAAATTTCCCTTTCAATGCCTCACGTGTAATCCCAGCTTTCATTGCTGCAGCTACAAGCGCTCCCTCTGTTGGATCTCCATCTAATACGTACGTCTTTTTCTTTTGAATAATATTTGCATTGTTACATAGTGAACCAAATGTAAGTAGCTGATAAAGTGCTTTTGTCTTAGCTGGATTCACTTCTATTTCACCTTTCATAAAAGAGCCATTAGGTTCATATCCTTGCCCTGTCACTTTCCACAATTCTCCGCCTGACCACATATGTGTTACCATCATTTTGTTTTGCGTCATTGTCCCCGTTTTATCAGAACATATAACGGAAGCACAACCTAACGTTTCTACGGCTGGTAACTTTCGTACAATTGCTCTCTTTTTTATCATACGCTGTACACCAAGTGATAAAGCTACTGTAACAATTGCTGGCAACCCTTCTGGAATAGCCGCAACAGCCAGAGACACACCAGCTAAAAACATATGATATACTTCATTCCCTTGATACACCCCAGCTAATACAACGAGCGCTGTCAAAATAAGAGCCACAATAATTAATATTTTTCCGAGCTGCTCTAACCTTCTTTGCAGTGGTGTTTCCATTTGCTCTGCATTTTGTAACATATTTGCAATTTGACCCATCGCTGTATTCATACCAGTTGCTACAACGACACCTGTTCCAGATCCTCGCGTAATCATTGTCCCCATAAAAGCCATATTTTTTTGATCACCAATTGCAACCTCTTGCTCTTGCCCTTGCAATGCTTCTACCTTCTTTTGCACAGGTACGGACTCCCCTGTCAAAGCAGACTCTTCAATATATAAACTTGATGCCTCAACAAGACGCACATCAGCCCCAATACGATCACCACTGGAAAACTTAATAATATCACCTAAAACAAGTGCTTTAGATGGTGCTTTTACCCACTTTCCATTCCGCATTACAGTAACTTGTGGAGCAGCTAGTTCCTTTAAAGCTTCCAATGATTTTTCAGCTTTTCTTTCTTGAAAAAAGCCGAGAATACCATTGATAATAACAATGGCAACAATAGCAATAGAATCAATGTATTCACCTAAAAACGCAGAAACAATTGTTGCTCCAAACAAAACGAGTACCATGAAATCTTTAAATTGCGCTAAAAATACCATTAGTGCAGAAGGCCTTTTTGCTTCTTCTAATTCATTTGTACCAAATTTCTTAATTCGCCCTTCTGCTTCTTTCTCTGTAAGTCCAACCTTTACATTCGTATTCGTTCTTTCTTCCACTTCATGTGCTCGCATTCCATACCAGTTCATCCTGCCATCGACCTCCTGATTCCAGACATACTCTATTGAAAGCTTATTCAGCCTCGTCCAAAAAAATGCTATAATTAACATTTAGTTAGAAAGGAGTGTTCATTAATGGCATTCGATGGACTATTTACAAGAGCGATTACACATGAAATTGAAAATTCTCTTTACACGGGAAGGATTTCTAAAATATACCAACCTTCAAAATACGAGATTTTATTACATATTCGAGCGAATGGAAAGAACAAAAAACTAATTCTTTCATCTCATCCTACATATGCTCGTATGCACTTAACGAATCAAAACTACGATTCGCCAGCAATACCGCCGATGTTTTGTATGCTTCTTCGCAAACATTTAGAAGGTGGATTTATTGAAAAAATTGAACAAATCGACTTAGAACGGATTATCCAAATTACAGTTCGCAGTCGTAATGAAATCGGAGACGAATCATTAAAAACATTAGTAATTGAAATAATGGGACGACATAGCAACATTATCTTATTAGATACGAAAACAAACGTGATTTTAGATAGCTTAAAACACGTTTCATTAGCCGTAAACCGTCACCGAACTGTATATGCTGGTGCTGAGTACGTCGCGCCACCAGCCCAACATAAAATCAATCCTCTGCAAATTGAAACCGCAGATGATTTTATTAGACCGCTAGACTTTCTATCTGGAAATATGGATAAACAACTCGTCGGGGCTTTCATGGGAATATCCCCATTATTTGCAAAAGAAGTAGTAAAGAAAGCCGGTATGGTAAACGAGAAAGCATTATCAGAAGCATTTTTCTCTATACAAACACCATTACTATCTCATGCATATACACCAGCAATGATTACTGCAAATGGAAAAGAATTCTTTTATCTTTTCCCTCTTACACACTTGCAAGGAGAAGAAAAAACATTCTCATCAGTGAGCGAATTGTTAGATCGTTTCTTCTTTGGCAAAGCAGAACGTGATCGTGTAAAACAACAAGCTCATGATTTAGAACGCTTTATGCAAAACGAAAAAAATAAAAACGAGAAAAAACTCATTAAACTCGAAAAAACACTGCAAGATGCCGGAAAAGCAGATAAATATCAACTATTTGGAGAACTACTTACAGCCAATATGTACGCTTTGAAAAAAGGGGATAAAGATATTGAAGTCGTTAACTATTACGACGAAAATGGCGGAACTGTAAAAATCACATTAGATCCTTTAAAAACACCATCTGACAATGCGCAACGCTATTTCCAAAAGTACCAAAAAGCGAAAAATTCAGTTGTTGTTGTAGAAGAACAAATCGAAAAAACAAATGAAGAAATTCTTTATTTTGATAGCTTACTTCAACAAATGGAAGCTGCTTCTTCAAAAGATATTGAAGAAATTCGTGAGGAATTAGCTGAAGAAGGTTATGTGCGCAATCGCAAAACGAAAAACGCAAAGAAAAAACCTACTAAACCAGTATTAGATAAATATTTAGCAAGTGATGGCACAGAGATTTTCGTTGGTAAAAACAATAAACAAAATGATTATTTAACAACGAAGTTTGCCCGCCGTGATGAAATTTGGTTACATACGAAAGACATACCTGGCTCTCACGTTGTCATTCGCTCTTTAGAGCCTGCTGAAGAAACTTTACTAGAAGCTGCCAAAATTGCTGCCTATTACAGTAAAGCGAAAGAGTCTAGCTCTGTACCTGTTGATTTCACCAAAATACGCCATGTCAAAAAACCGAGTGGTGCAAAACTTGGTTTTGTTACGTACGACAATCAGCAAACCGTATATGTAACACCAGATGCTGATATTGTAATGAAATTAAAAGCGTAAATACAAAAATGCGTTGCTTATAAGCAACGCATTTTTTATATTCGTTCACACTAGTTCATATACCCATTTACTAATTCATAACATCTTGCTTTTGTCATCTTGTATTTCTCTTCTGAAGCTTCTATACGTCTCATCGTTCCGTTATTTGTATCAGTACCAATTACTTTAACTTTACTTTCTTTTTCTTTAACCCACGCAATTTGTTTCGTTTTTAACGACTGGAACGCATCAACTGACATCGTACTTCTTAATGTACTGTAAATTTCATTTAGTTTATTATCCCACAGTTGATAATTTCCTTCTATTTCATTTACTATATCGCTTGCGGACATGGTATTTGTATGTTTTTCTTGATTTTCTAGAGTAGATAATTCATTTAGAGCCTTAGTTTTACCTGAAGCTGTTGAAGATTCTTTTGTAGTTTCCTTCTCTTCTTTAGAAATAACTTGTGAACTTACACTATCTTCCTTAACCGTTTCTTGACCTGAACTACTATTTTCTTTCGCTACCTTTTCCTGTTTTTGCTCATCTAAATCATATGTAATAACCGATGTTTTTGCATCTACAGCAATTAATCTAGCATTTTCTTTAAAAATATATTTTTTGTCACCGCTGTCTTCTTCTTTAACAAAATCAACATTCTTAAAGCCTTGAATTTTCAGAAATTCACTAGCTTCTTCCTTCGTAAGTTTTAAATCGCTCGGTGTATGAGATGACCATTTATCCATTAACCATTTTCCATCTTTATAAACGAAAATAAATTCCCATATCTCTGCTTCATTTCCCATATCATTTGAAGGTGTGATAGTCTCAATCGTTAAAATATCTTTTTTCTGTGAATATGTTAATCTCATGTTCGGTTCAATATTAATAGGGAATGGTAGCATATCCGTCTCTCTTGATCGATTAAATGTTGCAAGCGACTTAGGAAGCTGATTTTCTACAAACTTTTCTGAAACCAATCCTTTAACTCCTTTTTTAGCTGTCTCTAAATCCCCAGGATTATTTCGGCTCCATCCATTTTCTTTTTCCATCTCACTAAACGCATTTGCTATTCCATCTACACTCTTTCTTACAATCTTTTTCGCTTCTTTTTCTGTCACTTCTGGCGCTTCATCAAGCTGTTCAATCGTTTCATTTACTTGAACTTTGTGTTCACTTGTTTCACACCCCGTTATAACAAGCATACTAGCGGCCAAACAAAATGACATTACTTTACTTAATTTCTTCATATACTCACATTCTTTAACCCAATTTTTTCGTTACATCCCTTTACCTACAAACAAACCGTAACAACCCCTTATTATACCAATTGTTTTAATTTATTTATACAAAAAATATAATATTTAAATTAAGAGGATTTCTGTTTGCAAGTTTACATTATTGTTCAGTCACATAAACACTTACTGTAAAAAATTTTATATATATTTATTTTACATTCGTCTAGTTTTTTTGACACACAGCTATCCTCTTTTCTTTTATTCTAAATAAATATACTGGCACAATTCTTGCTTTATTAATGTAAAAAGGAGGAATTAAAATGAATGTAAGAATAACTAACATCCAAAAACAACTACATAATTACGGAATCGACGGGTTACTTATTACAAAAAAAGAAAACCGTCAATACGCAACAAACTTTACAGGTAGCGCAGGCGTTGTCTTAATTACTGTGCATAAAGCTATTTTCATTACCGATTTCCGTTACGTAGATCAAGCAAAAACGGAAATAAAAGCAGCAGAAATTATTATGCATAAAGGAAATTTAGAGGAAGAAGTTGCAAATCAAGTATCAAAATTAAACATTCAAAAACTTGGTATAGAAGACAATAATATAACTTTGCAACAATTTAAGAAACTACAAAAATATATACATACAGAAATGGTTCCAGTGTGTGAGATCATTGAAAACATTCGACTTATTAAAGACACATCTGAAATAGAAACAATGAAAATAGCAGCTACGATCGCTGACGAAGCATTTCACCATATTGTTACATTTCTAAAGCCTGGAATAAGCGAGACTGACGTTCGAGATGAATTAGAATTTTTCATGCGAAAAAAAGGAGCTACATCTTCTTCATTCCAAATCATTGTAGCCTCAGGCGTTCGTTCTTCACTTCCCCATGGAGTTGCATCAAATAAAATAATCGAACGAGGCGATATCGTTACATTAGATTTCGGTGCACTTTACGACGGATATTGTTCCGATATAACACGTACCGTAGCAATTGGGGAACCCTCGGAAGAATTCAAAAAAATATACAATGTTGTACGAGAAGCGTTAAAACGTGGGACTGAAGCGATTAAGCCTGGAGAAACTGCGAAAAGTATCGATGATATAACGAGGGATTACATTACAGAACATGGATACGGTCAATACTTTGGCCACTCTACCGGGCACGGTCTTGGGTTAGAAATACATGAACCACTTCGCCTATCCCAAGAAAGTAAGGCAACTTTACAAGAAGGTATGGTTGTTACAGTTGAGCCGGGCATTTACATACCGAACTGGGGCGGTTGTAGAATCGAAGATGATATTGTCATCACCAAAGATGGTTATGACATTATTACAAAATCAAATAGAGAACTAATTGTAATCCCTTGTTAATATTATGAAGGTTTAAACAAAACTTTTTCTTTGCACATAGAATTCATTCTCTGGAGTATTCATTTAAAGAGGGGGAATTTAAATTGAATTTTGTAATTGATAAATTAGAGGGTTTACATGTAGAATTTTCAAAGCTTGTTTGCATGATGAATTACGCTCGCTATACAACAATGCAAGCAGTGGAAGGTTTAACAATTGAAGAACTTGATTATTTATATGATAAGGAAGCAAATTCAATTGGCATGTTATTGTATCATATGGCTGCTGTTGAATTTTACTACCAGATTCATACTTTTGAAGACCGTGAACCAACGGAGACTGAATTAGAACATTGGTTACCTGCTATTGAGTTAGGGAGCCTTGGACGCGAGAAAATAAAAGGAAACTCTATAGAATTTTACATCCATACATTACAAGAAGTACGCTCTAAAACAATTGAAAGTTTTCAATCATTACCTGATGAATGGCTGTTTAAAAAGACAAACTTTTGGCATGACAAACCAGCAAATAACCACTTTAAATGGTTTCACGTATTTGAAGATGAAATCAATCATCGCGGACAAATTCGCTTAATTAAGAAGATGCAAAAAGCTCATTCAGTAAAATAAGAAAGTGCCACCGAATAAAGTGGCACTTCCTTCTATTCATTAACGAATAACTTTTCGTTTACTTTTTTAGCGAGTACCGCTACCGACATTAAAATACATATCAAATATAGCAATTTCGCAATAAACAACCACCCTTGAAACATTACAATTCCATCTATTATCTTATTTCCTTTCCATAACAAAAACGGAATCGTACTAATTATAATGACAAACTCAATGCTGAAAACAATTTTCTTTTTTCGGCTATATGCTTTCCATTCATCCCAGCGATACATAGGAGCAAAAATCAATACTCCTATACATAATATAACTGGTACCCATTCACTTTTAAGAAATTGCCCTGAAATAACTGATAATAGTAAACAAACGAGCACACCATAATATCCTATTTTCTCCCTCATTCTCCTTCTCCTGAAATTCCATTTTTAGGATTAATTGTATTTTATCATCCATCCCCCCCTTACCATTACAGTACATGAAATTTCATTTTTTCTTTTCCTATACTCACATACTTTCACTGTTTTCATACAATAAACTACACGAATGCCTAAGGATGTGAATGTTATGGGAGTTGAATTAACGCTATTACACGCTCTCTATATTCTTTGTTTACTCACTATTATTACCTTTTTTATTCTCCGGAAAGATACGACGATTATTTGTATCGTTTTTATCTTTTTATTAGCATTAACCGCTACAAGCTCTATCCCTCTTGCCGTTAGCGGTATTTTTCAAAGTTTCATTTACGCTATTACTGAGCTATTACCAACTATATTAATCATCTCTATTATCGTATCAATGAGCAATCTACTCGTTCATACTGGCATAAATGATACGATGATTTCACCATTTACAAAGATGATTCGTACCCCTGCACTTGCCTACTGGATCATCGGCCTTTTAATGATGACAATTTCTTTCTTTTTTTGGCCTTCTCCAGCTGTCGCCTTAATGGGAGCTATTTTATTCCCCGTCGCTGTACGCGTCGGTCTTCCTCCAATTGGGGTTGCCATTGCTATGAACTTATTCGGACACGGCATCGCCTTATCTGGCGACTTCGTTATTCAAGGTGCACCGAAATTAACTGCAGATGCGGCTGGACTCCCCATTTCCAGCGTTGTTTCTGCCAGTGTTCCTCTTGTAATTGTTATGGGTATTGTGACAACTTCCGTCGCATTTTTCTTCTTACGTAAAGAATTTCATACAGGCTTATCTATACAAGAGTCTATTCCATCAACTGGGTCTTCTAAAGCGCTCACTTCCTTATCTCCTCGGACAAAAAAATGGCTCGCTATTTGTATTCCAATCGTATATGTCATCGATATTCTTTGCATGATTCAATTTAAACTACAAGGAAGTGATGCAACTGCACTGATCGGCGGAACGACTGTTATTATGATTATCATCATTTCTCTCATCGCCTACAAAGGTAATGGACTAAATAAAACGACCGATTATTTTATAGAAGGGCTCCAATTTGGATTTAAAATCTTTGGTCCAGTTATTCCAATTGCTGCACTCTTTTATTTAGGAGATAGCGGCTTTGTGAAAATTATTGGAGACTATTTACCGAAAGGTTCACATGGAATCATTAACGACTTAGGGATTGCCTTATCTCAAACGGTCCCTTTAAACCAATACGTATCGGCGGGAACATTAGCTATCGTAGGTGTTATAACAGGCTTAGATGGATCTGGTTTTTCCGGTATATCACTTGCTGGTTCGGTTGCAAACCTTTTCGGAACAGCTTTAGGTCATGGAACAGCTACATTAACAGCACTCGGACAAATTGCGGCTATATGGACCGGGGGCGGAACGTTAATTCCTTGGGCGCTTATTCCTGCTGCTGCGATTTGCAAGGTAGATCCATTTGAACTTGCACGCCGAAACTTTTTACCGGTTGTTATCGGTTTAATTGTCACCACTATCTTTGCGATATTTATTTTATAACGTAAGCAAGTGTTCTCTTGCTTACATTTTTTCTTGTAAAATTCATCATGAATTACTGGTTTTCAAGAGGGATTCGTTATCACTTAGCGAAATTATATTAGGAGAGTAATTTTTTCAAAACGTTTACGAGAAACAGATTACTTCAATTAGAAAAGGGGACATACCTATGAATGAATTGATTTTCGTCTTATTAATTTGTCCGTTACTTATCTTTATCGTTTCTGTTATTGGAACACGCAAGACGAAAACATATTACGTAATGCCGCTTGTAACGTTTGCTAGTTTTTTAATAATAGGTGTTATCGCCTTTACTCCAAAATTTTTCTTTTGGGTTGGTATGTACAGCATCTTTTCATTTATCGTTTCTTATATGACGCTATTATTTGTAAGAGGATATGAAGTTGCGGAAAACGCTAAATAGTTATTAGCGAGGAGATTTTAATATGATTTTCTTTGATATTGATGGAACTTTACTTGATTACGATACTGCTGAGAAAAATGGTATCTCACATTTCTTCCAAAAGTATAATGATATTTTTTCAGGAAACGAATTAGAGGCTATGAAGCTATGGCATGAATTATCCGAGAAATATTTCAACAAATTTTTATCCAAGGAATTATCTTTTGAAGAACAACAAGGGATGCGAATGTATCATTTATTTAAAGCATACGGAGTAAACTTATCACCTTGGGAATCTCAGCACAGATTCAAGCAATATATAGAACTATATAAGAACAACTGGACCGCGTTTGAAGATGTACACTATACATTACAGACCTTGCAGCAAGGGGGTCACTCATTAGGTATCATTAGTAATGGTGACTATGAACAACAAGTCAAAAAATTAACTGCCCTAAACATTCTACAATATTTCAAATATATATTTACTTCTAGTGAACTTGGTATATCTAAACCAGACCCTGAAATTTTTCATAGAACTGCATTACAATTGAATCTTGAAATGAAAGATTACTATTATATTGGCGATCAATTAGAGACTGATGCGATTAGTAGTACAGCAGCTGGGATGCAAGGGATATGGTTAAATCGGGATAACTCACAACTCAAGTACGATATTCCTACTATCTGTTCTTTACATGAAGTTTTAACAATAATATAAAAGACGACCGCGTTCCCCCGCGGTCGTTTTTTTTCATGTTACGCTGTGATCCAAGCTTCGTTAGCTGGATTTTTACGCCACTCTTGTAATTTTTTCGTTTCAGCTTGTCCGATCATACCTTTTTCTGCTGCTACTTCAGTTAATGCACTGTAGTCGCTTAAAGAGTATGATGCTACATTAGCTGCTTCTAGTTTTGTTTTTCCTGCTTCAAGCTCATATGTGAAGATTGATACGATCCCCAATACTTCACAACCAGCTTCGCGAAGTGCTTCTACACACGTAATTGCACTACCACCAGTTGAAATTAAGTCTTCTACTACTACTACTTTTTGACCTTTTTCAGCTTTTCCTTCAATTTGGTTTCCTTTACCGTGGCCTTTTGCTTTACTACGTACGTAGCACATTGGTAAATCCATACGATCGCTTACCCATGCAGCGTGCGCAATACCAGCAGTTGCTGTTCCTGCAATAACTTCTACAGTTGGGAAGTGCTCTTTAATTAACTCTTCTAATCCAGCTGCAATCGCTTGACGCACTTTTGGATAAGATAAGGTTAAACGGTTATCACAATAAATTGGTGATTTCATACCTGAAGACCAAGTGAATGGATCATTCGGTTGTAAAAATACTGCTCCAATTTCTAATAAATGCGATGCGATTTCTTTTTTCATACTGTTACACCTTCCCACTGTTGTTTTACTGTTTTATACGCTTCAAGCGGATTTTCTGCTTTCGTAATACTGCGTCCAACTACGATGTAGCTTGAGCCAAGTTCCCTCGCACGTTTCGGTGTTGCTACGCGCACTTGGTCATTAACATCATCACTTGCAAGACGAATGCCCGGTGTTACTGTTACAAATTCATTTCCGCATACTTCACGTAATTTTGGAACTTCAAGTGTTGAACAAACAACGCCATCAAGTCCACTGTCTTTCGTTAATTTTGCATAATGAGCAACCGCTTCTTCTAACGTTTTCTCAATGCCAATCTCTTTTTTCATCATAGCTTCCGAAGTGCTTGTTAGTTGTGTAACTGCAATACAAATCGGTCTCTCTTTTCCTTCTTGCTTACCTTCCTCTAATCCCTCAATCGCAGCTTTCATCATGCTACTTCCCCCAGCAGCATGAACATTTACCATATCAACATCTAGACTAGCTAGGCTACGCATAGCGCTTTTTACTGTATTCGGAATATCATGAAGTTTTAAATCTAGGAAAATCTTATGTCCTTTTTCTTTTAAGTACGTAATAATTGCAGGGCCTTCTTTGTAAAATAACTCCATACCTACTTTGACAAATAACTCTTCCCCTTCAAAGTGGTGTAAGAATTGTTCTACTTCTTGTTTCCCTGGAAAATCTAGTGCAACGATTAACGACTGTGACATGTTTGCTTCCAGCTCCTTCCTTGACATTCCGAAATATGATCAAATCCTAATTCATCTAGTAATGCTGGTAACTCTTCAATAATTGTCGGACATACGAACGGATCGATAAAGTTCGCTGTACCTACTGCAACTGCGCTTGCGCCAGCGTAGAAGAATTCAATTACATCTTCCGCTGTTTCAATACCGCCCATTCCGATAATTGGAATGTTAACCGCTTGACTTACTTCATGTACCATACGAATTGCTACTGGCTTAATCGCAGGACCTGATAATCCGCCTGTACGGTTTGCTAAAATTGGTTTAGCTGTTTTTAAATCTAGACGCATACCAAGCAATGTATTAATCATCGTTAAACCATCTGCACCTGCATTTTCAATCGCTTTTGCAATTTCCACAATGTTTGCCACGTTAGGTGACAATTTCACGTATACAGGTACTTCAGAAACCTCTTTTACTCGCTTCGTTAAATCAGCAGCAATTTCAGGATTTGTACCAAAGGCGATACCACCTGTTTTTACGTTTGGACAAGAAATATTTAATTCTAGTGCATGGACATTAGGCGCTTTAGAAATTTCCTTCGCAACCGCTACGTAATCCTCAGCCTGTGAGCCTGCAACGTTCGCAATAATTGGAAGGTCAAATTGTTCTAACCATGGTAATTCCGAATTCATTACTTTGTCTAATCCCGGGTTTTGAAGTCCGATTGCATTTAACATGCCGCCTGGTGTTTCAGCAACACGCGGCGTTGGATTCCCATAACGTGGTTGTTCTGTCGTCGCTTTAATCATGATTGATCCTAGTACACTTAAATCGTAAAACTGTGCATATTCACGACCAAACCCAAAGCATCCAGATGCCGGTATAATCGGATTTTTTAATGATAATCCTGGTAATTCAACTTGCAATCTGTTCATAGTACAACCTCCCCGATTGGAAATACTGGTCCGTCGCTACACACCTTCTTGTAAGAATGTCCACTTGGATCTTCTTGTAAGTGGCATACACATGCGAAACAAGCTCCAATACCACAACCCATACGCTCTTCTAATGAAATATAGGCTTTTTTCTTTTTGTAACGTCCTTCTAATGCACGAAGCATCGCTAACGGGCCACATGAATAAAGAATGTCAAAGTCGATTCCGTAATTATCAATTACATCTGTGACAAATCCTTTTGTACCGTGTGTACCGTCTACTGTCGCAACGTACGTATCACCAAGTTCTGCAAATTTTTCTTCATAGAAAACAACATCTTTCGTTTGAAAACCTAAGATGTGAATCACACGTACACCCTTTGCAACGAGGCGCTGTGATAATTCATAAAGTGGTGGTACACCAATTCCCCCGCCTACTAGTAAAGCTGTTTGACCAGCTTCTGCTTCTTCTACAGGAAAACCGTGTCCTAATGGTCCTAGTACATCTACCATTTCACCTTGTTTTCTAGTTGCTAATGTTTTTGTCCCTTGTCCTTCGGCACGATATAGCATTGTAAATTCGTTCTTCTCTTGATCTACATTACAAATACTAATTGGGCGGCGCAGAAGGGGCGCAATGCCCTCTGCTACCTTAATGTGTACAAACTGCCCTGGTTCGTTCATTTGCTGTACTAACGTTCCTTGAAGCACTAATTCGTAAATGTTTTTTGCGATTTCTTTTTGGTTAACGACGATCATATTTTGCTTTTGCATCATGCATGTACCACCTCGTGACGCTTTGTTTGCGTAATTTCTTTCATTGAATGAGCTGAGAATGTCATAGATTCTAATACTCGTAAGATTGCTCTCGTTGTATCAAGTGATGTTAAGCAAGCCACACCATTTTCTACTGATTCACGGCGAATGCGGAAACCATCACGCGCTGGTTGTTTGCCTTTTGTTAATGTATTGATTACAAACTGTGCTTTTCCTTGACGGATAATATCAAGTAAGTTATAGTCTTCAGAATCAATTTTGTTTACCACTTGGACTGGAATATTTTGCTCTGCTAACGATTGTGCTGTTCCAGCTGTTGCTAATAAGTTATAACCGATTTCGTGGAAACGTTTTGCAATTTCCATTGCCTCTTCTTTATCTTTATCGGCTACTGTGATGATTACTGATCCGTGCGTTGGGATGTTAATTCCAGAAGCAACTAATCCTTTGTATAATGCTTTTTCAAGCGTTAAGTCTTTACCCATTACTTCCCCTGTTGACTTCATTTCAGGTCCTAATGTTGTATCAACTGAGCGTAGTTTCGCAAACGAGAATACCGGTGCTTTTACATATACTTCTTTCTCTTCTGGGTGATAACCAGTTCCGTATCCTTGCTCTACTAAGTCTTGACCTAAAATAACTTTCGTTGCAACATTCGCCATCGGTACGCCCGTAATTTTACTTAAGAACGGTACTGTACGACTCGCACGTGGGTTTACTTCAATTACGTACACTTGATCTTTGAATACTACAAACTGGATATTTAGTAATCCAACAATGTTTAAACCTTTTCCAAGTGCAATTGTATGTTCAATGATTTGTTCTTTTAGTTTTTCAGATAAGCTTTGTGGTGGGTATACTCCAATTGAGTCACCAGAGTGAACTCCAGCGCGTTCAATATGTTCCATAATACCTGGAATGAATACATTCTCACCGTCTGAAATTGCATCTACTTCAATTTCTTTACCAACCATGTAACGGTCAATTAATACCGGATGCTCTGCATGAACTTTAACTGCATTTTTCATGTAGTGCAGTAATTCTTCTTGACGATATACGATTTCCATCGCACGTCCACCTAGTACGTAAGACGGTCTTACTAATACTGGATAACCAATTTCTTCAGCGATTGCTACTGCTTGTTCTACAGTTGTTGCTGTTTTACCAACTGGTTGCGGGATACCAAGCTGGGTTAGAGCTGCTTCAAACTTATCACGATCTTCTGCGCGGTCTAAATCTTCAAGTGATGTTCCTAAAATTTTCACACCGTGTTCTTCTAATTTCGCCGCTAAGTTAATTGCCGTTTGTCCACCGAACTGAACGATAACACCTTCTGGCTTTTCTAAATCGATAATGTGCATTACATCTTCAATTGTTAATGGTTCAAAGTATAATTTGTCAGAAATACTGAAGTCTGTTGAAACTGTTTCTGGATTGTTATTAACAATGATTGCCTCATATCCAGCTTCTTTAATTGCCCATACAGAGTGAACTGTTGCGTAGTCAAACTCAACACCTTGACCGATACGGATTGGACCAGATCCTAGTACAACCACACTCTTACGATCTGTTCTAACCGATTCATTCTCGTCACCATATGTGCTGTAGTAGTATGGTGTTGCAGATTCAAACTCTGCCGCACAAGTATCTACCATTTTATAAACAGGAGTTATATTGCTTTCTTTACGTATATCGTAAATTTCACGCTCTGTTTTATTCCAAGCTGCTGCAACGTAGTGATCGCTGAAGCCCATTTCTTTCGCAGTTTGTAGTACTTCCATATTTCCTACATTCGCTTTTACTTCACGTTCCATATTTACGATGTTTTCAACTTTTTGTAAGAAGAAGAAGTCCATTTCACACCATTCGTTGATTTCTTCTTTCGTTACACCTTGACGAATTGCTTCTGCTACAATAAACAGTCGCTCATCATCAGCTTTTATAATGCGTTTTTTCATTGTTTCTTTATCAATTTCTTTTAAATGCTCTAACTCTAAGTGATAAACGCCAAGTTCTAAAGAACGAACCGCTTTTAATAATGATTGCTCTAAGTTACGTCCGATTGACATAACTTCACCAGTTGCCTTCATTTGTGTACCCAGTGTTCTGTTTGCTGATTCAAACTTATCAAATGGCCAGCGCGGAATTTTTGAAACAACATAGTCTAATGCTGGTTCGAAACAAGCGTATGTTTTTTGTGTTACTGGATTTATAATTTCATCTAATGTTAGACCGACTGCAATTTTTGCCGCTAGCTTCGCAATTGGATATCCAGTTGCTTTAGATGCTAGTGCAGATGAACGACTTACACGCGGGTTTACTTCGATTACATAGTATTGGAAGCTATGTGGATCAAGTGCAAGCTGAACGTTACATCCACCTTCAATTCCTAATGCACGAATAATTCGTAATGAAGTGTTTCGTAACATTTGATATTCACGGTCACTTAATGTTTGGCTCGGTGCTACTACGATAGAATCACCTGTGTGAACTCCAACTGGATCGATATTTTCCATATTACATACTACAATCGCGTTATCATTTGAATCACGCATTACTTCATATTCAATTTCCTTACAACCAGCAATGCTCTTTTCTAATAAACATTGTGTTACTGGACTATGTTTTAATCCACCTGATACGATTTCAATTAGTTCTTCTTCATTACTACAGATTCCGCCACCTGTTCCCCCCATTGTAAATGCTGGGCGAACAATAACTGGATATCCAATTTCTTTTACAAATTCATGTGCTTCTTCTAGCGTATGAATGATGGTACTAGATGGAATTGGTTCATTTAATTCCTGCATTAATGTACGGAATAAATCACGATCCTCCGCTTGCTCAATTGCTGATAATTTCGTTCCTAAAATTTCAACTCCACACTCTTCAAGTATGCCTGATTTCGCAAGTTCAACAGCCATGTTTAAACCTGTTTGACCACCTAATGTTGGTAAGATCGCATCTGGACGTTCTTTACGAATGATACGGCTTACGAATTCTAGTGTTAATGGTTCTATATATACTTTATCTGCTGTTGCAGTATCTGTCATAATTGTTGCTGGGTTAGAGTTAACAAGGATTACTTTGTAACCTTCTTCTCTAAGAGATTGACAAGCTTGTGTACCAGAGTAGTCAAACTCTGCTGCTTGCCCAATTACAATTGGTCCTGATCCGATTACTAAAATTGTGTTAATGTCTAGGCGTTTTGGCATAACTCTTCCCCTTCTTTCTTGAAGTTTTCAATCATCGCTAAGAAATCTTCGAATAAATCATTTGCATCTTCTGGTCCTGCTGAAGCTTCTGGATGATATTGTACTGTAAATGCTGGGAACTTCGTATGACGAAGACCTTCTACTGTTCCATCATTTAAAGCGACATGTGTAATTTCAAGTTCTGTATTTTTAACTGATTCTTCTTCTACTGCGTATCCATGGTTTTGAGATGTAATTGCTACTTTTCCAGTTGCAAGATGTTTTACTGGATGATTTAAACCACGGTGACCGAATTTTAACTTACTTGTATTCGCACCAGATGCTAGAGCGAGCAATTGATGTCCTAGGCAAATTCCGAATAAAGGAACTTTACCGATAATGTCTTTTAACATTTCAATTGCTTCTGGTACATCTTTCGGGTCTCCAGGTCCATTACTTAACATAATTCCATCTGGGCTAAGGCGTAAAATCTCTTCTGCTGTTGTATTGTAAGGTACTACAATTACATCACAATCACGTTTATTTAATTCTCTTAAAATACCATGTTTCATCCCGAAGTCTACAAGTACAACTCGGTGTCCACGGCCTGGGCTTGGGTATGGATCTTTCGTTGATACGCGTTTCACGTGATCTGTAAATACTGTCGCTTTTAATTGGCTCACGATGTATTCTACATCTGCATCCATGTTACATAGACGTCCACGTAATGTACCGTATTGACGAATTTTTCTCGTTAATTTTCTCGTATCAACTCCTGCTAAGCCTGGGATGTTTCTTTCTTTTAAGTAATCATTTAACGAAATTTCATTACGGAAGTTTGATGGGTGATCACAAATTTCGTTTACGATTAAGCCATTTACAGATGGGTGAATCGATTCAAAATCGTCACGGTTAATGCCGTAGTTTCCGATTAATGGGTACGTGAATGTTACGATTTGACCGCAATATGATGGATCAGATAATGTTTCTTGATATCCAGTCATTCCTGTTGTAAATACAACCTCACCTGACTTTTCAATTTCGCCTCCGAAACCTTTTCCAATTAATACCGTTCCATCTTCTAAGATAAGTTGTCTTTTCATACTAATGCACTCTCCTTTTGCCATGCGATCTTACCACCAACGATTGTCATTACCGGCCATCCTTGGCATTTCCAACCTGCAAATGGTGTATTTTTTCCTTTTGATAAGAATGTTGTTGGGTCAATCTCTTCTTCTTGTTCTAAATCAATGATTGTAATATCAGCTGTTCTACCTTCTTTTAGGCGACCAGCTTCTAAGCCGAATGTATCAGCTGGCTTTTCTGTTAAGAATTGAATTAACTGTTCTAGCGTAATAACTCCCTTTTTCACAAGGTTTGTGTATAGAAGCGGGAATGCTGTTTCAAAACCAGTAATTCCGAACGGTGCTCTTTCAATTCCTTGTGCTTTCTCTTCCGCTGTATGCGGTGCATGGTCAGTTGCAATCATATCGATCGTTCCATCTAATAAACCTTCAATTAATGCTGCATGGTCTTCTTTTCCACGAAGCGGTGGGTTCATTTTAAAGTTAGGATCAACTGATGGGATATCATCTTCACATAACACTAGGTGATGTGGTGTTACTTCTGCTGTTACTTTAATTCCAGCGCGTTTCGCATCACGGATTACACGTACAGAACCTTTTGTACTTACGTGACATACGTGATAGTGACAATCTGCTGCTTCAGCAAGCAGTATATCCCTTGCAATATGTACAGATTCACATACTGATGGGATACCGTTTAATCCGTGTTTCTCAGAAAACTTCCCTTCATGTACACAACCTTTATTAATAAGCGTATTCTCTTCACAGTGCGCAACTACTGCCATATTTAATTTCGCTGCACGTTTCATAGCCGCTAACATCATGCTAGCATCTTGTACGCCTACGCCGTCATCTGTGAAAGCAAATGCTCCAAGTTCTTTTAATGTTTCGAAATCTGTCATTTCAGAACCAGCTTGACGTACTGTAATTGCTCCGTATGGTAGTACGTTAACATGCGCTTTTTCTTTAATACGTTTTTGCAGGTCTTCCATATGTTCTCTGCAATCTGGTACTGGGCGTGTATTTGGCATTGAGCAAATTGTAGTGAATCCACCTTTTGCCGCTGCTAGTGTACCTGTTTCAATTGTTTCTTTATGTTCACCACCTGGTTCACGAAGATGTACGTGTACATCTACTAATCCAGGTGCGATTAAATTTCCGTTCACTTCGATTACTTCAGCATTATCTGCCGTAATATTTTCTGCTACCTTAGCGATTTTACCGTCTTGTACGAGAAGATCTGTTGCTACGATTTTTCCTTCTTCATTCATATAACGACCATTTTTAAACAAATAATTCATGTCTCATTCCTCCTAATACATTTGGTAAGGCGCGTTTTAGTACAGCCATTCTTACGTAAACCCCATTTTCCATTTGTTTAAATATGCGTGAACGCTCACACTCAACAAGTTCACTTGCAATTTCAACATCACGGTTTACAGGAGCTGGATGCATAATAATGCTTCCTTCTTTCATACGCTTTTCTCTTTCTACTGTTAATCCGTGTTTCTCATGATATTCTTTCATAATGTCTGTTTCATAATGATCATGACGCTCATGTTGTACACGGAGTAACATCATTACATCCACTTCTGGAACAAGTTCATCTAATGGTTTGTATGTTCCAAATGTGTTGTCTTCATCTTTCCACTCTTCTGGACTGGCAAAGTAAATTGTTGCACCCAACTTCGTTAATGCTTCTGCATTAGAACGTGCTACTCGGCTATGACGAACATCTCCTACTATTGCAATCTTCAAACCTTCAAATCTTCCAAACTCTTGTTTAATTGTAAGAAGGTCGAGTAGGCACTGCGTTGGGTGGTTTCCACATCCATCTCCAGCGTTTAAGATCGGGATATTCACCTGATCTTTTAGTTCATCGAAGTAGCGATCTTGCTCATGGCGGATGACCACTGCTTTTGTTCCGATTGATTCTAGTGTTCTTATCGTATCGTATAAAGTTTCTCCTTTTTGTACGCTAGATGCATCAGCTGAAAAGTTTAAAACATCTAGTCCTAATCTCTTCTCAGCAACTTCAAAGCTAAATCTCGTTCTCGTACTATTCTCAAAGAACAAGTTTGCAACAAAAGTTTGCTCTGTCGTTTTGCTCTCTTTTCCATTCGCAAAATCTTCTGCATCTTTTAGGATTTCTGAAATTTCTACTTCCGATAATTCACTCATCGTTAACAAATGGCTCATCGTCATCCCTCATCTTTCTGATTTTTATGTTACCACTTTTGTATTTTTATAACAACGTTTGTATAAAAATACCCTAATCATGTAAGACTAGGGTGCAAGGAAGAAGCCACCCTTTTCTGTCTCACAGGACTGAATTAAAAGGTTATTATTATGAAGCAATCTGCTTAGGTTGTTTTATTTGTTTCGTTTCCGGTAGTAGTAGATTTAACAGTACACCTACAATTGCTGCTAGTGCCATTCCTTCTACTTGGAACGATTCTCCTACGTGAAGTACCGCTCCACCAATACCGATTACTAGTATTACTGATGCAATCATTAAGTTTCGTTTGTCACTTAAATCTGTTTTATCATCTACCATCATGCGTAATCCGCTTGATGCAATTACACCGAATAGTAAGATTGATACCCCACCCATAACTGGTGTTGGGATCGAATGAATCAGCGCAGAAATCTTACCGATAAATCCGAACATGATTGCGAATACTGCTGAACCGATGAATAAGTATACACTGTATGCTCTCGTAATTGCTAGCACACCGATGTTTTCACCATACGTTGTATTCGGTGGTCCACCTATTAGTGATGCAATCAATGTTGCTATTCCATCACCGAAGATTGAGCGATGTAAACCTGGTTTTTCAATTAAATCTCTTTTAATAACATTTCCAAGTACAATTTGATGTCCGATATGCTCTGAAATTGTTACTAGTGCAACTGGTACCATCAAGAGTACTATCTTCCATGAAAACTCCGGAGTATATGTTACAAATGGTACTGTGAAGTCTGGTACAACAAACCATTTCGCCTCAGCTACTGGTTTTAAATCGACTAATCCTTGGAAGTATGCGAAGATGTACCCCCCGATAATACCGAGTAAAACTGGTATTATACTGAAGAACCCTCTTCCGAATATCGAGCATATAATTGTAATTGCTAATGTTACTAATGCTACTGAAAAGTGTATAAAGCTATATTTGCCATCCGCACCGTTCATCGCCATGTTAACTGCTGTATGTGCTAACGCTAAACCGATTACCATTACTACCGGCCCAACTACGATTGGCGGAAGTAATTTCATAATCCACTCTGATCCTGATTTCTTAATTCCGAGTGAGATTAAGATGTACACAAGCCCTGCTAGCAAACCACCAAGCATTGCTGCTCCCGGTCCACCTGCCGTTTTCGCTGTTATAATCGGTGCGATAAAGGCGAATGATGATCCTAGATAGGCAGGTACTTGACCTTTCGTTATAAGAAGAAACGCTAACGTTCCTAATCCACTTGATATTAATGCTACTGATGGATTCAATCCTGTTAAAAACGGAACAAGCACTGTTGATCCAAACATCGCGAACAAATGTTGTATACTCAAAAATAACCATTTTCCCGGTTTCGGTACTTCATTAACGTCTAACACTGGCTTTTGTTCCATTGTTACATCCTCCTTCAGTTTAAATCTTTGCAATAAAAAAACTCTTTGTGCCTGTGCACAAAGAGTCCTACACTTTCGTATGCCAAATTTGACATATGAAAGCCAAGACCCTTTGGCAGCCTCACAGGACTACATTTAAAAGGGCTTTACTTATCGTATATGCTTACTCGATCTTGTTGATCTGTCTCTTGCAAATCAACTTCGATACGCTCTTCACTTGATGTTGGAATGTTCTTTCCTACATAATCAGCGCGAATTGGTAGTTCACGATGACCTCTATCAACAAGAACCGCCAGTTGGATTTGAGATGGTCTACCTAAATCCATAAGAGCATCCATTGCTGCTCGAACTGTTCTTCCTGTATATAACACGTCATCCACAAGGATAACTTTTTTCTTCGTAATATCTACAGGGATATCAGAACCTTTTACAAGTGGTTCTTTATTTTTGGATTGCAGTGTTAAATCATCACGATATAACGTAATGTCTAACTCTCCAACTTCCATTTCTTTTCCTTCAATTTGACCAATTCGTTCTGCCAAACGTTGTGCAATAAAAATTCCACGAGTTTTAATTCCGACAAGAACACAATTATCGACACCTTTATTTCGTTCCACGATTTCATGACTAATTCGTGTTAAAGCGCGGCGAATCATTTGGTCATCTAAAACGACAGCTTTCTCTTGCATGCTCTACACCTCCAAGCTTTTTTTCTTGCGTGAGAGTAATGGTATAAAAAAAGTCCTCTCAGCGTGTGCGAGAGGACTTTTGAAAAAAGGGTACAGCATACCCTAAGTATTTCAAACCGTTACCTTCTCAACCTCACGGGGCTGTGTTAAAGGATCATTATTTAACTGTTGTCAGTATCTCAGTTTTCTTATGATTTGTCAATACTATTTCCGTAAAATATTTAATGCTTCTTCAAATACTTCTGGAATCGGTGCCTCAAACTGAATATATTCACCAGTACGAGGATGATCAAAGCCTAAAATACCTGCATGAAGTGCTTGTCCATTCATATCTAACGTTTTCTTCGGACCATACTTCGGATCTCCCGCAAGTGGATAGCCAATATATTTCATATGAACACGAATTTGGTGCGTACGTCCCGTTTCTAAGCGACATTCTACAAGTGTAAAGTCTTTAAAGCGTTCTAACACTTGGAAGTGAGTAACAGCGTTTTTACCATTTTCATCAACTGTCATACTTTGACGCTCTTTCTTATCACGACCAATTGGTGCATCGATAGTCCCCTTATCATGCGGAATAACACCGTGCACAATTGCTTTGTAACGTCTTGTTACTGTTTTTGCTACAAGTTGATTTACAAGTGATTCATGCGCCATATCATTCTTAGCAACCATTAATAATCCAGATGTATCTTTATCAATACGATGCACGATACCTGGACGCATTACACCGTTGATACCTGATAAATCTGTACAATGGTGCATAAGGCCGTTTACAAGCGTACCACTTGTATGCCCTGGCGCTGGATGTACAACCATACCACGTGGTTTATTTACAACAAGCACATCTGCATCTTCATAATAAATTTCTAAATTCATATCTTCTGGTTGAATATCTAACGCTTCCGGCTCAGGAATCGTTACTGTAATTTCATCTTCTTCTTTTACTTTATAATTCACTTTTACTGCTTTCCCGTTTACTGTCACAACATCATCTTTAATCCATTGCTGTACTTGTGAACGTGACCATTCGTTATTTATTCCTGCAACGAATTTATCAATTCGCTCATTTTTTTGCTCTTCTACAACTGTTACTTGTACTACTTCACTCATTCAATTACTCCTTCGCTTTCTTGCCTTCTAATAATGTTTGAATAATAATTAATACAACACCAATACATAATGCTGAATCAGCTATATTGAATACTGGATAGTTGTACGAGAAAATATACACGTGAATGAAATCCACTACTTCTTGTCTAAATACACGATCAATAAAGTTACCAATTGCCCCGCCTAAAATTAGGCCTAACGAAATACCTAGAAGCTTGTCTGTTTTCGCATACTTTTTCATATAAAATACGATAAACACTACAAAAACAACTGTAATAATGTAGAAGAACCACATTTTATTTTCTAAAATACCCCAGGCAGCGCCTCTATTTCGATGTGATGTTATGTATAATACATTGTCGATAATCGGAATACTCGTACCCAATTCCATGTTCTTTACAATTAACCACTTCGATATTTGATCGATAGCAATGACAAATAACGCTATTACATAATATATCATTTTCATTTCCCCCACAAAGACAGTGTACCTCAAAATTTTAGCATAGCTGCTACCTTTTCACAATGAACCTTTATAGAAGAATAAAATAAATTAAAAAAAGGTAATATAATATCGTTGTGCGTATTCATACATTTACCTTTTCATAGAAAAATTCATGAATTGTTCGGGCAGTCGGCATTGTTTTCATTTGCTTTGTCGAAATTAATCTCCCCGTCTCTTCACAAATACCGTACATGTCTATTTCCATTTTAAATAATGCGCGTTCTACATCCTTTAAATCCTCTTTTATATCATGTAATAGCAATTTTTTCTTTATCTCTTCCTTAATTTCATATCCAAGCTCTTGGCTGAACTCGACATCATATTTGTGCATTACTTCTTTAGCTAGTCTCTCTTGCAACTCTTTTCTCATCAATTGCAATTCTTCTTTTATTTCCATGTAGATTTCATTCACGTGTACATTCCTCCTAGCTGTAATGTACAGTTAGTGTGTCCGAAATTTATTTGCTTACCTCACACACATTTTTCCTTCACAGGAAAGAGCCTGAAAGTTATTTTGATATATCATCAAAATAAAAAAACTGACTGCATAAATAGCAGTCAGTTTTTTTATTATTTTACATAGTTTTCTTTCACAACTGTTGCACAACGCTCACATAATGTTTCATGTTCAGCATCTTTACCAATTGTTTCTGAAACTACCCAACAACGTTCACATGTTTCACCAGTTGCTTGAGCAACAATAACCGCTGTATGTTCATACTTCGGTGCATCTGCTGGCGCTTCTTCCATCATACCACCAAGTTTATACTCAGAAACGATGAATAATTGCTTTAAGTCTTCGCTAATAGACTCTAACATAGCTTTCATTTCTGCAGTTGGATATAGCGTAATGCTCGCATTTAATGACTTACCGATTACTTTTTCATTACGAGCTACTTCTAGTGCTTTTAACACGTCATCACGTAATGTCATAAATGCATCCCATTTTGTTTTTAATGCTTCCGCGTCATCTAATTGTACAGCTTCTGGCATATCAGTTAATTGTACACTTTCTTCTGTTACGCCTGGAATGTATGGCCATACTTCATCAGCTGTATGCGGTAAGATTGGTGTTACAAGTTTCGTTAACGCAACAAGAACTTCATATAATACAGTTTGAATTGCACGACGATCTTCGTGGTTTGCACCTTCAATGTATAAAATATCTTTTGCAAAATCTAAGTAGAATGAACTTAAATCAATTGTACAGAAGTTATGAATTGCATGATACACAGCAGCGAAATCGTATGTCTCATATGCTTCTTTAACTTTTGTAATTAAGTCATTTAATTTCACTAACATGTAACGATCTACTTCACGAAGCTCAGCTACAGCTACTGCATTTTCACTTGGCTTAAAGTCGTCTAAGTTTCCTAATAAGAAACGGAATGTGTTACGGATTTTACGATACACTTCTGCTACTTGTTTTAAAATATCATCTGAAATACGTACGTCAGATTGATAGTCAACAGAAGATACCCATAAGCGTAAAATGTCTCCACCTAATTGATCCATGATTTTCTTCGGTACGACGATGTTTCCAATCGACTTACTCATTTTACGTCCTTCACCATCTAGTACGAAACCGTGGCTTAGTACGCCTTTATATGGAGCTTTACCTGTTACAGCAACTGCTGTTGATAATGAAGAGTTAAACCAACCACGATACTGATCAGATCCTTCTAAATATAAATCAGCTGGACGCTGTAAATCTTCGCGCTCTTCTAATACAGCTTGGTGAGAAGAACCTGAATCGAACCATACATCCATGATGTCTGTTTCTTTACGGAATTCGCCATTTTGGCTACCTGGATGTGTAAATCCTTCTGGTAATAGATCTTTCGCTTCACGCTCAAACCATACGTTAGAACCGTGTTCACGGAATAAATCTGCTACATGGTTAATTGTTTCATCCGTAATAATTGGATCACCATTCTCAGCATAGAATACCGGAATTGGCACACCCCATGCACGCTGACGAGAAATACACCAGTCACCACGGTCACGAACCATATTATGAAGACGAGTTTCTCCCCATGCTGGTACCCATTTTGTTTCCGCTACAGCTTCTATTAATTCTTTACGGAATGCTTCAATAGATGCAAACCACTGTGCTGTCGCACGGAAAATAATTGGTTTTTTCGTTCTCCAATCATGTGGGTATGAATGCGTAATGAATGTTAGTTTCAGTAACGCGCCTACTTCTTCTAATTTTTCTGTAATTGGCTTGTTAGCTTTATCATAGAATAAGCCTTCAAATCCAGGTGCTTCATTTGTTAATACACCTTTATCATCAACTGGGCAAAGTACTTCTAATCCATACTTTTTACCAACAACGAAGTCATCTTCCCCGTGTCCTGGTGCTGTATGAACACAACCTGTACCTGCATCTGTTGTTACGTGATCTCCTAGCATTACTAATGAATCACGATCGTAGAATGGATGTTTTGCAACTGTGTACTCCAGTTCGCTACCTTTTACTGTTTTCACAACTTCAGCATTTTCCCACTCTAACGTTTTTGCAACTGTCTCAAACAGCTCAGAAGCAATGATATATTTCTCATCATTTACTTTTACAATGCTATATTCAAGCTCTGGGTGAACAGAAATACCTAAGTTTGCAGGTAATGTCCAAGGTGTTGTTGTCCAAATGATGTACTTTTCATCACCTTCTAATACGTTCTTTCCATCTTTTACAGGGAATGCTACGTAAATAGATGCTGATTTTTTATCTTGATATTCAATTTCAGCTTCTGCTAAAGCAGATTCACTCGTTGGAGACCAGTAAACTGGTTTTTGACCTTTATAGATATAACCTTTTTTCGCCATGTCACCAAACACTTTAATTTGTTGTGCTTCATAAGCGGGCTCTAAAGTAATATATGGATTATCCCAATCTGCACGTACACCTAGACGCTTAAATTGTTCACGTTGACGTTCTACTTGTTCATATGCATACTCTGCACATAACTTACGGAACTCAGCAACTGTCATTTCTTTACGCTTTACACCTTTATTTGTTAAAGCTTGTTCAATTGGTAAACCGTGCGTATCCCATCCTGGAACATATGGCGCACTAAAACCAGTCATTGATTTATAACGAACAATAAAGTCTTTTAATACTTTATTTAATGCATGTCCCATATGAATGTCACCATTCGCATATGGAGGCCCATCATGCAATACAAATAAAGGACGACCTTTTGTATGTTCTTGTACTTTTTCGTAAATATTCATTTCAGCCCATTTTTCTTGCATTGCAGGCTCACGTTTTGGTAAGTTCCCACGCATTGGGAACTCTGTTTTCGGCATCAGTAATGTATTTTTGTACTCCATGCTCAATTCCTCCTTACATGTATAAAAGAAATACTTAAAAAACGGAATAAAAAAGAGACTTTCTCATCCCAAAAAGGGACGAGAAAGTCTCCCGCGGTACCACCCTAGTAGATCATATACATATGTATAGAATCCTCTTATATTCTTAACGCGAATACACGCCTACGCTTACTCTATTTGTTCAGCGCGGAACTCCAGGGTGATATTCCCACTATCTCCTTATCCTGAGCTTACACCGTCCTCAGTTCGCTATATAAGGTTTGAAAAGGTACTTATCCCTATCTTCGTTTTTCTTAATAAATATGTTGTTTAAAATTATATGTAATAATGAGAAAAACGTCAAGCTTACACTGTTTCTTCTTTTTTCAACAGTTCATCTACTTCGTCTTCTAACTCAATTAGTTTATCCCAATCATCGTTGTTTAACATTTCAAGCTGTGTTTCTAATAACATACGGAAACGAGTTCGGAATACTTTCGCTTGTTTCTTTAGCTCTTCAATATCAAAAGCAACTTTTCTTGATTTTACTAATGCTTCGTTAATAATACGATCAGCATTCTTTTCAGCTTCACGCACAATTAATTTCGCTTCTTTTTGCGCATTACGTTTTACTTCTTCCGCTGCTTCTTGCGCAACAACGATAGATTTGTTTAACGTATCTTCAATATTAGAGAAATGATCTAACTTCCCTTCTAACTGCGCAACTTTTTCTTCTAAAGCTTTTTTCTCACGAATGACCAATTCATAATCTTTGATAATTTGATCAAGAAACTCATTTACTTGATCTTCATCATAGCCACGGAATCCGCGACCAAATTCTTTGTTATGAATATCTAATGGTGTTAACGGCACAACGCCACCTCCAAGTAGTTATCTAAATTTCCTCTTTCAATTATATCTTTTCTTCGACAAAATAGGAGGATTTCCTTCTAAAAAACCAATCATTTTAGTATACCATACAAAATTCTCCATTTGTCGCGTTTTGTTCTACCTTCTACAGAAAATAATTTACTTCGTCCATATCCTCTAACAGAAAAAACGTCTCCTGGATAACATTCATAAGCAGTTTGTTCCACTATTTTCCAATTAACTTTTACTAAACCATTTTTAATGAAAGGTTGCACTTTCTGTCTAGATAAATGTAACATTTCAGCTAACATAACATCTAAACGAAGTGAAGAAACCGTTCCAGATTTCTCCCCCCACATTTCATGTATCTGTAGAATTTGTTCTCCTTGTACTGCTGATAAGGAGACTTTTACTTTTCCTATTGCTTGTAAGTTCATCTCAATGTACGATACGATTTCTTTCGCAACTACAATTTGGGCACGATTTTCTTGCAGCAAAATATCACCACATTTTTCTCTCGTTAAACCAAGAGACATAAATGTACCTAATATTTGCCTATGTTCTAGCGTATAAAACTTGGAAGGATAGTCAATTTCTAATACTTCTACTTGAAATTCTTCTTCATTTAATTCTAGATAGTCTGGATAAATGAGTGCTCTTTTACGCTCTGCATTAGGCGTTGCACCACCAAATTGCACAGCAACATCTCCTTGTCCAATTACCATAGAAACAATTTGTTGCTGTCTTGGATCAAGGAAATCTGTTAATTTCACTTGATGGTACTCCGCCGTTCGCTTCCACTCTAGCACTTTATCTACAAAGACCTCTTCATCAGGCCTAAAATGTTCATAAATGCTCATGTATTTAACCTCTTACTATAAGAAATAGCTGAACAAACTGAACAAACCACTTTTAGCAAGTTTTAACGCAAAAATCGCAACGAGTGGAGAAATATCAATCATACCCAGCGGCGGAATAAATCTGCGGAATGGTTCTAAATACGGTTCACAAATTCGCGCCAAGAACTCTCCAAAAGATGATTCCTTTGCACCAGGAAACCATGATAGGAGAATGTAAATAATCAGTGCCCACGAGTAAATCTCGATAGCAGAACTTAACACCATTAAAACTGTTGTCATGGCGTATTACCACCTCTTTATATTTGTTTCTTCTTCTTCACCGAATAACTCTGAAATTGCACCAACAATATCAACATTTTCAGGTGTACACATAAATGTTTTCGGTCCTATTTTTTGAATATCCCCGCCTATAGCGTATACAGTACCACTTAAAAAGTCAACGATACGTACCGCTTGATCAGTAGACATTCTCTGCAAATTAATTACAACAGCTCGTCTACCTTTTAAGTGGTCCGCAATCCCTTGTGCTTCCGAATATGTGCGTGGTTCTAATAAAACAACTTTTGAAGATTGTTTTGCTGTTTCAATACTTACAACATTTTGCTTCGGTTGCGCTTTCGGAAACGTAACATCTTGTTGTTCTGGTGGATCTTGCTGCTTTTTCATGTCTGTTTGCTCCTTTTCATAACCATATTGAGCTGCTTCTTTTTCTTCCGGTGTATCAAAAAAGAAGTATTTTACTTTTGACCAACTCATAATAAGATTCTCCTTCCTTTTACGCTTTTCCTACTAAAATCGTTCCCAAACGAATATATGTAGCCCCTTCTTCAATTGCAATCGTGTAATCGTTGGACATTCCCATTGATAATTCTTTACATGGCGCATGTAATAACTCTAGCTCCTGCACCTCTGTTTGTAGCATACGTAATTCCTTAAAACAGCGTCTGATTTCTTCCTCTTCTTCTGTAAATGGAGCCATCGTCATTAGTCCAACCACTTCAATTTTATCGAATTCTTGCAAACTTTGAATAAAAGAAACAACCTCTTCTATTGCCAATCCTTGCTTCGATTCTTCAGATGAGGTTTTCACTTGAATAAAGCATTTCACTTTCTTATCAGCACGTTTCTGAATTTCTTTCGCCAGGGAAAGACGATCTAACGAATGTAAATAATCAATTTCATTAATGATTTCTTTTACTTTTCTCGTTTGTAATGAGCCAATAAAATGCCAATTAACTTTTGAACCGAAATGCTCATATTTCTGTAAGAAACCTTCATTTCTATTTTCACCTAAATCGATAATTCCAGTTTCAATTACTTCGTTTGTTTTTTCAATCCCTACAGTTTTTGTCACTGCAACAAGTTTAATATCTTGCAACGAACGTCCAGCTCGAGCGCAAGATTCTTTAATAGCTTCGTTTACAATTACTAAATTTTCTTGTACTGTCACTTGCTTCCTTCCTCCTTAAAACCTATGAAACTCAACATTCTTCCTGTCTTACCTTGATCACGACGATGAGAGAAAAATAGTTGCTCTTCACAGCTTGTACAAAGAGATGACATTACAATATGCTCTTCTTTTATGCCTGCTTGTACGCATAATATACGATTAATTTCTTTTAAATTAATTGCGTACTGCCCGTCAGAAATTTTTTGATGAGGAACAGCACCGTTAATTACTTTCTGTGCTGCTGTTAATACACGATCATCCACAACATAACAACAAGATCCGATCGACGGCCCAATTGCAACATGAATTTCATCACTTGAAATACCTTCTGCATTCCACTTTTGAATCATTTCCTTTGCAATCTCTTGTACAGTGCCTTTCCATCCAGCATGCGCAAGTCCTATCATACCATGTGATGGTGCATAAAAATAGAGCGGAACACAATCCGCGTAACAAGACGTTAACAGAACATCTTCATTACTCGTATAAATGCCATCTGTTTTTGAAATACCGTCCTCATATGAATAGACGCCACTTCCCTTTTCCTGTTGCCCTACTTTTTCAACATGATGATCATGAACTTGTTCAGAGCAAATCCAGTTTTCTAATGGTTTTTGTAACTTATTTGCTAAAATGCGTCTGTTTTCATGAACGTTCTCCACGATATCATTCACATGTAATCCTAAATTCATCGCATGAAAGGAGCCCGTACTTATCCCACCATCTTTTGTCGTAAATCCAGCAGTAATGTTTCCAAGTTCTTTCCATGCTTGTAAATACAGTATACCGTCCACATATTTAAATGGTTCTCTCATAAAGCGGCTCCTTTTAATTAAAATAACAGAAAAAAGTATGGTACTTCCTGTCTATTTTACCATACTTTTATTTTTTCATAATCCTAACAGAAAAAAAAGAGGAATTTGTAATATTCTTTATGAAATTGTCGGTGTTTGTATTGATTCTGTTACAGTATTAACAGGATTTACTCTTACAAGTATGACATCTTCCCCAATTTTCACAATTTCCTTCCAAGGAATTACAATCTCAACATCTTTTCCAAAAATACCCAGCATACGTGTCTGTTTGGAAATAATAACAGAACAAACTTTCCCTGTGTTCATATCAATTTCAATATCTCCAATATTCCCAACCCTTTTTCCATCTGAAATATTTATAACATCCTTCATCTGTAACTCTGAAATTCGTATCACCATTTTTATCCTCTCCCTTATATGACGAATTGGAAGCTGTTTCTCATATTTACAGGAAGTCACCTATACGAAACACCATGCTAGTTTCATTATATGAACACTAATCCCCTACTATGAGCGTAAACCATATTACATATAAAAAAGTCTCACCATAATTGGTGAGACCTTATCCTTGAATCGTCTTATTCATTTGTTTAATGGCTGACTTCTCTAAACGTGATACTTGAGCTTGGGAAATCCCAATTTCTTCTGCAACTTCCATCTGTGTCTTTCCTTGGAAGAAACGTTTTCTAATAATCATTTTCTCTCGATCATTTAAACGCTTCATTCCTTCTTTCAATGCTAGTTCTTCAACCCACTGCTCGTCCTTTTGTTTTTCATCACTTAACTGATCCATAACAAAGATAGGATCTCCTCCATCATTATAAATCGGTTCAAATAATGAAACTGGGTCTTGAATCGCATCTAAAGCAAATACTATCTCTTCATGAGTTACTTCTAGCACTTTTGCAATATCCATTGCTGTTGGTTCTTTTGAATTTTCTGCAATCAACTTTTCTCTTACTTGCAAAGCTTTATACGCAATATCTCGCAATGAGCGCGATACGCGAATCGGATTATTATCACGCAAATATCTGCGTATTTCCCCAATAATCATCGGCACAGCATACGTTGAAAATTTTACATTTTGGCCTAAATCAAAATTATCAATTGATTTCATAAGTCCGATGCAACCAACTTGAAATAAATCGTCAACATATTCTCCTCTGTTATTAAATCTTTGGATGACGCTCAGTACAAGACGTAAGTTTCCATTCACTAATTTTTCTCTTGCGCTTATCTCTCCACTTTGCATTTCACGAAATAATTTACGCATCTCTTCATTTTTTAATACTGGAAGTTTAGCTGTATCAACACCGCAAATTTCTACTTTGTTTCTCGTCAAAGTGTTCCCTCCTATCGGGAGTTGCTGTACAGTGTAAAGTATTTCCTTTGAAGGGGATTTTATGCATGTGGTTTTTTCACGATTTTTTATTTAAATTATCTTTCCTAATACAACTAAATAGAATAAGACCAGCCTACATAACGGCTGGTCTTATTCTTCACACCATTTTATTAAATTCTTTTCGTAATCTTTTTATAATTCTTTTTTCTAAACGCGAAATGTATGACTGTGAAATCCCAAGCATATCCGCCACATCTTTTTGCGTCTTTTCCTCTCCTCCAGCAAGCCCAAACCGAAGTTCCATAATTTGTTTTTCACGATCATTTAATTGGTGTAATGCTTTCATTAAAAGGTGGCGATCTACAGTAGCTTCTAAATCTTTTGTAATAATATCATCATCTGTACCTAACACGTCAGACAACAACAGTTCATTCCCATCCCAATCAATGTTTAGCGGTTCATCAAAAGAAACTTCCGAACGATTTTTGTTATTTCGACGTAAATGCATTAAAATTTCATTTTCTATACAACGCGATGCATATGTTGCTAATTTTATTTTCTTTTCTGGATTAAATGTATTTACCGCTTTAATAAGGCCGATTGTTCCTATACTAATCAAATCTTCAATATTTATCCCTGTATTTTCAAACTTTCTTGCTATATATACAACGAGCCTTAAGTTACGTTCAATAAGTAATGACCTTGCTGCCTGATCTCCCTTTGGCAATTTATTCAAAAGAACTTCCTCTTCTTCTTTCGTTAACGGTGGTGGCAACGCTTCACTTCCACCAATATAATAAATTTCATCGGTCTTAATTCCTAATTTCAGCAATACTTTATACCAAAGGTATACTAAATAAAATTTTAATTTCATCATATTATCCCGCCTCTCATTATTAAGCGATCACCATTTTTTGTGAAATCAACATTTTTGGATGCACAATACATTGATACTCCCCATTTGTAGACAGTTGTTGTGTATTTAATCCAATTAATACTTTGTTTACAACAATAGAACTACCTTCATGATCAACTTGCACACTGTCAGGCTTAATTGCCCACAAAAATTGACTTTCTACTCCTACTGCACGGAAAGGAATTAAACGTAATTTTGTCGCCCAACCAGAATCATTTTCTGGTATTTGAGGAATTTCTGTTTTGGAATAAATTTGTTCTGTTAACCAAGATGGTAAGCAATGTTCTAATGATGAAACATGCATAATCATAACGGGTGTTTTTGTTAATGGGTCGTAAAGTTGGTTCCCACTGTCAATAAGACCTGCCAGTTCTAGTTCTTCTTCCGCCAATTGAATTTTTACTTTCACAATTTGGTCATAGTGTATTTTCGTGACCTCTACGCTTTCAATACGCTTTTTAGAAAAATAATAAATTACCGGAAAACCAAAAATAACAAATAACCAACTAATTGGATCGCCGTAAGAAATTGACTGAGATTGAACCAATCCATTTACCATTTCATTCGTTTGCAAAAAGAAATGAGTTCCAATTAATCCTCCGCCAACCATAAAGGTTACAAAGTAAAAAGTAAAAACAGTTTGTGCATAATTTCTAAACGTTGTAAACCCAAATGCTGTATACACAATAAGTAACGAGTACAGTAGTTTCATAATTGGATGTGTCATCATAGAAGCAAAAGGAGTAAAGGCAAAAATAACAATAGTTGAACCTATAAATGCCCCTAACACAAGCCTCCATCTTTTGATTTTCTTTTTTAACACGGTAGCTGTTAATAAAAGCAAAAGAAAATCAATGCAGGCGTTTAACAACCAAACAACGTCGGCGTAAACAACCAAACAATTCACCTCTTTTTTCAAGTTGAGACTAGTATAATGCATATCCAATAGGAAAGTGTGTCAATTTGCGGAGGTGTTTTTTTGTTATTTTGTGATTTCTAGACATAATCTGTCGGTAAAAAATAAAAGTACAAATTCATAGAATGATATACTCTTATTTTCACCAACAAAATATATTGAAATATACGAAATAAAAAAAGACCTGCTAAGCAGGTCTTTTTCATTTAAAAAACAAAAAAGGAGCATGAAAGCTCCTTTTTTTATCGTCTACGACGGTTACGTAAAAATGCTGGAATATCGATATCATCTGAATCTGAATGACGCTCATGTACAACTGGCTCTTCACGCTTCATTTCACGTTTTACTTCACGTTGTTTTGAAGGTTGAGCTACTGATTGTTGCTGTTGTTGCGTGTGGTTCGCATTCGGACGAATAATTGGTTTTGGTGGTTGAGTTGCAATGCTATCATCAAAACCAGTTGCAATTACAGTTACAACGATATCATCTTTTAATCCTTCATTAATAACAGAACCGAAGATCATATTTACTTCTGGATCTGAAGCTGAAGCTACGATATCTGCCGCTTCTTGTACTTCATATAAGCTTAAGTTAGCGCCACCCGTAATGTTCATGATAACACCTTGAGCTCCATCAATAGATGTTTCTAGTAATGGACTAGAAATCGCTTTTTTCGCAGCTTCTGCAGCACGATTTTCCCCGTTACCAGAACCAATACCCATTAAAGCAGAACCTCTATTAGACATAATTGTCTTTACGTCTGCAAAGTCTAAGTTAATTAAACCTGGCGTTGCAATTAAATCCGAAATACCTTGAACACCTTGACGTAATACGTTATCAGCTTCACGGAATGCTTCTAACATTGGCGTATTTTTATCAACGATCTCTAATAAGCGATCGTTTGGAATTACAATAAGAGTATCTACATTTTCTTTAAATGCTGCAATACCAGATGCTGCTTGCGTTGCACGTTTACGTCCTTCAAAAGTAAATGGACGTGTTACAACACCAACTGTTAAAGCACCTAATTCTTTTGCAACTTGAGCAACAACTGGAGCTGCACCAGTTCCAGTTCCACCGCCCATACCAGCAGTTACGAAGACCATATCCGCACCACGAAGTGCTTCTTGGATCTGTTCTTTACTTTCTTCTGCAGCTTTTTTCCCTACTTCAGGATTTGCGCCTGCACCAAGTCCACGCGTTAATTTTCCACCAATTTGCATTTTTGTTTCAGCTTTTGATAGATTTAATGCTTGTGCATCAGTGTTCACAGCGATAAAGTCTACACCTTGTACACCGTGTTCAATCATACGGTTTACAGCATTGTTTCCGCCACCGCCGACACCGATAACTTTTATATTCGCTAATTGATCTTGAGTAGTATCAAACTCTAACATGTCGAAATCCCCCTAGAACCTCATTTTTCGTGTCCAATTTTAATCCCATAAATAACGGAATACACGTTTTACTTTTGACATCATACGGTCATCATTTTGATTATTATTGTTTTGATTACGAGTTTTTTGTTTCGCGGGTTGCTGTTGTACCGGCGTTGGTGCTGGTGCTGGTACTGGTTCAAAATGCTCTTGCTTTTCCTGCACATTTTTCCCACGTAATTTAGCTTTTTGATAAGAATGTTTAATTAATCCAACTCCGCTTGTATATTGGGGCTCACGCACACCAATATAATCAGGAGTTGCTACACGAACATTTTCATGTAAAATATCATATGCAAGATCAAGAACACCTGGCATAGAAGCAATTCCGCCAGTTAGTACATAACCAGAAGCCACTTGCTTTACTCCTAACTTACGCACTTCATCTTGAACAAACATTAAAATTTCCTCTACACGAGCCTCTATTATATCCGATAATTCCAACTGAGAATATTGTTCTGTTTGATCACTTCCCATAATAGGAACCGTAAACATCTCTTCTTCAGATGCTGTATCATAAAAAGCATGTCCATATTTCAACTTAATTTGATCTGCATTTTCTGTTGAAGTTTTCAACCCAATTGCAATATCCTTCGTTATATGGTCTCCACCTAATGGTAATACGCTCGTCGCTTGTAACTCTCCGTCTTTAAAAATAGATAAAGTTGTAGATCCTCCCCCCATATCAACAAGGGCTACTCCTCTATTTTTTTCATCTGAAGATATAGCAACTGTTGCAGCCGCTAAAGGTTGAAGACAAATATCAACAATTTCAAGACCTGCTTTTTCTACACAACGAAGTAGGTTATGTAGTAAAGTTCTCGAGCCTGTAATAAGTGTACCTTCCATTTCTAATCTTACACCGATCATCCCGCGTGGATCGTTAATCTCGTCAAGACCGTCTACGATGAACTGTCGAGGTACCACATCAATAAACTCACGTTCTGGAGCAATTGACACAACTTGTGCTGCATCTAGAACGCGTAAGACATCTTCATTCCCGATTTCACGATCTTCATTTGAAACAGCGACTACTCCGTGACAAGGAAGTAGCTGTACCTGGTTTGCATTGACACCTACTACAACTTGCTCAATGTGGATTCCCACCATGCGCTCAGCTTGTTCAATTGCTTTTTTAATTGATCGAACAGTCTCGTCTATATCAACTATCGATCCCTTCTTTAAACCATTTGATTTTACATTTCCAACACCAATAATGTTTAAGCTGTCATTAACCATTTCACCAATGATGACTTTAACATTGGATGTACCGATGTCAAGACTAACATATATTTCATTGCTGTTCATTCTTTGGCACCTCCTTCTTTATTTATACCATACAACTCAATATATGGAACAACAATCGCAACTTTACTATTTATAAGAAAAATATTCAACGTCTTTATACGTTTCCCTTTTTTAACCCTATATTTTTCTTATTTTTATTTAGCATTCAATTAAGAATATCGCAGTAAACTATGAATAACTGCTTATCTTGAAATAATTCTATTTCGAGTGTAAAGTTTACCGCCAAGTATAAGTCTACACTAAGATGTACTCATAGAAAAGTGAAACTTGTACCAATACTAGTATGAATCTAAGAATTTTTACATATTTTTCATCAAATGAACCATTCTTCTAAATTCGTATGCATATAATAGAACGTTTGTTTTGTTTTTTCTGCTATAAGCAACGAAAACTACCATTCTATTCTTTTTTTTCTTCCGCACCTAATTCTTTCGTATATGCACCTACTTCTAAGTCAATTAATACCTTCTTACCTGGCTCAATTGTTTTTAAAATAAGCGGATAGGCTTCCATACGTTTTGCGAAATTTTGAATCGTAGTGCTCACTTCATAACCTTCATTCATATATAAAGTAAGATGATCTTCATTCGCATTCGTTGGAGAATAGCGAATCTCCGAAATAGATTTTAAAATAGCTGGTGTTAACTTTTCTAGTTCAGCGATTAACTCCTTCATTTTCTCTTCTTTAAAAGGTTCGAAAATCGGTGCTGCAACAGGAAGTTTTCCATTAGGTAGTACATCAAGTGTTTTTCCATTCTCTAATAACGGTTGTAATTTTCCCTCTTTATTTATATAACCAATCGTTAAATATTCTTCAATATGAACATCAATCTTGTTTGGAAAACGTTTTTTTACATTTACTGCTTTAATTTCTTTTCGCTTCGTTAAGTTTTCTTCAGCTTTATGTGCTGTCACTCGGAAATAACTTGTATCATATGTCACGCCTGAATCCTTCATTACTTGCTCATCCGTCATATAGTGATTTCCAAACACACTAATCTTTTTTATATTACTAAGCGGAGACCGAAAATAAATTAAAAAGAGCACTAATAAAAATAAAATTGATATGTATAAAATCAATCGATGATTAACATTTTTTTTGTTTTTTTTCTTTTGATTTTTCAATTTTGGTACACGATCTTGTAGTTTAATCACTTTACTATTATTCATGTACGATCCCCCTATGTAACATAAAGAACGGCATGTTCCTCATGCCGTTCTTATCTTCTTATTATAACATAAATGATAATGAGCGGAACGAATAACCGTTATCTTCCAATGATTTCTACTTCTGTGTGCATATCTACATCAAATTTATCCTTAATTGTATGTTTTATTAATTCAATTAAGGACAATACATCTTGCGCTGAAGCCCCCCCGGTATTAACAATAAAATTGCCATGCATTTGAGAAATTTGAGCTCCACCAATCCTATAACCACGAAGCCCTGCTTTTTCTACTAAATCGCCTGCAAAATGTGGGATTGGATTCCGAAATATACTTCCTGCACACGGGTGATTCCATGGTTGCGTTTCACGGCGGTAATCTTTATTATTTTGCATGCTACGTACAATTTCTTCACGTTTTCCCGCCTGTAATTTAAACTCCGCCTCTAAAACAATACCAGGACGTTTCGTTTGCAATACAGATGCCCGATAAGAAAACTCCAGTTCTTTATTCGTTAACCAGTCAATTGTACCGTCTTCAAACAGAATGAGAGCCTTGGATAATACACTCGATATATCCGATTTATGTGCACCTGCATTCATATATACTGCACCACCGACACTTCCTGGAATACCGCTTGCAAACTCCAATCCAGCTAACCCTTGACGACTAAGTAAAGTTGACAATTTAATAAGAGGATATCCACTACCAACTCTTACCTTATGTTTTTCGACCTCTAAGTGATCTAATCCTTCTCCTAAACGAATAACAACACCTTCTATGCCTTGATCAGATACAAGAAGGTTTGAACCGCGCCCAATTACAGTCCACTTCGTTTTGTATTGCTTTACTAACTGTAATGTTTTTTCAATACCGGCTACATGCTTAGGCACAATTAAAATATCCGCTGGTCCACCTATTTTCATAGTTGTATAACGTGCTAACGACTCGTTAACTAAAACACGACCAACGTCTGCTTCTATAAGCTCATTTACTAATTGTTCCATAGACAATCTCCCCCATATTAAGTCTCCTTATGACAATAATATGCAGGGCGTTCACCTAACGTTATCCCTCTATTTACGGGCAGTACAGCTCCTAAATCAAAATTCGGCAGTAACAAAGAAGTTAGGCGGTATCGGGATGCCAGTAAACATCCGATTAGTGAAAGGTAATAATCAACGAGAGAGAATCACTCCCCACTGATTAAAACCTCACTTTATTTTTTTACAAGCTTATTCATTACTTCATACAGCTTATTTGCTGCATCTGGAATACCTAGTTTCTTAGCAGCTAGCTTCATATTTTGTAATGTTTGTGCATCCAATAAAATCTCATCAATATCACGAATAAGCGTTTCAGCTGTTAAATCTTTTTCAAGTAACATTTTTGCCGCTCCTTTATCAACAACTGAACGTGCATTCTTTTCCTGATGATTATTTGTTACGTACGGACTCGGTATTAACACACTTGGTTTTCCTAACGCTGTTAATTCTGCAAGTGTTGTTGCCCCAGCCCTTGAAACAACAAGGTCTACACCAGTTAGTACCTCTGGCATATTATGAATGAACGGCTTAATAATAACATTGTTCGGGTTCCCTTTTTGCTTCACGGCTTCCATCACTTTGTCATAATGTACTTCACCTGTTACATATAGTATTTCGTAGCTTTTGTTCCCAAACTGTTCAATTGCTTCAACGAAGGCATCGTTAATCGGTCTAGCGCCACGACTTCCACCAAATATAAGTACAGACTTTTTAGGAAGAGAAAGCCCAACTGAACGTTTCCCTTTCATCCCATTTTGATCCATTACCTCTGATGCTCGCGGATTACCTGTCATTACCACTTTTGACTCTGGAAAATGCTCTGTAGCTGCTTCAAAACAAACAGCAACTTTATCAACATAACGACTTAAAAATTTGTTCGTTACACCTGGTACACTATTTTGTTCATGTACAATAGTTGGAATACCTAATTTGGCTGCAGCGTATACAACTGGTCCACATACATATCCACCCGTTCCAATTACGATATCCGGGTTAAAACGACGAATATATCGTTTACTATCCTGTACACCTTTTAGAAAACGCATTACTGTCTTCACATTATCTAATGATATTTTTCGTTTAAATCCACTTATAACAATAGATTGAAATGGTATACCTGCTTTTGGAACGATTGTACTCTCTAGTCCATTTTCCGTACCAATATATAAAAATCTTGCTTCTGGATTTAACTTTTTTATTTCTCTAATTAAAGCAAGAGCTGGATAAATATGACCACCAGTACCCCCACCACTCACTAATACACGCACTACTAACTCCTCCGCTTCTCTTTTCTTATTTCCATTATATTTATTTCTATATACATATTGCATTTTTACACACATACGAAAAACCCTGTCTTATAAACAGGGTTTAGTAGCGAGAATGGCGACTTATATTTAATAATACACCTACTGCCATTAACATTAATGTCAAACTTGATCCACCATAACTTAAAAACGGCAAGGTAATACCCGTAACAGGCATCAGTCCTGTTACAACACCAACATTAATCATTACTTGAATCGCAATCATCGCCACAATACCTACTGCTAAAAACGTACCATATAAATCTGGCGCTCCTAATGCGATACGAATCCCGCGCCATAATAATAGACTAAATAATAATAACACAAATGAACCACCAATAAAACCTAATTCCTCGGATAAGATTGCAAATATAAAGTCAGTTTGTGGTTCAGGTAAATAAAGAAATTTTTGTCTACTTTGTCCAAGTCCAAGCCCAAATAATCCACCGGGTCCAATTGCGAGTAATGATTGGATAATTTGAAATCCACTTCCAAGCGGATCTGCCCACGGATCTAAATATGATGTAATGCGCTTCATTCGATACGGTGCTGATGCGATTAACCCTACAAACCCTGCTACACCAAGCAAACCAAACATCGCAAAGTGAAAGACCCTCGCTCCCGAAATAAATATCATAATGATACATGTCCCAACCATTACCGTTCCTGTCCCAAGGTCTGGCTGTAACATAATCATCCCAAAAGCAAGAAACACAAAACTAAGAGCCGGTAATAAACCACGTTTAAAAGATGTAATCAATTTTTGCCGTTCCGCTAAAAACTTTGCCAAGAAAATAATCATCGCAAACTTCATAAATTCTGACGGTTGAATCGAAAATGCTCCGATACCAATCCAACTTCGTGCTCCTCCTCGAACAAGACCTACTCCAGGAATAAGAACGAGAATAAGAAGAATGAAGCAAACTAGCAAAATTACTTTTGAATACGTACGCCACACCCAATAATCAATTTTCATAATAAAAAACATAGCTACTACACCAAGACCCGCAAACAGTAATTGTCTTTTGGCAAAAAAGAATGAGTCCCCCATTTTATAAGAGGCCCAAACTGCACTCGCACTATAAACCATAATCATTCCGATTGTCAACAATGAAAGTGTTACGATGATGAGAATAAAATCAGGCGTTTTCTTCATTACCCACAAACACCACCTCTTTAGGCAGAACCTTTTGCCCTATGTAACAAAACATCAGTAGGTGTTAGCCTACTGATGTTTTGATTTACTTTATATAAGTTTATGCACAGCTTGTATAAAAATGTCTCCTCTTTCTTCAAATGTTTTAAATTGATCCCAGCTTGCACACGCTGGAGAAAGAAGAACAACATCACCTTCTTTAGAATGAGCATAAGCTTTCACCACTGCTTCATCTAAAGTATCGACACTTTCAATTATATCTAATCCCGCTTTTTCTGCCGCTCTTACTAGTTTGGGAGCTGTTTGTCCAAATGTTACAATCGCTTTTACATTTTTGAAATACGGAATTAAATCATCGAATTCATTTCCACGATCAAGCCCACCTGCTAGTAACACAATCGGTTGTGTAAACGCAGATAGTGCTTTCTCAGTCGCTAACATATTCGTTGCTTTTGAATCATTATAAAACTTACGGTTGTTAATCGTTGTTACATATTCTAAACGATGTTTTACACCCGTAAAACGTTTTAACACGACCGTAATTGCTTCATTAGAAGTACCTAATAATTTCGCAATACTCATCGCAGCTAAAATATTTTCTAGATTATGTTGACCAGGTAAAACGATATCGCTTACTTCAACAACTTTTTCACCTTTGAAATAAAGAGCGTTATCTTTTATACACGCGCCATCTTCAATTTCTTTCGTTGTCGAAAACAGGATTTTTTGACCTTTAGTATCCGCAGATAACTCCATCACATCTGCATCATCCGCATTTATTACACTATAATCGTTTTCTGTTTGGTTTTTAAAAACATTTGCTTTTGCTAAACCATATTCCTTCTTCGTCCCATGATAATCTAAGTGGGCTTCAAATAAGTTTAAGAACGCTGCAATTTTAGGTTGGAACGATTCTACTCCCATCAATTGGAACGATGAAAGCTCTGTAACTACAACTTCATTTTCTTTTGCATCCTGTGCTACTTCACAAGCTACAGTTCCTATATTCCCTGCAATAACAGGATGCTTTTGTCCTTCTTTTAACATTTCAAATGTCAGCATTGTTGTCGTCGTTTTACCATTAGACCCTGTAATTCCAACAAATGGTGCTTTTGAAATACGATATGCTAATTCAACTTCCGTAACAATTGGAATTTCTTTTTCTTTCGCAGCAACTAATATTGGATTAGAATACGGGATTCCTGGATTTTTAACGACAAGAGAAATATTTCTCTCTAATAATTCTAAAGGATGGCCACCGCATACAACGTCCATTCCTTTTGCTTGTAATTCTGCAGCAAGTACATTGTCTGCTAAAGGCTTTCCGTCATTTACAATGACATTCGCCCCTAATTTTTGCAACAAAGTAGCTGCTGCATAACCACTCTTTGCAATGCCTAATACAAGAATATTTTTATTTTGAAATTCAGTTACAGTTTTCAATTACATCCACACCCCGATATAAATTCCTAACACAGCTAATAAAAATCCTACAGACCAAAACGTTACAACAACGCGCCATTCTGACCAACCACATAATTCATAATGGTGGTGTAATGGACTCATTTTAAAGACACGTTTCCCTGTTGTTTTAAACGAAATAACTTGAATAATAACAGATAAAGTTTCCATTACGAATACTCCACCAATAATTACAAGTAGTAATTCTTGTTTTAATAAAATTGCTACAGCTGCGATAGCTCCACCTAAAGCTAAGGAACCTGTATCCCCCATAAATACTTTTGCTGGATTCGCGTTGAATACTAAAAATCCAAGTACTGCTCCGACAACTGCCATACAGAATATCGCAACTCCAAATTGTTCTTGTGCTACTGCAATAATACTAAATGCTCCAAATGCAATAGCCGCTGTTCCTGATAATAAACCATCTAAACCATCAGTTAAGTTAACCGCATTCGAGCCACCGATTAGCATAAATAGTACAAGTACAAAATACGCCCAACCTAATTCAAACTTAACATCCGTACCTGGAATCATGATATATGTGTGAAATGCTTGCCCTTTTCCAATTAAAAAGAACGCAATAGCAATAACAAGCTGACCTACTAATTTTTGTTTTGATGTTAAACCAAGATTTCTCTTCTTAACTACCTTTATGTAGTCATCTAAAAATCCAATCAATCCATAACCAAATGTCACTAATAATAATAACGAAACTTCTGCACCTAAATGATTAAACTTAATCGCCATAATAAGTGAAGTGACCATCATAGATACATATATGACAATACCACCCATTGTCGGTGTCCCTGATTTTTTTTGATGTGACTTTGGTCCCTCATCACGAATACTCTGTCCAAACTTTAATTTTCTTAAAAATGGAATAAACAATGGCGAAAGGGCAACAGAAATTAAGAATGCTACCCCAGCCGTTACTAATAAACCTTGCTCAAGCACATGTAGTCCTCCTCTCACGTTGTTACTCTTCGTTGTTTAAACGCCCTGTAATTGCTTCTTTGGCAACTTCACGATCATCAAAATGATGAACTTCTTTACCAATAATTTGATACGTTTCATGACCCTTACCAGCAATAATAATGATATCATCTGCTTTCACATTAGCGATTGCATGGTGTATCGCTTCTTTTCTATCAATAATCACTTCATAATTATTCCCACTTGCACCCTGTACCATATCATCTAAAATAGCCGCTGGATCTTCACTTCTTGGATTATCTGATGTATAAATTGCATGAGTTGCATATTTCGTTGCAACACTTGCCATTATCGGTCTCTTTGTTCGATCCCTATCGCCGCCACAACCAACGATACAATACACATCACCTTTTGCAAATTGTTTTGCAGTTTTTAATACATTTTCTAAACTATCCGGCGTATGCGCGTAATCAACAATAACTGTATAATTTTGTCCGCCATCAACAACTTCAAAACGTCCTGGAACCCCAGCTAGTTCCTTTATAACAGCAATGATTGTTTCTAATTTCACACCCGAAACAAGTCCTGCTGCTGTTGCTGCAAGTACGTTATATACATTAAATTTACCTATTAATTTCATCGTAACATTTACACTTTCATATGGTGTGACAAGCGTAAATGTAGTCCCGCCACTCGTCATAACGATATTTTTTGCCATAATGTCACTTCTTGTATCAATACCATATGTTACAACTGTTGCTGCAGTACTTCTCATATACTCTTCTGTTACATTATCATCGCTATTCAGCACAGCGTACTTTTCACGATTATGATTATAACTATTGCCAAGCTGTGCAAATAGTAACCCTTTTGCATGTTTATATTCTTCCATCGTTTTATGATAGTCTAAATGATCTTGTGTTAAATTCGTAAACACCGCTACATCGTAATCACATCCGTGTACACGACCAAGATCTAACGCATGTGACGAAACTTCCATTACCGTGCTGTCCACACCTTGTTCAACCATTTTTGAAAACGTCTGTTGAAGTGTTAGTGCATCTGGTGTTGTATTTTTCACCTCAAATGTTTCATCACCGATTTTCATATTAATCGTTCCAATTAGCCCTGTTTTATGACCATGTGCTCGCATAATCTCATCCATAATATGCGATGTTGTTGTCTTTCCATTTGTACCTGTAATTCCGATTAAATGTAACTTGTGTGTCGGTTGACCATAAAAATAATCAGCTAAAACCGCTAACGAACGAAAAGTATTTTTCACAAGTACAACTGGAACGTCAACATCAATTGGTCTTTCCGCAACAATAGCAGCCGCTCCTTGTGCCGCTGCTTGCTTAGCAAAATCATGGCTATCAACCGTATATCCTTTCATACATACAAATAAGCTTCCCTCTTTCACTTTACGTGAATCAGCTTCTATAGATGTGATTTCTGGATTTTCTTTTGGAACAACTGGAAAATCATGCAAACATGATAAAAGTGTATGCAACTTCATTTCACTAAACCCTCTCTACATTGTTTATTTATCTTTTTTTCAGTAAGCAACACATTACCTCCTATATAAGGAGGTAAGTGCTACTAGCCTATTTATGAATGAGACACTTATTGTCTCACATTAAGTAACTGTTCTATAAAGAACTCACTTCCACCAATTGTACCATAAAACGTACTATGTTACCTTTAATTCCCGAAGTAAATTCTAATTTTTGAGCCTTCTTTTACTTTAGCTCCCGCTTCTGGTGATTGCTTAATTACTTTCTCTCCATCTCCACTTATATCAAGCTGCAAATCGACGAGTTGTGTTTGTAAGTCTTTCTTTTTCATTCCAATTAAATTCGGAACTTCCACAGTTGGTGTATCGCCCCATTTATATTCTTTCTCAACTTGTTCTTTTCTCGGTTTCACTCCCATAACAGGAAGCGCATCTCGAAGGATATTCCCGACAATTGGAGCTGCTACCACTCCACCAAACTGTGTAACCCCTTTTGGATTATCAACAGCAACATACACAACAATCTCTGGATCATCCGCTGGAGCAAATCCGATAAAAGATACAATATAATTATTCTCTAAATATTTACCATCTTTCACCTTTTGAGCAGTACCCGTTTTTCCACCTACACGATATCCATCAATATAAGCTCCTTTACCAGAACCTTTCGCTACAACATTCTCTAATGCATAACGAACTTTTTCTGAAGTTTCCTTGGAAATAACTTTTCTTTTCTCAACAGGTGTCTTTTTACTAACAACTTGATTATTTTTTGGATCAATAAACTCCTTAGCTATATACGGCTGATACAATGTTCCACCATTTACAGCCGCCGCTACAGCTGCTACTTGTTGAATTGGTGTAACAGAAACCCCTTGGCCGAATGAAGTTGTTGCTTGCTCTACTGGACCAACTTTATCTAAATTAAATAAAATCCCACTGCCTTCACCTTGCAAGTCAATTCCAGTCTTCTGCCCAAAACCAAAATTACGAATGTATTTAAATAATCGGTCTTTACCAAGGCGATCACCAAGTTCAATAAATCCCGGGTTACATGAGTTTTGAACGACTTCTAAAAACGTTTGACTGCCATGACCTCCTGCTTTCCAGCATTTCAATCTAGCTCCACCGACTTCAGCTGCTCCATCATCATAAAACGTATCCTTCTCTAAGTCTACTAAATTTTCATTCAATGCTGCAGCTAATGTAATGATCTTAAATGTTGAACCAGGCTCATACGTACTCCACACAGGTAGATTTCTGTTATACACTTCTGGAGAGACACTTTGAAAATCCGCTGGATCAAAACTCGGCCGACTAGACATACCTAAAATTTCACCATTTTTAGGATTCATTGCAATCGCAATCATACCGTCTGGATTATAAGTTGACTCCGCAATATTCATTTCTCTTTCCATAATCCTTGTAATACGCGCATCGATTGTTAATCCTAAATTTAAACCAGCTTCTGGTTTTTTGAAATCATCACCAACATTAGGCATCCTTTGTCCTTTCGCATCTGCAAAAAAACGCACATGACCTTTGTCCCCATTTAGCTCCTTATCATAATATTTTTCTAGTCCCATAAGACCTTGGTTATCGCTACCTGCAAAACCTAATACATGTGATAAAAAATTCCCAAATGGGTAGTACCGGATAGAATCCTCTGCGATATACACGCCCTTCAAACTTAAGCCTCGTACCTCTTTCGCTTTGTCATGTGATATTTTCCTTCCGCCTTTATCTAACCTTACAATCGATTCTTTTTTTGTAATCCTCTTATAAATCTCATCTTTTTCCACACCTAATACTGCAGCTAACTCCTCTGCAGTCTCTGCTGGTTTTTCAATTTGCCTCGGTACAACAAAGACAGTTGGAGCACTTTTATTCGTGGCAAGTTCCACACCATTTCGGTCTAAAATTTTCCCACGTTCGGGTTCAAAAGTAATATTACGACTCCATGAATCTTTCGCACGATCCGTTAACATATTCCCAAGAAAAAATTGCACATATCCAAGACGAATATCGATAATAGTGAAGATAAGTATACCTGATATAAGTATAAAAATAAGTCGTTTTCTAACTGTTACATTTGATACACGCATATCGGAACAAGCCTCCCTTACGCCTAGCTTGTTCCAATATATGCTTGTACTTATTTAATTAGAACTTCTTCTCTTTTACCATTACGGCTTTTCTGCTTCTTGTTGTGGTTCGAGTGGCGGTACGAGTGTGACACCTAATTCTGTACCAGGTTGTAATAATGTTCCTTCCGCCACACTTTGTTCTGTTACGTATCCTGTACCAGAAGGCTTCAAGTTAAGCTGTAATGTCTTCGCTAAATTCATAACATCACGCAGTGCCCATCCTTGTATATTTGGCATTGTAGGCTTATCTCCTACCAAGAAGACTCGGTCGCCTTTCAATGTTTGTTCAGTCGCTTTTGGTACTTGTTGCTGTACTTTCCCTTCACCTAATACGATTGGACGAAGTTTTGCTTTATCAATTGCTTTCCCCGCTTCAGCCATCGTTTTACCAGTTACATCTGGAACAGTAGTTTGTTGCTCTTTCAGATGTTTTTTCGGATCTTTCACTTCATTTGGCTTAATCTTTAAATACTCTAAACTATTTTTTGTTACATATTTAAAAATATCAGCTAAAGGCTGTGCACCGTTCTCATCATCTTTTAATTTCGGCTGTTTTACAGCTACATAAACAACAAGTTGTGGGTCGTCCATTGGTGCCATACCTAAGAATGAGAATATATAATTCTGTCTTCCTGTCATATAGCCGCCTTTTCCATCCGGAATTTGCGCTGTACCTGTTTTACCACCAACTGAATATCCATCAATTTTATAAGCTGTCCCTGTACCTTTCGGAGATGTAACAACACGTTCTAATAACTGTCTTACTTGCGCTGCTGTTTCCTTTGTAACAGGTTTTCCTACTTCTTCTGGCTTATGTTCTAATTTTACTTTCCCTGTTATCGGATCTACAATTTTATCAATTGCATAAGGTTTCATCATTTTCCCATCATTTGCAATAGCTGTTGCAGCTTGTACAAGCTGAATTGGTGTTACAGTGGAACCTTGTCCAAAAGCTGTTGTCACTTGTTGTATTTGCTGATCAAATAAAATTGTATTCGATCCTTCACCTGATAAATCAATGTTCGTTTTTTCATCTAATCCAAAACTATGAATATATTTTCGGAAACGTTCTGGACCAAGTTTTTGATCTCCTAAAATTGCAAACGCTACGTTTGAAGAACGTTCTACCCCTTCATCAAACGTGATAGAGCCCCAACCAGCACCGCCGTTATGATCTTTTATTTTCCTATTTCCGACTTGATATGTCCCAGACTGATAATAATCTTGCCCTTTGTACACACCTTCATTAATAGCTGCCGCTAGCGTGAAAATTTTCATTGTTGATCCAGGTTCAAATGCATTGGCAATTGCGTCATTGAAGAAATATTTAATTTGACGATCATTAGGGTCATAACTAGGTTTAGTAGACATCGCTAATATTTTTCCAGTTTTCGGATCTGCAACAATCCCTATTAAACTTTCTGGTTCATATTGCTTACTTGCTGCTTTCATCGCGTCTTCTAAATAACTTTGGACACGTTGATCAATTGTTAAATACGCGTTATCTCCATTTTTAGGTGCCTTTACATTAACTTTTCCACCATCAAGAGACACACCTTTACGATCACCTGTATATGCTACTTCTCCGTTAGAAGCACTTAAATATTTATCCAAGCTTTTCTCTATGCCAAATTGACCTACCGAGGTTCCATTCTCATTTGGTTTTGCATGACCTATAACATAAGATGCGAAATCACCGTTTGGATACACCCTTGCATTTTCTGTAATAAAAGATATTCCCGGCAACTTCAACGCTTCTATTTGTTCCTTCTTTTCTTTCGTCAAATCCTTACCTAACGTTCCAAATTCGACTTGACTTCTACCTTCCTTATTTAAAGAAGCTAAAATATCCTCTTCGCCTTTTCCAAGTACTCCTGCAATTTTCTTTGCAGTATCTTCTTTATTCTCAACAGAGTTAGCACCTTTTAGGGCGGCTACTATTTTATAAGAGTTTGCGTCTTGCGCTAACACATGACCGTTTTGATCATAAATGGTTCCTCTGTTCGCTTCAAGAACTCCTGTTTTACTATGCTTTTGTTTAGCAAGTTCATCTAAATCTTGATTATGAACTGTTCCTGTTGATTGTATGTAAAAAAATCGGGCTAATAACAGCAAAAAGAGCAGGAGGAAAAATATCATAAAATAACCTGCTCCCTTATTGGTATGAAATTTAGTCATATTCTTCTTCATCGTTCCTTCACACCTATTGCCTTATTTGAGGCCTTTCACATTATTCGCATTAATTTCTAGCCCGTGTTTTTTTGCAACTTCAGCGATTCGTTCATAGCGACTTAACTTCTCTACTTCAGCTTGTAATTCTTGATTTTCTTTTTGCTGCTGTACAATTTTTTCTTCTATCGTCGCTGCTTCTACATTAACTTGATAAAGGCCTGCTTTATTTCCAATAAACGCGACACAGGCATACAATAAAAAGCCAATAAACGCTACATACAACAGTTTTTCGATTCTTGTAATTTTCGCTTTAACTTTCGGCTTAACCATCTGCTGTGGGGGCGTTTGAATTTGCACCTCTTCTTGCGCTTGTTGTTTGTACTTTACAGCTAAATTAGTCATACCTCTCTCTCCCTTTTATCGTTTTTCAGCGATTCTCAACTTCGCAGAACGCGCACGATTATTTTCTTCTAGCTCTATATCAGAAGGTAAAATCGGTTTTCTTGTAATAAGCTTTAATTTCGGCTTAAATTCATCAGGAATAATCGGTAATCCTGGCGGCAATTGTGGCGTTGTACTATTTCGCTTAAACGTTGTTTTACAAATGCGATCTTCTAATGAATGGAATGTTATAACACTAACTCTTCCACCTGGCTTAACCATCTCAATAGCAGATTCCAATGCTTCTTCAAATACTTTTAATTCATCATTTACAGCTATACGAATTGCCTGAAACACTCGCTTAGCAGGATGCCCACCAGTTCTACGAGCAGGAGCCGGAATACCTTCTTTAATTAGCTCTACTAATTCTCCTGTCGTTTCAATAGCTTTATTCTCACGATAAGCTTCAATTTTTCTTGCAATTTGTTTTGAAAATTTCTCTTCACCGTATTGGAAGAAAATCCTTACAAGTTGTTCATATGACCAACTATTTACAACATCATATGCTGTTAATGGGGCATCTTGATCCATCCGCATATCTAACGGTGCATCATGATGATAACTAAAGCCTCGCTCTGGTGTATCTAATTGTGGGGATGAAACACCTAAATCAAATAAAATACCGTCTACTTCTGTTATACCTATTTCCTGCAGTTTTTCAGCTAAATAGCGGAAGTTACTCTTTACTGTTATAAACTGTTCACCGTATGAAGAGAACTTTTCTTTCGCGTTTTGAATCGCTATCTCATCTTGATCAAACGCTATTAATTTTCCACCTTCAGTTAATTGGGATAATAAATAAGAACTATGTCCTCCTCCCCCCAGTGTACAATCTACATATGTACCATCTGGCTTTATATCTAAGCCGTCTACTGTTTCCTTTAAAAGCACTGTTACGTGTTTAAACATTGTTGCACCTACTCTTTTTCCAATTAATTATGTTGAATGTATCCCTTCCTCTAAACACATCTTTCATGCTTAGAGAATGAAATAATACGAAAGAACGACTCATTTAACTTACCAATAAAGGCAACATACTATACAAATCGCTATTTTCTTTTATTATATACTAAATTTTATCATCTTTTGCGGGAATTTAAATAAAAAACTGTCGAAAAAGCGAATAATACGTTTACATTTTGTGCTATTTTGTCATATATTTAAGTATCCAACACAATTACCATATCTATTTTTTTGATTGATAATTCAGAAAAAAATCACTTCACAGTAAATTCAACGGAATAAAAATAAAATCCTGCTCCAAAGAGCAAGATTTTATAGTTTTATAACATGATGTTTTCCGTCCCAAGAAAAAGGGTTTTCCATTACACGATCAACGAAATCCAAACCAAACTGATTTAAATAATAACATACATTCCACACACGTTCTTGCGGCGCACCTAATGGACGAAGTGCGAATTGTATACGGCGAAATTTATTTAGCTGAACCTCATACTTTTTCTCAACATTTCTTTTCAACATTCTTTCCAGCAGTTCAATTTGTTCATTAATTTTCAATTCGTTTTTCCCTGCAAACGCACCTAACCCCGGCTCTATTTTCTTTACAAATTGCTGTAAAGATGTATGAATATCGGCAATTTCTTTTTTCGCCTTTTCAAAATGATCATCAATCGGTTCCTCTATTTGATTAGACAACCAGTTTTCACGCAGTTTATCTACATCATTTAAAAACGGATCACTTTCTCTCAATTGCAGATCGAATAAATCTGTCGCTATATATCTCTCCACATAAGTAATTGTAAGACGAGGAACGACAGGTGGCATTTGAAAACCGACAGTATGGAATACTTGTTGTAATTCACTCCAATAAGCTAATTCCCCTGGACCTCCAATAAATGCGAGCGTAGGAAATACATACTCTTGCATAAGAGGACGTGTTACAACATTATTACTAAAACGTGCCGGATTTCTCTCCATCTCTTCAATCAACTCTTCGTATGAAAATGAATGCGCCCCATCCTTTCCAACAAACTTACCTTGATGCTCTTCAAGCAATACTCGTTCATTATCTATTTCCATGAATATATGCACTGCATGAGACTTCGTTTCAATAATCGGTTTGTATCCTAGTTCTTTAATTACTTCCTGCTGATTACGAAGGCCCTCTTGTACCTCTTTATACTTACTTATAATTCGCTTTAAAAATGGAATTTCTAACTTTCTTAATTCAGGATGATGTGAATCAACAAGGATTAAACCAGAATTAGCAAAGATTTTCGTAATAAGATGAGCAAAGAAATCTACATACGTATTCGATTTTTCCAAAGCATCATCAACAAATTTTAATACATCCTTTGTAAAATTTGTTTCTGGATATGTTTTAAAAATCTCTTCAATCCAATTTCTACAATCTTCAACAGAAAGTTCAGACTCAGAAGCACTCGCCTTTTTCGGATTACGATCATAAAAAATAGTTTTTTTCATCTTTTTATTTTTCGCTACAAAAGTATGGTTAATCTCATCCATATCATGGTCTTCACCCGCAATCCAGAAGACAGGGACAACTTTCACCCCTAAACTTTCTTCTTTTTCCTTTGCAAGCTTTAAAATTGAAATAACTTTATGAATTGTATAAAGCGGTCCAGTTAATAACCCCGCTTGTTGTCCAGCTATTACAACATATGTATTTTCATCTCCAAGCGCTTTTACATTTTGAAGTGTAGATTCTCCCGCTTGTAATTTTGTATTATATTCTAATAAATGCGCTACTAAATCTTGGCGGAAAAACTCCCTTTCACGCAAATCATGTAAACGCTGTTTAAAAGCATCTTCTGTTAACATATAATCAAAACATGACTGTATCTCTTTTTTACCGTTCATATAGTCCGCTACAACACCTTGTTGCGGAACAGAGATTTCTTTTATCTCCATATAATTCTTCCTTTCGTATCCAGTTCTCTCACCAATCCACATTGTAGTCAATGTTTCAAGTAAAAGCAAAGAATAACACTTATACTCTTGTTTCTAAACCTTTTATTGCATCGAACAAAAATTGAAGTGTCGGAACTGGTCGTTGCTGTTTCTTAGCCTCTTCTAATACATATCCAACAATCGCATTAATTTCCGTCTGTCTATTCGCTCTTACATCCGCTAGCATAGAGGATGTATTACGAGACGTTCCTTCACACACATTGCGTACCATTTTCCATACCATTTCTTTTTCTCCTCTAATAAGAAATACGACCTCCTGAAACACTTGCTCCATCATTTGATAAAAAAAACGATTCTTGATTAATTCACCATTCTTAACTCCCAATAACGCCGTCAACGGATTGATACATACATTTACTACTAATTTTTTATGCATAACCTCTTTCCAATCCGTTTCTATTTGAACTGGAAAATAAGAAACAGGAAAAGAATGGAATACACCTTCAAAATGTATAGATTGACCACAAACCACTCCAAATTTTGTTACCCCAACTCCAGTATGATGAACGATATGCCCTCCCTCTTTTTTCGCACCATGTTCTACAATACCAACAGCTATATTTTCACTCCCTATGTTCAGCATCTTTTGAAGATGTGACATTCCGTTTTGCAAAAAGATTAATGATGATGCCCCTTCCACAAACGGTAGTATGTCATCTATATGATATTGCTTCACAGCAATAAATATATAATCTAAATTTTGCGCTACCATACTTTCTATCGGTAAAACAGATGGATATACTGTTTCACATGTTCCATCTCTAATACAAGTTACACCTGTTTCATTTAACTCTTCAGCCTGCTTAGCTGTTCTTGTAAACAACGTAACATTTTGGTTACTTTTTTGTAAATAAAATGTATACAATAGACCAATAGCACCTGGTCCGACAATTCCAATTTTCATTTTCACACAAGGGATTCACATTAAGCGCCCTTGCCTCCCCCCTTTTTTATATCTTTTTAAAGTACATGAGCACGCCCTATAATTTCGTTGTCCTCTGCCAAACAAATACACTTTCATTTTTCACTACGTATATACTGCCTATTAATACACTTATACTCTTAGTTTAGCAAATACTCAAAAAAATAATAAAAGAAATATACTATCTTCTTCATAAAAATAAAAAAATGAGTTATACTATTATTGTAAATATTTTTACTTTTCTGCATTCAACGAGATAAGAAAAGGATGTGATGTAATGGGATTCCCAAAAGTTGAGCGCTTGCTCATCAATTATAAAACGTTAGATGAATTTAAAAAATTTAAAGGGTGCGGAGCCCAAGAACTATCTATGCTGGAAGAATTGCAAGCAAACATTATTGAAAACGACAGTGAATCTCCATTTTACGGTATTTATTATGGCGGATCACTAATTGCACGTATGAGTCTATATATGAAAAGAAACGGCGGAGAACCATTCGAAATTACAGGTCCTTACCTAGAACTTTATAAACTTGAAGTATTACCAACTTTTCAAAAACAAGGATTCGGGCAAATGCTTGTAAATCATGCGAAACAAATGCAATTTCCTATTAAAACGATAGCGCGTATTCATTCATCTGGTTTTTGGGATAAATTAAATTTCAACCCCGTATCAGTAACTGATGGAGATTTTTATATTTGGCATCCAGAAACAAATTTGAATACGGTTACAAACGAAGAATCGGCTTAAGAAATAAAAAACAGCTGTATAACAGCTGTTTTTTATTTCTTAAGCTTCTCTAACTTCTCATTCGAGCGAGCATTGTTTCTTTCCACTACCATTACACTTCTTTTTTGATCGATATAATCAAGTAATGTTCTATACTCTTCCTCATATACTGATAATCGCTCCAGAAGACGCTCTCTTTCTGTTTGTAATGATTCAACTTGTTGTTGCAACACCGTTAAAGAGTTTTCATCTTTATAATTTTGCAAGAAATCAATAACATCATTCAACGTAATTGACGTAGGTTCTAACACCTTCGTCTCTTTCACTTCATAATTTTCTACTTTACGAAGTTGCTTTGCTTCCTCAATACGTTCTTTATATTGCTTTCTTACGTAAGAATTCCATCTAAATCCACATGCTGCTGGTGTACGTGATAAATTTTTCCCCACTTCCTTAAAGGCAGAAAGTTGTGTTCCACCTTCTCGAATATGCCGGAGTACTACTTCTGCCAGAAGCAAATCTTCATCATCAGTCCAAGCATCTTGTCTTGTTGTCGCCATCTCTCTAGTCCTCCCTATGCATTTTTTATTAAGCATATGCAGTTACTAGAAAAGATAGAATACAACAACTAAAGATTAAGACAAAAAAAATAAACGCAGAAGATATCTTCTGCGTTTATTTTCCCGCAATTACTTGCTGATTACTTCTTTACCTTTGTAAGTACCGCATGCTTTACATACACGGTGAGCTAATTTCGCTTCACCACAGCTTGGGCACTCTACCATACCAGGTACTGATAATTTGAAATGCGTACGACGCTTTCTTTTTACTGTTTTAGAAGTTCTTCTAAAAGGTACAGCCATTCTTCCCACCTCCTTAAAAGAAATAGTTATTTTCATATGAAGGCCTGAACCAGTCTTCCGATTATTTGTCAAAAAACTTTGCAAGTCCTGCCAATCTTGGATCAACAGTCTTTTCTTTGTCTTCTTCCGAAATCACTTGCCAGTCTTGACCTTGCGTCGGTGCTCCACCAGAAACATCATCACTGAAAATTTGCATTGGAATCTCCAAAAGTATATTTTCCTTGATTACGGGCAGTAAGTCAAGTACTTCTCCTTCTAAAGAATGAATTTCAGCTTCAGTTTCAAATTCTTCTTGTGAAGTTTGGAACACCTCAGTTGTTTTAATGTCAAATGGTAATGTCACATCTACTAAAGAGCGAGAACATGGTAAAACCATGCTTCCAGTTATATGTAGATGAAACGTAAACTTACCGGAGCCAAAATCAACTCTTCCCATTACATGCACAGGATTAATTTCACGAATATCTTTCTCGACCTCTTTTAGCTCACTTACATCTACCATCTCATCCAATGTCAATCCTTTATTTCTCAATTTATTCAATTGATGGATGGACCATTTCATATCATATCACCTCAAGGCAACAAACAAAATTATAGCTAGCCATTTTATATTTGTCAATGTTTTTTCTTTACACTATAATGAAGTCATCATAGTAAATAATATATAGAGTATCACGTTTTTCAAAAAGATGCTACATCGAAAGGAGAGATTACCATAAAAGCTGGTGGTATTGTTGTTGAATATAACCCTTTTCATAACGGTCATCTTTATCATGTGCAACAGACAAAAAAGTTAACACAATCCGATATAATAATTGCCGTTATGAGTGGTCCTTTTTTACAGCGTGGTGAGCCCGCACTCATTTCCAAATGGTATCGCACTAAAATGGCCTTAGCAAACGGCGTAGACCTTGTTGTAGAGCTTCCATACGTTTTTGCAACACAGAAGGCTGAAACCTTCGCACATGGTGCTATTTCCATTTTAAATGCCCTACGTGTTTCTGAAATTTGTTTCGGTAGTGAGGATGGACAAATCAAAAATTTTTATAATACCATCTCCGTACAAAAAAACGAAGAAGAGACTTTTAACTGCCTTGTAAAACAATTCATGGACGCTGGTAATAGTTATGCAAAAGCAACATCAGATGCTTTCTCACACATTTTAACATCCGAAAACAACATAGATATGTCACAACCAAATAATATTTTAGGCTTCCAATATATGAAAGCAATTCTGTCACAAAATAGTTCTATACAAGCTCAGACTATACAAAGATTTGCCTCTCATTATCATGATGAAACATTTAATGACCAATATATTGCAAGCGCGACAAGCATCCGAAAACAACTCTTTAGCGAAGAAGGATCATTTACAACAATCGAACCTTTTCTCCCACAGGCAACCACTTCGCTTTTAGCAAATTACAAACAAAACTACGGGATATTACATAATTGGGAACAATACTTTTCATTTTTTAAATATAAACTCATGACGATGTCTCCAGGGGACTTACGACATATATATGAAATAGAAGAAGGTTTAGAGCATCGTATTTTATCAAAAATACAAAACAGTTCCTCCTTCTATTCATTCATGGAAGCATTAAAAACAAAACGTTATACATGGACTAGATTACAAAGAGCTTGTACACACATTTTAACAAACACAACAAAAGAAGAAATACGTAGCGCAAATATAGAACAACACGCACCATATATCCGCCTGTTAGGCATGTCACAAAAAGGACAAACTTATCTTTCAAAAAACAAGAAAAAAATCGAACTTCCAATCCTTACTCATACAAAAACATTTGACCATGCCGCTTTAGATATAGAGAAAAAAGCAAACTCTGTATATTTCTCCATCATGCACGAACCGTTACGCACGCAACTATTAAAACAGGATATAACACACCATCCTATTCGCTATGATGAAACAACTACAAAATTCCTATAAAAAAAACCTCTCTATTTCAGAGAGGTTTTTTCCTTATCCATCTTTTCTAAATATGTTAACGCATCATCCAGCGTATCCACTGGTATAATTTTCATTTTTGTTTTAATATCCTTTGCAGTCTCAAGTGCATCTTTATAGTTCGATTTCTCCGCACCTTTTTCATTTGGCGCAAAGAACACTTCAGCCCCGGCATCGCTAGCAGCCACCACTTTTTGATTTATACCACCAATTGGGCCCACTTCTCCTTTTTCATTAATTGTACCTGTTCCAGCTATTTCATGTCCTTTTGTTAAGTCTTCTTCCACAAGTTGATTATATATTTCTAATGTGAACATTAAACCTGCGGATGGTCCACCAATTTCATGAGAATTAATTTTCACTTTCGGATCGACCACTAATTCTCTTTCCGTAACGATAGAAACACCTATACCGACACGTCCATTTCCATTAGGAATCGTCTTTACATTTAAATTTTCTTTCAATTGTTTTCCATTTCTCATGTACTCAATACTTACAGCATCGCTTTCTTTTTTCCCAGTCATATATTCAATAAATTGCTCCGTCTTTTCAAATGTTTTTCCTTCAACAGCTATAATAACATCACCAAGCTTAAGCTTTCCTTCTGACGGCATTCCTTTTGCCACACCAGCAACTAATACACCTTTATTTTCAAAAGAAACAGAGCGATTTGCACGTTTATATGCATTATAAATTGCTGCATTTTGTGAATCTTTCATCGCATAATTTTGGCGAAATTGATATTCTTCATCACTCTCACCTTTTTGCAATATTTCTTCCGCTTTCGAAATATGTGTATATTTATTAAACTGTGCCGCTATTAAATTCACCACATTTGCTGGCCCCATTGAAACCGTAACAAGCATAAAATCACCAGATTCTTTCGTTCCACCCTCAACTTGAACGTAAGGCTCTAATTTGGCAGCCATTCCTGGTTTTGTTACATAATACGGTAAACGTACGTAAACAAGTAACATCGCCAATATAACCCCTATTAAGATTGCATATATAAACCGAAAACGCTTAAACATTATGTTTCTCCTTCCACTGCTCAATTAATAAATAAATATTTGAAACATGTTTTTCCGCTTCTACTTCTCCAACTCGAATAATGTCTTCAATGTTCGTAAAAGCACGTGAACTAAATTGCTCTACAGCTGGTCGCATCATTAAATCCGATGCAATTTGCCGATTCATTACAAGCTCATGCTGCATAATTTCAATACTTTGCATGATTACGTCATAAATGGACGTAACATCTCCATTCACCTTAATTGGAGATACATCAACAGCGATAACAATATCGGCCCCTAACTCTTTCACAACCGATACTGGGATGCGATCAATAACTCCACCATCCACTAATAATCGTCCATCTATTTTTTCTGGTACAAACACTCCAGGAACAGATATGCTAGCCCTCACCGCATCTGCAACTGGCCCACTTGTAAAAACCACTTTTTCCCCCTTCAGTATGTCAGTAGCCACAACAGCCGTCGGGATATCTAACTCTTCTAAATTTTTATTATATGTAAACATTTTAATCATATCTTTGACACGTTTTCCAGCAATAAATCCCATTTTTGGTACCGTGAAATCTAAATAATACTTCCGCTTAAAAACAGATGCCAATTTATACAATCTTTCAACGTTACTACTTGCCGCATAAAACGTACCTATTAGCGCCCCCATACTACTTCCTGCAATCATATGAATAGGGATACCCGCTTCCCTTAAAACCTTTATTACACCAATATGAGCAAACCCTTTCGCTCCTCCAGACCCAAGTGCTAAACCAATCTTTGGTTCTTTCATTTTTCTCACCCTTTAATTTTTTTCATTCCTTTTTCATACTTATGGTCTAAATTCACTACGTATCCACGTATACTGAAATGAACGTTTTTTGGGACAAAGGGGGATTTACTTACATGTATGAAAAATGGAAAACCGCTTTCCTTACCATATCAACGCTATTTTTAACCTTTTCTCTTGTACTCCACCCCCAAGCCGCTTTGCAAGCTTCTATTCGCGGGTTAAATATATGGTGGGAAGTTGTATTCCCTTCACTACTACCGTTTTTCATCATTGCGGAACTTCTAATTAGTATCGGTGTTGTAAAATTTATTGGCGTTATATTAGAACCACTCATGCGCCCACTTTTTCGCGTTCCAGGGATAGGTGGATTTGTTTGGGCCATGGGAATGGCTTCTGGTTTCCCTGCAGGCGCCAAATTAAGCGCTAGACTACGAAAAAGCAATCTTTTAACTCAGATTGAAGCGGAGCGCCTCGTTTCTTTCACAAATTCTTCTAATCCACTTTTTATTTTCGGTGCTGTGTCTATCGGTTTTTTTAATAATCCGAAATTAGGAATTATATTAGCGGCTGCCCATTATTTCAGTAACTTTGCCGTCGGATTAATTATGCGTTTTTACGGACATAATACCGCTTACAAAAATAACACACACACTACAAAAAAACGCCGCTTTCAAAATCCTTTTTTAATTCTTCACGAGACACGCTTACAAGAAAAAAGGCCAATCGGTAAATTACTTGGGGATGCTATCGTTTCTTCTATTCAAACATTACTTATGATTGGCGGATTTATTATTTTATTCTCTGTGTTAAATAAAATGATTACTGTATTCCACATTACAGCAGCTCTTTCTTTTATTATGCAACATATTTTATCATTCTTCCAACTAAGTACAGATTTTAGTATACCTATATTATCAGGTATTTTCGAAATGACACTCGGAAGCCAAATGATTAGTCAAATAAATGAAACACCGCTCTTACAACAAGCTATGGTAACAAGCTTCATTTTAGCATTTAGCGGTCTTTCTATTCAGGCACAAGTTGCTAGCATATTAGCTGAAACAGATATCCGATTTAAACCCTATTTTTTCGCACGAATTATTCAAAGTATTCTTGCCCCTATTTTTACATTTGTATTTTGGACACCATTTTATGAGAAAGTGAGTTCTTTCTCACCTATACCAAAAGATATTCCTGTATTTTTATCCAAGCATCCTTCTATACTACATGAAATTTGGACATCTTTTATACATTACGGACCAATTTTTACATTATTTTGTCTATACTTATATATTATTTTATTATTTTTGCGCACGTATAAAGAAAAACCCCGTTCACTTTAACGGGGTTTGAAACTTTTCTTTTAAAGCACGCTCCACAATAGGAGGTACAAGATCTACTACACTTCCTCCATACCTCGCAACTTCTTTCACAATACTCGAGCTTAAAAATGAATATTGGTTGTTTGTCATAATAAAAAATGTTTCAATATTTTCATCTAATTTTCGATTCATAGAAGTAATTTGCATCTCATATTCAAAATCAGAAACTGCTCGTAAACCACGTAATATTGCATTTGCATTACGCATTTTTGCATACTCTACTAACAGCCCACTATGCGAATCTACTTTTACATTCGGGATATCCTTTGTCGCTTCTCGAATTAGTTCTAATCGCTCTTCAACTGAAAAGAATGGTTTTTTTGATGAATTGTTTAAAACGACTACGTACACCTCATCAAATACTTTTGCTCCCCTTTTAATAATATCCAGATGCCCAAGGGTAATTGGATCAAAACTTCCTGAAGAAATAGCTATACTTGTCATTCTGTCCCCTCACCTTCATACTTATAAATCGATATTGCAGTAATCCCATAATTCTCAGCTCGTACTTTCACAAGCCTGCCTATTGAATTCGGTAAAACCACATCATTACCATGCTCTGCCATAATTAATCCATCACTATGTAGTAATCCATGTTGATCCATTACACTAATTAAAGATACAATTTTTTGCTCTTTATATGGAGGATCTATTAATATAAGATCGAATGACATTTCACGTTTTATTAGCGCCTTTACTGCACGTTCCGCATCATTTCGATATACTTCAGCTTGTTCCTGTATTCTACAGCTTTCTAAATTTTGATGAATCACTTTTATCGCTTTACTATCCCTATCAACAAAAATTGCTTTATCGATCCCTCTACTCAAAGCCTCAATTCCAAGACCACCACTACCGCCAAATAAATCAAGGGCGATACCACCATCAAAATAAGGGCCTATCATATTAAAAATAGATTCTTTTACTTTATCTGTCGTTGGACGTGTTGTATTACCAGGAACCGCTTTAAGTGGGTGTCCTTTACATTTTCCTGAAACTACTCTCATCTGTTGTCACTACCTTTATTTCAATCTATCGAGCGATTATTGAAAGCCATTTCTACTTCGGTAACCGTTAACAAATTACATTCACCTAAATATTAGAAAACTCAGCATCAAATAACCACTCGTTATTTTTATGTATTCATCTCATCATTCACTAAAGTGAATCCAATATGTATATTAGTTCCACTTTATCTTTTTTATCCTATCACAAAATAAAAAAAAGAAAAATAAAAAGCCCAACATAAAATTTAATTTCATTATGTATATCTTCATTTAGATTGGACATAAATAATTATAACAACATCACCTTCGATGTTGTTGCCAACCGCGGAGAAGACTTACGTTTCCCCATAAGTTCTTCCTCCGGTTTCTCCTCTCCCTTTGCCTTCTTACTAGCACATGCTAGTATAAGAAGGGCCCTGCTATGCAGGGTTTTTTTTCTTTGTGTGCTTTTCATTTAAAAAGTGAAATGGTACAGTAAAAGAAAGAGGAGGAAAAAATATGATTCAGCGCTTTATAGAACTTGGAGAAGGCTACTCTGATTTATATGAATTACTTGAAATTGCCAAAACAAATCAAGAACGTATAGCACATATGTTACAATTTGAAACGATAAAAAACGATAAAAAAGTGTGTTCGCTTGTTGTAATATTAAAACCAACTACTACTGGTGATTTCCAGCCATTATACATATGTCGTGAAGGCATTCCTGTATTTGAAAATAAAAAAAGTAAACGTGTCGTTTTATTTGAAGAAACGGCAGAACAACTTGGGAAAAAAGTGGCTACCTTTACTGTAAAACCATCTACAACTTTCCCAGAAAAAGAACTATTTTTTAATCATTTAATTGGTATTTTACGAATGAATAATTTCATTCCTCCGATGAAATAACACTATATTTCAAGTGAAAAATCCCCCGCTAAATTTAGCAGGGGATTTTTTCTATTAGCTATAATCGTATTCTTTTGCTCGATCAGGACGCGAATTTTCAAATTCCGTTTTTAAATACGGGCGATACGACTGTTCTATCTTTTTCACAAAAGGAAGTTTGTTCAACTTATGCATCATATGCTCAATTTGTTCCATATCACAATATACTACAGCATATTTTAATCGTTTTGATATGTAATGTATGTTACCATATTTCCTTAAAATCTTGGCATGTTTCAATGAATGTAAATAAACAATCATACTTTGTCGTTGCCCGAACATAATCTTCTCCATCTTCTCCTTTTAAAAACATATATTTTATATTCTATGAAAACCAATCAGAAATTTATAACATTACAGGACAAACTCTGTATACGTTTTCTTCCAACTTCTAAAAAACGGGGTACATCACCCCGTTTTTTTACAACCACAACCTCCGCCAGTACCACAACCTCCACCACAACCACCAGCATCAAAGAATGGATTTCCTGTTGGCACTTTAATGGAAGAAGACACTTCCGAACCGATTGCTACACTAACTTCGTCTAATAACTTCTGCAAAGCAGTTTCTGCTCTTTTAAAAGCTGCAACCTTATCATGTAAGTCCACAGAACGCTTTAATTCTCTCATTTTCATCGACACGGTAGTATAGTCAGGATGGTATTTTCCAAAACGCTGTACTTCCTCATACCGTTCTTTCATCGCTGTAAATTGCTGAATTAACGTCTGAAGTTCCATATCTTCATGTAATTCTCTATAATACTTACGATAATCTTCTGCTATATCTGAACAGATAATCGCTTTTGCAAGCTGCTCTGCCTTATCTAATATTAATACGCTTTCTAGCGTCGCTACAATCATGAGAGACACCTCCGAGTATCCATCATACCACATTTAGATTAGAACTACTAATTGAAGTGACTTACTCAAAAGAAAGATATAATGAAACTATTTTCACACTATATCCGTACACACTTATACATTAATATGTTCCGCTATATTATATTTAAGAACATCCCATTTCCCACTATTTTGTTTCACATAACTAATACACGCATTTTTTAATGGTGTCTTAAATGTAATTTCATCTGGTTCAATGGCATGTAAAATCGCTTTTATCGCGTGTGAGTGAGCAACAATAATAATACGTTTGCCAAAATGAGTTGTTGCAACATCTTCTAAAGCAGCAAAGCAACGAGCTACAATCTCTTCATCTTGCTCCATACCTTCTACTTTCCCCTCAGCAATCAACTCTCTAACAGCCGCAACTGGCTTCCCTGAAGCTTCTCCAAAATTCCGTTCAACAAATCGCTCATCTAATAAAATCGATTGTAATCCAGCCGCCTTTGCGATTTCACTAGCCGTTTCTTGCGCTCTAATTAATGGGCTACTTATAATGATATCCCACGTTTCTTCTTGTAAAGCAGCTGCACTTTGACTCGCTTGCTTCTTACCAACTTCATTAAGCGGAATATCTTCTCGCCCTTGAATAATTTCTTGAAAATTCCAATCAGTTTGTCCATGTCGTACTAAACAAATTTCCGTCATGCTGCAACTCCTTTTTAAATAATCAACCTCTATTGTAACAAAAGTTCTGCATGACGGACATATTTTTCACTTCCAATTAGGTTGCATTTTGTTGCTTCATATACTGAAACATATCAATCATAATCGAAGCAACGGCCAATTGATTTTGAAACTTTTCCACTTTATCTGGTATTGTTTTTTTGAAATGTTGCATCGCCGCTAACTCAAAAGCCTCTTTTTCTTCAGGATTTCGTGTTAATTTTCTATACCAGTACGGTTGCTCTCTAATATAGCGAGATAAATCCTCATCAGCCTTTATAAACTCCATAATTTCTGCTCTCATCATCTTTCCCCCTAATCCTTTTGAAAGAAAAACGGGTTATTTTCTGAAGTACTTTGTTCTTGCTGCGTACGGTTACCTTGAAATTGCTGAATAACTTGTTGCACGCTCCCAATAGCACTCGTCACATTGGCTAAATGGTTCTGCATTTGTTCCACGTCCAACTTTTTAAAAAAAGAAAGCATTTGCCCCATCACATCAGTAGTTTTTTCCTCTTCAGTTCGATTATCTTTTTCTTTTTTATTTTCTTTTACCGAAGAAAACGCAGGCGCTCCATCCGGTCTATAAGTTGCCCATATTGGATCTTCTTCACCAAGTAAGTACCATTCTTCATAAAATTGTTGCCATGTTTTGTGACCACTTCTAACCTCATGAACCATTTTAGGGTGATGGTTTACAAATTCTTTAAACTGTTGAACCGATGGATGTAACGGTCCTTTTGTTGTTGGCATAATCCTCACCTCTCCATGTATATCTACTATATAGTAAGAAAAAAAAGGCACATGGTTCGCCTATTTTCAGACGATTCATGCACCTTTTTTTCTGCTATTTGCATACGGTCAGATTCCCACCTACAATTCAGTGAATACGAAGTAACTAATTAGGTGATATAACACCCCACCGCTTACAGTTTCGCTTTATTTTCGAATAAAGTTTTGTGTATAAAATTTATCGTATACACCAACACCTAATCCTGTAAATTGTTCATTTAATAAATTCTTTCTATGCCCCTCACTATTTAACCAACCTTGCACTGCCGCAATTCCATCACTATGTTGCGCCGCTATGTTCTCACCAGCAAGTTGAAATCCTACTTTCCCGCGTTGCAAACGATCTCCTAGCGTACCTAATGTAGGTGAGTCATGAGAAAAATAATTATTGTCTTTCATATCTTTACTGTGACCAACAGCAACATCTGCTGTTTCCTGATCCCATGTTAATAATGATAATTTATGACGACTTCGAATGATATTTGTTAAATCAAAAATTTGTTGCATATTCCCATTTTCTACTTGTTTTATTTTTTCTGGAGTCAATGGTTGTTCTGCTATTAATTCACCTGAATAAACGAGCTGATACGGTTTTTGGCGTAATAATGTTTCATCATCCATATAACGAACACCCACAAGCTCATGTGTAAATTGATCAAAATACAATTGCGCCCATCCATCTTCTACAGGTATTAACGGTTGTTCCATGACTTCGGTATCAGATAGTTCAAATTGATAATTATTTTTCCCTCTTTTTAATGAAATTTCATGCGAAGGCGGACTTTTTTTATATACTTCTTCATATTTTTCATTTATATAATAAGGTGGAACCTTAACTTGTTCACCAGCAGCATACGCCGTTACAACTTTACGTTCAGAAACTCCAAATTGAGCATACTGAGTTAAATCCTGATTGTATACCCACCATTCATATCCGTATGCAGACGGCTCTATTCGAGAGGGTTCTCCCCACTTCGCCAATAAATTTTCAGAGTCTTCACCAATCATATTTAAAACAGTATCTGAGGAGTCTTCCTTAATTTGCTTTTTCTTTTTCACAATTTTATTTTCTTGCTTTGATTGAGATGGGGTTAATATATATTGTGAAACGAGTAATTTTCCGTATAAATCAACAGCTAAAATTAAAAATGTAATCATTACGATACGCAATAATTTCTTCAAACGATATACCTCCTGAACAAAACATAAAATTGAGATATACACAAATCCTTTTCTTTCTTTTTGTGTGTACCGTACTCTTTTCACTATATCATATTTTCGTGAAAAAAGTCTGGATTATCCCTTTTCTCTCAATATGAATTGCACTTTCTCATTATTCATACTATTATAAAAATAATGGTGTAACATTAAAAAAGGAGGTATTATATGCAATTTACAAATACGAAATTTAATGGAGCCGTCGTTGAATTAACTCTTTTAACTGAAATCATGGAAAACAACCACTTCGTACTTGCTGGACAGTGGGATTATGAACGGGTTACATACGATTATAAATTTGAAATATTAAAGGATATTTATTATTTACGAGTGCAAGGAGTTGCTGTTGAAGGTGACATCGGCAGTAGACACGCTGAAGTAAAACTACTCCCCCCCTTATTAGGAAAACATTATTATCCTCACGGCGTTGAATATGGTGATGATGAGACTTTCCCAACGAACGTACTTCAAAAAAGCGAACAACTCCTACAAAATGTCGAAAAAGAGTTAAAAGAATTTCAAATTATTGATTAACAAAAACAAGCGCATCAATATGATGCGCTTGTTTTATTTCCCTTCCCTAAGAATGAATCGTTTTTTTTACTGGATATCCATAAATAGATCCATCTTTTACTTTAATCTCATCTTCCCAAGGAACCTTATATTTACCTTCAGCTAAATCTTTTACAAACGTATATGGATTTTCTTTCACCCCACCAGGAGTTGCTACATAACCTCTTGAGCCTAAATTATATATATTATTTTCTAATCCCCACCCTAATCTAGCCTGATCTGCTAGTTCTGGATATACTTCAGCAGTAACAATCTCCCAAGGATTTCGATGTCCCTGTACTAAAGTAGTCCCATCAAAATTACATACTTGTCCCTCACCAAAGTAATAAAATACACCATCATAACCCGCTAAGTTTACCGACAATGTATACATTAAATTTTGCCATGCATTTGAACGATTAGTTAGCATCCATTGTTCACTAACTTGTGTGCTATATCCAGAAATACGAATTAAGACATTTGCACCTTTATAGGCCGCTTCACGAGCTACTTCAGGGAACATGCCATCATGACAAATACAAACAGCTAATTTACTTCCTCCAGGTCCATCACAAACAGGTAAGCCTAAATCTCCAGCTTTCCAAGGCTCGACTGGTACCCAAGGATTTAGCTTACGATACTTCAAAATCATTTCACCTTGTGGATCAATAATAACTGCTGTATTATATGGCTCTCCACCACCAGGATTTTTTTCCATTATCGAAAAAACACCATATACTTTAGATTCTTTACATGCCTCAGCAAATAAGTCGGTTTCTGGCCCAGGCACTGTACATAAAAATTCTTCTGTAGTCCATTTTTTTGTATTGAGCCCTTGTGTACTATATTCAGGAAATACTATCAATTCTAATCCAGGGTAACCTGATTTGGTCGAATGAATTGTTTTTATGATTTGTTGAATTTGTTTATCAATGTCTGCACGTGACTCTACTACTGGTACTGGATATTGAATTAGCGCTGTCAAAAAACCACTAATCGGCTTTACCATACTTCCACTACTACCCATTTAAATTCCCCCTTAAAATAGTTCGTGTTTATTAAAGATAACAATATATATTTGTAACTCTCTAAAAAACTTGCACTACATATGGAATTATTACGCATGAAAGCTAGTAGTAAATTTTATATCCACTTTTAGTACACGCCTACACTAACTTAACATAAATAATTAGAAAATTCAATCTTTTATAAACGGTAAAACTAAAAAAGAAAAAGCGTATGGAATCCCATACGCTTTTTTTACTTAGTTTGTAAATACGGCGGCAATTGTTGCAACTGCTCCTTATCCTTTTCACGTTCTCTACGTGCCCATCTAAAGAATACATAGCCTATAATTGTACCGTACACTATTTCCTGGACAATTTTCATTATGATACCACCAGTTTGCTGGTCTTGTACGACTGGCATCCAGTGCAAAAATTCCGGTCCCGTTATATTTAAATCTGATAAAGTGCCCGCTGGTACACATAGTTCCATCGCTTTCATCCAAGCAGCCGGATCCGTATACGTTGCAAATAACGGGGCTGTCGCAAAAATGATTAACGCACAAGCTGGCGTTAATAATATACCATTAGCAAACATGTAACCAAGTTTCTTTATATCACTTAACGTTTGATATTCTGGTAATGGATTTAACATCGGCCACCACATCATGATTGCTGTAAAAAACAATATAGCGAGACAAATAGGATGAGCTATTTGACTTTGTTTTACCGTATCAAAAACAACTGGTAAATGATAAAAAGAAAACAGGCCGTTAAATACAAACAACGCAATAAGTGGTTTAGCAAATACCTTTAATATAATTTGAACGAACTTAAAAGAAGTAATGTAACGATATAACCAAATCGGTATACCAAGCAACAGTAACGGTGGCACTGCAATATACATGACCGCCATTTCAAACATATGAGCACTAAATATAATATGGCCAATTAAATCAATTGGCCCTCCCTTTACAAAATACAAAAGAACAATACCAGTCGTAAAATAAAAAATTTGCTTGTTACTTACCTTCGTCGCATTTTCAAATCGCATTCTATATGGACCAACAATTAAGAAGTACCCAATAAGAATCGACAGCATAAATATTAAAAAGATTGGACTCCATAAAGCCTGAAAACCAAATATCCACAAGTTACTCATTTTCACACCTACCTTCGTAAGGTTATCCATAATATGAAGAGGGAGCTGTGACAACACAAGCTCCCTTATTTTTCACTTTTCAAATCCAGACGATTGTCATAAATGCTAAAATTGTAATTAACCCTATTAGCAGACCAGAGTATAGAAAGAAACTTGCTGCTTCATGTCCTTTATGACTCATATGCATAAAATAATACAATTGAAAAATTACTTGTACGACTGCTAATAGTAAAATAAATGGAACAGAGAAAGTCGGACTAAAAGTTTTTGGATACGCCACCGCTACAAATGCAACTAATGTTAAAAAAATCATTAATGCAAACGTAATAACTTGATGCTTCATTTCCTCCGCACTTTTTCTCTTCCGATAAACAAGATCAACTTTAGGATTATTCGTTTGCTTTATCGCCATTGTTTATCCCACCATTCCCATTAAATATACTACAGTGAAAATAAACACCCAAACTACGTCAATAAAGTGCCAATAAATCGATGCAACATAAAACTTCGGTGCATTGTATAAATTTAGACCTCTCTTCGCATTTCTAAAGATTAATGTTAAAATCCAACATAACCCAAACAATACGTGGAGTCCATGTGTACCAACAAGAGCATAAAACGCAGAGCCAAACGCACTACTTCTCATAGTATGCTTAAATTCATGTGTATAATGATAAAACTCATATATCTCAAACCCTAAAAACCCTAAACCTAGCAATACAGTTACTAGTAACCAAAGTTGCATTTTCTTAAAGTTAAAGTTTTTCATGTGATACATCGCATATACACTCGTTAAGCTACTCGTTAATAAAAGCATCGTCATAATGAAAACGAGTGGCATTTGGAACATCTCTTGAGATGTTGGTCCACCATTTGTAGAATTCTTTAACGCTAAATATGTGCCAAATAAGGAAGCGAACAACACTGTTTCGCCTCCAAGAAATAACCAAAAACCGACAAACTTATTTTTCCCTTCAAGGGTTGCTTTTTCAGGCTCTGCTGGAAATGTTTCATTCGTTAATTTTTCATCTACATGCATTATGCCTTGCCCCCCTTATCATCTAAATCTTCTTTATGAATATGATATCCATGATCATCGATTACTGAACGTAGGAACATTGCGCCAAATGTAATGATTAAACCAATAATTGCTACTAATAACCAGAACTTATCTTTTCCACCCTGCATATACATTGCACCAAATGCCGCTATAAACAATCCGAAAGAAATGACAAATGGTGAAAACGAAGGATTTGGCATATGAATATCACCAACTGGTTCCGCTGCTGTCATCTCTTTATTACCTTCACGTTTTTCAATCCAAAACGGATCTAATCCGCGAACAAATGGTAATTGTTTAAAGTTATATTCTGGTGTCGGTGCTGGCATTGTCCATTCTAATGTACGTGCATCCCACGGATCACGACCAGCTTTTTCTTTTGATACTGTCGTTTTAATTACATTGAATAGAAAAACAATAGTCCCAAGAGCCATAAACACCGCTCCAATAGAACTAATCATATTCCCCATTTCCAACCCTTGCCCTTCAAGATATGTGTAGTAACGGCGCGGCATACCAATCAAGCCAAGGAAATGCTGAATAAAGAACGTTAAATGGAAACCAATAAAGAATAGCCAAAACGTTATCTTTCCTAATGTTTCATTTAATACTTTATTAAACATCAGTGGCCAATAATAATGAGCTCCTGCAAGTAAACCAAATACAACACCGCCAACGATTACATAATGAAAATGTGCTACTACGAAATAGTTATCATGAAATTGATAATCAGCTGGTGCAGATGCTAGCATAACCCCTGTAACTCCACCCATTACGAATGATGGAATGAAAGCTACTGCCCACATCATTGGTGTCGTAAAACGAATACTTCCGCCCCACATTGTAAAGAGCCAGTTGAATATTTTGATACCAGTCGGAACCGCAATCGCCATTGTTGCAACTGAGAAAATAGCATTAGCAACTGGACCAAGTCCAACAGTAAACATATGATGCGCCCATACCATAAATCCTAAAAATCCAATTAATACAGTCGCAAACACCATCGATGAATAACCAAACAATCGTTTTTTCGAAAATGTCGCGAATATTTCTGAGAATATTCCGAAAGCTGGGAGTATAAGAATGTATACTTCTGGATGACCGAAAATCCAGAATAAATGCTCCCATATAATTGTATTCCCGCCCAATGCTGGATTAAAGAAACTTGTTCCAAATAAACGATCTAACATTAAAAGTCCTAATCCTACAGTTAACGGTGGAAAAGCGAATAATATAAGCGAAGATGTTACAAATGTCGTCCATGTAAACATCGGCATACGCATATACGTCATTCCTGGCGCACGCATATTAATAATGGTTACAAGGAAGTTAATACCTCCAATTAATGTACCAATACCTGAGATTTGCAAACCGAGTACATAGAAATCAACACCATGACCTTTAGAGGCTAAAGCTAAAGATGCATAAGATGTCCATCCTGCATCAGGTGCTCCACCTAAAAACCAACTTAAATTTAAAAATACTCCACCAAAGAAAAATAACCAAAATCCGAGTGAATTCAAAAACGGGAACGCTACATCACGTGCACCAATTTGAAGTGGTACAGCGGCGTTCATAAATGCAAACACGAGTGGCATAGCTGCGAGGAAAATCATTGTTGTACCGTGCATCGTCAATACTTGATTATAAGCATCCCCAACAAGAAAAGCGTTGTTAGGAATCGCTAATTGAAGGCGAATAAATAGAGCTTCTATTCCGCCTATTACAAAAAACAATCCACCTGCAATTAAATAGAGAATGGCAATCTTTTTATGGTCTACTGTCGTTAAATAATCCCATATGACAGCACCCATCCCCTGTTTTTTTGCTACAGAACTCACGTTTTCAACCTCCCCTTCGCGAATAATCCCTCTTTACTTTTCAACTTTTAACGTTTGTAAGTATGCATTTAATGCATCAATTTGATCATCCGTTAAGTTGCCATATTTGCCAGTCATTTTGTTTCCTGGCTTCATATTTTCAGGATCTTTCAGCCATTTTTTTAAGTTTTCTTCATTGTTTTCGGCAATACCGGCAACCATATCGCGATCCGCAAAGTTTGCTAAGTTTGGTGCGATACGAGCGGAAGGTGGTCTACTATCATTAGATCCAACTGCGTGACAACCAATACAGCTTTTATTAAATATTTCTTGGCCCTCTTGCGCCTTTGTTGAAGCTACTTCTTTCTTCCCATCAATCTTCTTCATATCAGCAAGCCAATTTTTGTACTCGCTTTCATCTAAAGCTTTCACTTTAAATTGCATTAAAGAATGTGATGGGCCGCAAAATTCTGTACAAAAACCATTATAAGTGCCCGATTTATCTGCCTTTAACCACATTTTGTTCACATTGTCTGTATTTGTATCCATTTTCCCAGCTAAAGATGGAACCCAAAATGAGTGTTTAATATCGGCACCCTTCAAATTTAAATATACTTTCTTACCTGTGGGGATGACTAAATCTTGCGAAGTTACTATCTTTTCTGATTTATAAGAAAATTCCCACCAATAAAGATTCGCTGTTACATCAACAACGATAGTATCTTTATCAATATTCTTTTTCTCCATCGCACTTACATCAGCAAGTTTGAATGTATATGTAACCGTTGGAACAGCTAAGATTAGTAAAAGAATAATCGGAATAACTGTCCATATAATTTCTAGTTTGTGATTCCCTTCAACTTGCTCTGGAATATAATCTTCCTGACCTTTCTTTTGTCGGAAACGCACAATTACATACAAGAAAATAATAGTAACTACTAGTACTACTCCTACCATGATTGCACTCGCCAGTAGAAGTAAATCATATTGCATTTTTGCTACTTCTCCTTGCGGAATTAAAGTAGATTGAAAGGCTTTACCGCATCCCCCTAACAGTAAAGCCAGCAGTGAAACGAACGAAAGCAGTCGCCACTGTTTCTTCATACAAACAACCCCCACTTTCCTTGTGAATTAGATTGTACTTTATAGTTAAGTAAAGTAAATCTCAACGTAAAGAAATCCAATTATGTCGTTGTCTTAGAAGAATGTAACTACAATCATTGATACAAATAAGATTGTTAAATAATTTAGGGAATAAACAAACATTTGCACGGACCATTTTATGTCATCTTTCTTACGGAAGCCATAAAATCCTAAAGCGATCCATCCGATGTTAAGCAGTGTTGCAATTACCATAAATGTTATCCCTAGTCCACTCATATAAAATGGTAGTGGTAATAAACATACTGTCCAAATCATAATTTGGCGTTTCGTAATTTCAAATCCATGAACTACAGGAAGCATTGGAATTCCTGCATTTCGATATTCATCAACACGTTTCATCGCTAATGCAAGGAAATGTGGGATTTGCCAAATAAACATAATTAAAAATAACATCCAAGCAATTGGATGACCTAAAGATGGATCGATTGCTGCCCATCCAATTAAAGGTGGAACTGCTCCAGATATACTACCTACAACAGTATTTAGTGTATACTTTCTCTTTGTCCATAAAGTATATAGGACAACATATGTGAAAGCACCAATAAATCCCATTAAAACTGCCATTGGTGTTGTTAATAATAAGAATACAAATCCAAGAAGTAATATAACTAGTCCAAATGTAAGTGCAAATCCTGGTTTATACTTTCCAGTAACCGTTGGACGAGTCTTTGTTCTTTCCATTAACGGATCGATGTCTCTATCGATGTAGTTATTTAAACAACATACCCCCGCCATAATTAATCCAGAACCAACGATTGTAAAAAATAGCTTATCCAGATTGTCCATCACACTTAATCCATTAAAGTGTAACGCCAACCAAAATCCTGTAAATACAGTAAGTGTATTTGAGTTTACAATCCCCATTTTAACGAGTGCTGATAAATCTTGTAACCGAGTTGTTTCCGGTACACTTGTAACAGCGGACTCATCATGCAGCTCACTTGTTGCATGGTTCATCACTCTAACCCCCTCTTAAAACTTTCATCTTTCTTTTTGCGCCTATTTCAAATGAAATAATTCGCTTCTATATAGCAATATTATTACAGTAGAAACATTGTTAACCCATTCTACTACTAATCTACGCCCATACTCCAATATATTAAATCATATTTCCCGAACATTTTGTGAAGAAAACATGAACTTTTTGTGTCGAATATAAAAAACTTCATTCTGACTTGTCCTTATCATAACATGATGTTACATTCTATAATAAACTATTTTCTCCTATTTAACACGTATTCTCCCCATTTCTTTTCAAAATAGCCTATTTTTCACCTAAATTTTTCCTTGCGAACCCTGTTTTCACACCTATTTTCTCTCCCTTGTCTTCCTCCTCCATTTCTTTGCTATTTTATTATTTTTTATATATCATAGGAACTAGCGCGTTTTATTCTATACATAATGGAATGAAAATATTTCGCAATAACTTCATAGCAGAAAGATGGTGAAAGAGATTGCAACGCTTTATTAAATGGTTAGCAGTCATTACAAGCCTTGATTTATTAATAGTTTTATTAGGAGGCGCTTTAGTTACAAAAACAGGTTCTGGTCAAGGTTGTGGTAAATCATGGCCACTTTGTAACGGTGAATTTGTTCCATCTAATTTATCAATGGAAACTATTATTGAACTTAGCCACCGATTAACATCAGGATCAGCTGGAATTCTTGTCACTCTCCTTTGTATTTTGTCCTGGAAATATTATAAACATGTGCGTGAAACAAAAACGTTAGCAATTTTATCCTTCGTATTTTTAGTTGCACAAGCATTAATGGGAGCAGCAGCAGTTGTTTGGGGACAAATGCCAGCTGTACTTGCTATCCATTTCGGTATTTCCTTAATTTCATTTGCTTCTGTCATTTTATTAACGTGTCTTATCTTTGAAATTGACCAAAAATTTGATGCACGTTCACTTATTATGGACAAAAAAATGAAATTTCATATTTATGGTGTAACAATTTACAGTTATATCGTCGTCTACACAGGTGCTTTAGTACGTCACGAACGAGCTAGCTTAGCTTGTCCAGATTTTCCTTTATGTAGCAAAAACAGACCTATGCCAACTCAACTACATGAATGGGTTCAAATGGGCCATAGGGTTGCAGCGATGTTAATTTTCGCTTGGATACTATACGCGATGGTTCTCGCTATTCGCCATTACAAGCAGCAACCTGTAGTATATTGGGGATGGATCATTTCATTTATCCTTGTTACACTTCAAGCTGTAGTAGGAGTTTTAGTTGTATTTACAAACGCTAGTTTAGCGATGGCATTGTTACATTCTCTATTCATTTCTTGCTTGTTTGCCGTACTATGCTATTTAGTTATGTTAGGAACAAGAAGTAAAGTGAATGCAAAAGAAGCCGGATCAACTTCTAAACAAACAAAATAATTTAAAACTAAAATCCCTTGCCAATTCGGCAAGGGATTTTTTGCAATAAAGAAAAGAGCTGTATTTACACAGCTCTTTTCTTTATTTTAGTGATCTAATTCAATAAGTAAATCACCCGTTTGAATTGCATCACCATCGTTAACATATACTTTTTTCACTTTACCATTGAACGGCGCTTGAACTGTCGTTTCCATTTTCATCGCCTCTGTAATTGCCATAGAATCGCCTTTTTTCACTTCATCGCCTTCTTTTACAACTACTTTAATTACCGTTCCTGGCATTGTTGCACTAATGTGATTTGGATTTTCACGGTTTCCTTTCACACGTTGTGCAACTGTTGCTTTCACATTCTCGTCTTTCACGACAATTTCACGTGGTTGACCATTAAATTCCAAGTAAAGGACACGATTTCCATCCGGCTGTGGTTCTCCAATTGATACAAGTTTAACCATCAATGTCTTACCTTGTTCAATTTCCACATCAATTTCTTCACCGAGTCTCATACCATAGAAGAACGTCGGTGTATCAAGTACAGATACATTTCCATAAAGCTCAGCAACTTTTTCATAGTCCATAAATACTTTTGGATATAATGCATATGCAACTACATCAAAAATTGTTACTTCGCGTCCAAGTTTATGGAATAATTCTTCTTTTAACGCGTCGAAATCTACTGGCTCTAGTAGTTCACCTGGTCTTACTGTTAACGGCTCTTTCCCTTTTAAAATAATCTTTTGCAATTCTTTCGGGAAACCACCGTACGGTTGACCTAAATCACCAGAGAACATTTCAACAACAGATCCCGGGAAGTCCAAAGCATGTCCACGCTCTAAAACATCTTGTTCTGTCAGGTGGTTTTGAACCATAAATAATGCCATATCGCCAACAACTTTTGATGACGGTGTTACTTTTACAATATCTCCAAACATGTCATTCACACGACGGTACATTACTTTCACTTCATCGAAGCGATCTCCTAAACCAACCGCCTTCGCTTGTTGCTGAAGATTACTATACTGTCCACCTGGCATTTCATGCATATATACCTCTGTGTGAGGTGCATTCATACCACTTTCAAACGGTGCATAGTATTTGCGTACATCTTCCCAATAATGAGATAGCTTTTCTAAAGAATCGATATTAACATCTGGTTGTCTTTCATTTCCACCTAGTGCATAGAATAATGTGTTCGCACTCGGTTGTGACGTTTGACCAGCCATAGAACTCACCGCTACATCGACAATATCAACACCTGCTTCAATTGCCTTCGTATACGTTAATATACCATTTCCACTCGTATCGTGCGTATGCAGGTGAATCGGAATTGATACCGTCTCTTTTAATGCTGAAACTAAATCATATGCTGCGTTTGGTTTTAGTAAGCCAGCCATATCTTTAATACCTAAAATGTGAGCTCCCGATGCTTCCAACTCTTTTGCTAAGTTTTTATAATAATTCAAATCATATTTACTACGTAATGGATCATGAATATCTCCTGTGTAGCACATTGTTGCTTCTGCAATTTTACCAGTATCTCGTACAGCATCAATTGCAACTCTCATGCCTTCTACCCAATTTAAACTATCAAAAATACGGAATACATCAATGCCAGCTTGAGCAGAACATTCCACAAATTTTTGGATTAAATTATCTGGATAGTTTTTGTATCCAACTGCGTTTGAAGAACGAAGTAACATTTGGAATAACACGTTCGGCATTTTTTCACGAAGATCTAGTAATCGTTCCCATGGATCTTCTTTTAAGAAACGATACGCAACATCAAACGTTGCACCGCCCCACATTTCCGCTGAGAATAGGTTCGGTAACATTCTCGCTGTTGGCTCTGCAATTTGATGTAAATCTTTTGTACGAATACGAGTTGCAAGTAATGACTGATGTGCATCACGGAATGTTGTATCCGTCAAAAGTACACGTTTTTGATCCTGTACCCAATTTACTAATCCGTCCGCTCCACGCTCATCCAAAATTTGTTTCGTGCCATTTTGGATTGGCTCTGAGTGTAGTACATTCGGTATACGAGCATCTGGAAAAATTGGTTTCTCTTTTTTCCCTACTCCTGGGAAGCCATTTACTGTTACTGAACCAATATAATTTAACATTTTCGTTCCGCGGTCTTTACGTTTTGGGAACAAGAATAGTTCAGGTGACACATCAATAAACGAAGTATCATATTCTCCTGATAAAAAGTTTTTATGTTTTACTACATTCTCTAGGAATGGAATATTTGTTTTAATACCACGAATACGGAATTCTTTTAAGTTACGTTCCATTTTTGCAGCTGCTTGCTCAAAAGTAAGTGCCCAAGTTGTAACTTTTACAAGTAAAGAATCGTAGTACGGTGTAATAACTGCACCTTGGAAGCTATTTCCTGTATCAAGACGCACACCAAAACCACCGCCTGATCGATACGCCATAATTTTTCCTGTATCCGGCATAAAATTATTTAGAGGATCTTCAGTTGTTACACGAGATTGAATTGCAAATCCATGCACAACTACTTCCTCTTGCTTCGGCACACCTACCATTTTGCTATGTAATGAATGTCCATCAGCTATTAAAATTTGTGATTGAACGATATCTACTCCTGTAATCATTTCTGTAATCGTATGTTCTACTTGAACACGTGGATTTACTTCAATGAAGTAAAACTCATCATCTTTTACAAGGAATTCTACTGTTCCTGCATTTAAATAGTTTACATTTTTCGTTAACTTCACAGCAGCATCACAAATACGCTGACGCAAATCATCTGAAAGTGATACACTCGGTGCTATTTCTACAACTTTTTGATGACGACGTTGTACAGAACAGTCACGCTCGTATAAATGAACAACATTGCCTTCTTCATCTGCTAAAATTTGTACTTCTATATGTTTAGGTTTTTCAACGAATTTTTCGACGTAAACTTCATCATTACCAAAGGCTGCTTTCGCTTCTGATTTCGCTCGATTATATGATTCTCCTAATTCCTCACTAGTACGCACAATACGCATACCACGACCGCCACCACCAAGGGACGCTTTAATAATAATCGGGTAATCATACTTTTCAGCAAATTTTTCGACTTCTTCTAATGAATCTACTGGACCATCACTACCAGGTATAACTGGGATTTGTGCTAGCTGCGCTTGTGTTCTTGCTTTCACTTTATCTCCAAACATATCTAAATGCTTACTTTTCGGACCGATAAAGATAATTCCTTCTTCTTCGCAACGTTTCGCGAATTGAATATTTTCTGACAAGAAACCATATCCAGGGTGGATTGCATCTACATGATTACTTTTTGCAATCTCAATAATGCCTTCAATATCTAGATAAGCATCAATTGGTTTTTTTCCTTCCCCAACTAAATAGGACTCATCGGCTTTATAGCGATGATAAGAACCACTATCCTCTTTAGAATAGATTGCAACTGTTTTTAATCCTAGTTCCGAACAAGCTCGAAACACACGAATTGCAATCTCTCCACGGTTAGCTACCAATACTTTTTGAATACGTTGCAGCTTTGTCATGATTTTCCCCCTCTACTTTCCTACCACTCTAGAGATAAAATATATACACACCTTAAAAAGCGTGAAGTTCTTCACTTTCCACATTATATTATACTTAGAAAGCTTCACTTTATTTTTATCCATCATACCTTATTTTTTAACAAATGATAAGTTTTCTGTTCAATTTGTTTCACAAAAATAGTATAGCATACCTCTTCCTTTTCTAACAACTTAATTGTATATCACATTTTAACTAATGTGATATATTTTTTAACTAAAAGAGAAATTAATACATCACATTTAAAACTACTTAAAAATAAAAACACATCATGCTCTAAAGCACAATGTGTTTTTATTTTACAACTACAAGATGTGGTCCATTTTGTTCTCTTTCTTTTATTCCCTCATTCTGCTGTTTCTCTTCTCGTTTTACATGACTAGCAATATTAAGTAGTATTCCCATCGCAAGTAGATTAGCTATTAAGGAACTCCCGCCATAACTAATAAACGGTAAAGGTACTCCCGTAAGCGGTATTAATCCAGACATACCACCAACATTAACAAAAGTTTGTACTCCCATTAAACTTGCAATTCCGATTGCAATTAAACTTCCAAACGGATCTTTACATTTTTGAGCAATCCTGAATGAACGAATAATAATAAGTAGCAAGCAAATTAAAATAATAGCTACACCAATAAAACCTAACTCTTCAGATATAATAGCCATAATAAAATCTGTTTGCGGTTCTGGTAAATATCCATATTTTTGCACACTATTTCCTAATCCTCGACCGTTTAGCCCTCCTGAAGCAATTCCAATAAAAGAATTTACCAATTGGAATCCATCATTCTGAGGATCATTGAATGGATCAAGAAAAACTGAAAAACGGGCCTTTTGGTACCCACTTAATTTATAATTAGCCAGAAAATATAGCGCTGGAATCCATACTATAGAAGTTAAAACAATTCGTTTAATCCATAAATTAATCCGTACTCCTGAACAAAGAAACATAATTCCTACTGTTCCTGCAATTAACAAATCGGTACCTAAATCATTTTGCTTTAAAATTAAAAACATTGCCATTCCAACAAAACCAAGTGTAAGTCCCGACCCTTTAAAAACAGGTGTATTTGTCTCTTGTCTTCTTGCAAAAAAGCGAGCTAATATTATAATAATCGATAGTTTAACAAATTCAGCGGGCTGTATACCTAATATCCAACCTTTTGCACCATTTATTTCCTTACCAAAAATCAAGGCTGCTGCTAGTAAAGCAATACTCCCTAGCCCCATCGCCGATAAAATTATTCGTTTCCTCCAAAACTTATAAGGTAACGAGGCTACACTTACTAACAATACCGTTCCAATAGCTAAAGTTATTAATTGTTTTTTAAAAAAGTAATTTGCCGGCCAGTTATGCCTCGAAATCGCAGCAATGGAACTAGAACTATATACCATTATTACTCCCAGCACACATAAGATAACAAGAGGAAGTAATAATGAATAATCCATTGATTTCCATACTTTTTTCATTTCATTTCCTCTTTCTGTTTCAATTTAATTATTGTTGTATTCCATATGTACATTGATTCTTCCTGCTTTATTATACAAATAAAAAGCTCAAACTAATTTAGTTTGAGCCCCCTTATTTGAACCCGTTATTGTTGTTTGTTTGTAAACGCTTCATGAAGTGCAGATAACTCACGTTCGAGCTCACCTAACATTGCTTTCCCTTGTTCTTCTGCAATAAGACCAAGGCGAACTGCAAAATCGACCTCGCGGGATAGTCCAAACATTTGTGTGTCTAACACTTCTTCATATAATGGACATTGCGGCATTGTAAGATGGTCCATTTGCACCTTAATAAGTCTTAAAATCTTCTCTGCATCCGCTTGTAGAAGGGCTAGTGCCTTTTCCTGATGATTTGCTACTGTCTCAGACGCCAAATTGATTCCCTCCGTTTCCGTCCTACTCTCCTCTATCCTATCTATTAATATTAGCGATAGTTTTCATAAATTGCAATAGAAACATTTTTTGTGACAACAGTGTCTAATACTATTATACTGAAAAGTGGGAGTATAACACAAATGGGGGAACAACAATGAGCGAAATTTTATTTATTAACGGAAAAGTACGTTTTCCAATCACTATTGATCCAACTGTTTGGATCTTTGACGATCGAAAAGTAGATTTGACAACTTACTTTGATGAAACTAGAGAAAACACGTCTGAACTAGAAACTTATTTAAAAAACACTTCAGAACATTGGGATCGCGAAATCCGTGATGGTGCCGCTTTTCCTCCAATACAACAAAGTGTGAAGAAATATAAAAAAGAACAGCTGATTACTGGAACATTTGGTATACCATTTCATCCATTCCTTGCTAACGCTGAAATTTTAGAGGACGCTACGCAAGTTGAAATTGAAACGGTAGATCATACAATGACACTTCCATTAGAAACTGTCAAAAATGCTATACTAGGCTTTTCAAAAGAAGGAAAACCATTAAAAGAAGACGGACCTGTTCATCTCTATTTCAATGATGGATCTAATCAACAAAATCCAATCCGGAACATCCGTAAATTTACAATTATTTAAAGAAAAGGAGTGAGCTTAAGCTCACTCCTTTTTCAGAGTGTTGGGAAACCCTTTAGGGTTCCCCACACTCTGGAATCATTTTGATTTTAGCGAATAAAAACAACATAAAATAATAGAGTTTCAAAAAAATAGCCCTCCACCAGACCTTTTTTGGTCAGATGGAGGGCTATTTTTTTCATGTTTTGACAAGTTGCGGTGAGATAAGCCTGCATTTGGACAGACTTCAGCCCCCGAAATCGAGCATATCGATAGCCATGTAGTTCTTTGGCATCCGCAAAGCTTCGCTCTATAGTTGAACAGCGTACTTTGTACAACTTTTTCCCTGTAACTGTTAGTTTGT
>NZ_FNUW01000056.1:0-11848 GCF_900108285.1 Bacillus sp. ok061 | reverse complement strand
TGTTCTTCTTAGATTTAAAGCGCGGTGCGCTGTTTTGTTTTTTGAAAAAGCGTGTATAAGCATCCGCAAGGTTGCGAACAGACGACTGAATCGCAATACTATCCACTTCTTTTAGCCAAACAAGCTCTTTCTTCATGGCAGGTAGTTTGGCAGAGCATGTACCATAGGTCAAGCCTTTTCCTGTCTCTTTGTATGCTTGATCCCATAAGGATAGGAAATGATTGAATACAAAGCGAGAACATCCAATCGTTTTGTTGATTAGAATTGCTTGTGCCTGATTTGGATAGATACGAAACTTATAGGCTTTATTCATCATTATTTGATTCACCTCCATTTCGGTATATGACTATTATACACCAAACGTATATTCGATAGGTAGTGGAGTAACACTTTCTATATGTCGAACAATTAAGATGGCTTCCTGCCATCCCTTGTTCGAACCCAATTCATCTCCCACCTACTCACTGAACTGTGACCCTTCACGCTCCTTGAGGAAGGAGTCTTCTTGGCTAAAATGATAAAAATACCAACAATACCTGCGATTAATGCGAATTTAGAGAATTCAGATGGATATGTGAAGGCAACTACTGCCAAACAAGCAATAATCAATGTTAGTCTATAAAACAGTATTCCTTTAGACATTTCCATTTGAGGAATCACACCCTTCTTTTTATATTTGACTAGCAGCGCAACCAATTGCGTAACCAGCTAGACATCCAAGACAACCACCACATGCACCTTCGTAAGCCCATTTAGCCCATTGAGGCATAGTTTTCCAGTTGTTTTTAATACAACGTTGAACATCTTCCCAGTAACCTGCTTTTGCATTGTTTTCTTTTAAGATTGATTCACTTTTTCCATCAGTGAATAATTTCATCTGATTAAGTTTTCCATCTTTTGAATTTAGGTCTAAAGCCCCTACATTTTCACCATTTCCATAATAGAACAAAAAATTAAAATTTTTAATATTTTTATAATGATTGTAATATGTTGTTAACTTAGAGAGCTTTGATATATTCCATTTTTCATTTATTTAAAAATCAAATTATAAAAAAACACCTTCAAGAATGAAGGTGTTTTTTTCTTATAAGTCAGCGTGTGTTTGTAATAAATAATCTGGTCTTGCTGGTGCACCTCCACCGTCTCCTATATTTACAGCTTGATTTTTAAAAGAGTCGTTTAACCCTAACGATAGGATACTAATTAAAGATATTCCAAGTATAGTTAGATAGATTTTTTTCATTATTTTAACGCTCCTTTTTCTAATTCATTTTTTTGAGCTGTATTGCTCATGTAAAAATATTGACTTGCTTTGTTATGGTTATTTTCTTCATAAAACTTTAGAGCTAAGATATCAGCATATTCTTTTACGCATTCCCATAGTTTTTCTTGTTTGAAATAAGTAATACCTTCTGAAATAAATATTTCTAAAGTTAATGTAGGAACATTATTGTTGAGGGCTTTTAAAATTTTAAAACGATGTTGGAATTCTTGATTGTTAAAATCGTTACTAAGTTTTAATCCTTTTTGAATTAGTTGATCGCTGTAATTATGGTCATTTATCTTATAGTATTCATATGCTTCTACGAAAAATGCTTTGAAATGGTTTGGATTGTTCTTTGTTACTTCAGATACATGACGAATCGCGAGTTTAGATAAATTTTGTTTTGAATATAACCAAGCTAAATTATGTCTTACCATAAGGATAGAATTTTTATGGTTATTTTTTTGGAATGTGTCTAGTGCCTTATTAAATGACTCCTCAGCTAATTCGAAATGTTTTAAATCAATACAACACAGACCTATAAAATTGTCACATAGTGCTACATTTATTTCATAACCTTCATGTTTTAAAAATTCTTCTTTAGCTAATTTTATATAATCAAGAGCTATTACTTGTTTATAGATTTGATAATAAAAATATCCCATTCGATAATTAAATTCAGCATGTTCTATTGGATCAGGAATGTGTATTAATAGTTCTTTAGCTTTTTCATAGTGTTCACTTGCTTCAGTGTAATTGGATGTTAAAGTAGAATGGAATGCTTTAAAGAAGTGATAATAATAAGCTAGAAAGTCATCTGCTGGAGTTGTGAAATTATCCATTTCATCAAAACTGCTTTCGTTAATACTTATCCAATCTGTTAATGCTTTGTATCTAAAATCTAATAAAGAATAATATAAGAGTACGCTTTGATTTTCTTTGACATTGTTAATTTCATTGTCTATATACTCTTTTAATTGTTTTGCTTTAACTAATTGTTGTTTTAACATGGATTGATACCAGTCGTTTAATAATTTTGTTATTTGTTCATTTTCTAGTTGAACATTCATAGAATCTTCCCCTTTTCCAAAATTATCTATATCTAATATAAAACCATGGTATCATGGTATTACATTAGATTAACCTTTAAATAAGTTGATATATACAATTCTGAATATTCCGTTTGTTTTACCTTTAATTTTATTGCGGCCTTTATTTAGTATAGTTTTAGCAAAAAAATACTAATAAATCCAGGGCACATTTATGGACAGGATGAAGGATATTACATACGTTTATCATACACCTATGCTTTAATTTATATTTATTAAATTTAATATATTAATAACTAGAAATAGACCATACACTTTAATGTGAGGTCATTGCCATCAAGTTAAGGAATTCATTATCCTAAAAACGAAAAAATGATTTCTCATAAATTGGTGTAAAGAAATAAAAATTTTCTTTTTTTGGGTATGTTAAAATTTTAGCTTGATGGACATATGTCACGCCCCCTATTACTGATTGTTGTTAGAACGCTGCTCCCACAAAGAGATTATCTGAAAAAAATTATTTTTAAACAAAACCTCTTTATAAAAGAACACAAGTTCGTATATAATGAGAACAAACGTTCTTTTGATTTAGGGAGGAATAAAAGTGTATGACTATTCTATCTTACCGAATAGAATCATCTTATGTGTTGATTTACGTAGCTTTTACGCTTCTGTAAGTTGCATCAAAATGGGGTTAGATCCTATGTATACAAAATTGGCAGTAGTCGGTGATGTAAATAGAAATGGTTCAATCGTTCTAGCTGCCACTCCACCATTACAAGCATTGGGTGTAAAGAAGATGGCAAGATTATACGAGATTCCTCGCAGAAAAGACATTCTTGTTGTAAATCCGATTATGGGTACATACATTAAATGCTCTAATTACATAACAAAGTTAGCTTTGCAGTACGTTCCTATTGAGGATTTTCACCAATATTCCATCGACGAGTTCTTCATGGATATTACGGATAGTATTCATTTGTTTGCTAACAATCCCTATGAATTTGCGTTGACATTTAAACGTGAAATATATGCAAAAACACGGATCGAATGCACAATAGGAATTGGCCCTAACCCTTTAATGAGCAAAATAGCTTTAGATATTGAAGCCAAGAAGAATAAAAATGGCATTGCTTATTGGAAATATGAAGATGTCCCAACAAAATTATGGAGCATACGTCCACTAAATAAATTTTGGGGCATATCCTATAAAACAGAAGAGAAATTAAATAGAAAGGGAATACACTCTATTGGAGATTTAGCAAATTATCCTCTTAAATACTTAAAACAGAACTTCGGAAAAATTGGAGAAGAATTACATTTACATAGCCATGGAATTGACTTTAGTCGCATTTCAGAAAAATATGTTCCTGCCACAACTTCTGTTGGAAAAAGCCAAATACTCATGCGCGATTACACAATAGAAGAATTTCCGATTATTCTACTGGAACATATTGAAGAAGTTTGTTATCGGCTTAGAAGACAAAATAAACTTGCTCAAACTGTTCAATTTTCTGTTGGTTATAGCAAGAGTTATAACGGTGGTTTTAGAAAAACACATACTTTAAGTCGTCCAACTAACCTAACAATGGATATTTATAAGATCTGTACATACTTTTTACATCAACAATATACCGGAGAGCCCATTCGCAGCATAAACATATCCTTAACAAACCTCCTTCAAGAAGGAGAAGAACAAATTTCTCTTTTTGATAACATAACGCAGCGAGAACAAGAAGTAAAATTAACAAAAGTAATGGATGAAATACGCACAAGGTTTGGGAAGAACAGTATATTACGGGGAATTTCCTACACGCATAGCGCCACAGCTAGATACAGAAATACACTAATAGGGGGACACAAATCATGAATAACGCTAATATGCCAAAAGGAAGAAAAATGGTCAAGTGGACTCCGTTCGCTGCATTAACATCTCAATTTGATGGGATACGTGAAATGATTAAGGAACAAAACAAAGTAACCCGTCCGATCTTAACAACTGAGGAAAAAGAACGAATTGAAAACATGCTATTATGTTCCTTAGTATCTGAAGAAGAAATAATGATTACATATTATGAGGATGGTTATTTACTCACTAGTTATATTACCGTTGTTGATATTGACCCTTCAAATAGCGCTGTTATATGTACGGATGCTTTTTATAATAAGATGAAACTACAATTTTCTAATATAATAGATGTTAAATAGAATAAATTTACGTAAACATGTTTAAATCATTATAAAGGAGCATAAAAGAATGCAAGAGGCTCAAATAAGAAAGAATGCAGTAGGAGCAATTATTCATAATGATATTAAAAACTATCCCTATTTAAATATACCTATGGTTATTAAAGAGAAAGATGGACAGATTTATGAAGTTATAAACACTGGTTTTCACACTAATAATGCAGTAAGAATGATAACAACGGACGATTTTGCTACAACCAGAGTAAATGCACCGATTGTAACTGTAAAAAACAGTGATGGTAATATTCAAGTATACCGCTTGCCTTTAGAATTGGAATCTTGGGTAATTTCTTGTATGCAGGCTGCTTCTGCAGGAAAAATTTCATTTCCATGTAAAGTTTCCTTTGGGATTATAGATACAAAATATTATGTTGAATTCATTTAAAATTGGAATACATTTAACATTTGATGTAAATAAAGACGGAACACCAACATTTTGCAAATTCTGTACGGCAAGACTAAATCTTTTAATCAAACCATATTTTATTATAAGTACCAAAACTCATTACCAACAACAAAGTAGCCTAAAAATATTAAACATCCTTTATTATCGATATTATTAACGTCAAATAAAAAAAGAAGAGAGAAAACATTCTCTCTTCACCAATAATATTTTACAGAGTAAGTAGGGTAAAAAACTATATAAAGATGAACCACGAAAATACTTTACCTAGTGAATTATATCATAAATCACTCTAAAAAAATACATATCACATACAAATTTGTTTTATTTATGACAAAATTGTTAAATATTTGAATACAAAAAGGCTTTATATCTAAATGAATAGAAAGGTGTTGGTGTGGTAATAAAATTTAAGGAGGCTTTCTATTATGTTTTCAAAAAAACAAAAATTATTAACAGTAATTACAACATTAACATTGGGGTGCGGATTTACTTTTGGCTTAACACCTGCTTCTGCGGATACTGCCAATAACACTTCTCCAATTAAGGAGGAACAGGTACGAATACAAATACCTTTCACGGGCTATGTTATTTCAGCAGACGATAATTACTTAATTGTTGCTGATACTTTTACGAAAGAAGAAGCACTTTATTATCAGAATAATTGGTGGGAGCTAGTTTCCCAAAATAAAATTTTAAGAGTACCTGTATCCAATGGTGAAAACTACAAATTAGGTGAAAAATTAAACGTATACGCTGCTGCTTGGACTTACTCTTTACCACCAATCGCTATAATGCCAACAATTGAAAAAGTAGTTGATTAAATACTGCTTATCTAATAAAAGAAACATTGCCTTAATTAGAGCAATGTTTCTTTTATTCATTTGGCATTAGAAATTGAAATGGATGAGAACAGATTTGGAATACTATTCTCAAAAGCTAATGTAAAGGAAGGGATTAATTCATGTATTCTTTCTTGCAGTGATCTCTTATCTACTTCTCCAAGTTCGTTCAAAAGTTCATTCTCTTCTGAAGACTCATCTCCATTGATTAACATCCTTAACATATCTGAGTTAATGATTTCATGAGGCGAATGAACTAGCCCATTCATCATTATATATTTTTGGAGCATGGATGAATTACCCTCATTTGCTTGCTTTATAGCTTGTTTAAGATATACATCAAAATATTTCTGTGCAAATTTCACACCTTTTAGTGGAACGGCTCCTACATGTTCAACACCTTTCCAACGTAAATCTGCAATTGAACTCAGCCACCATGCCGGCTCAATAGCTTGTTGCATACGTTTCAGCACCTTGCGTTCGAATCCAGGTTTATGAGTAGAATGTTCTTTTAAACAAGTATCTAACATTTCAGCTTCAATGGCGGCTACGGTCATTCCTTGCCCATAAATGGGATCAAAGTTACAAAAAGCATCGCCTAACACTAATAATCCAGATGGCCAATTTTCCATTTGTTCAAAATGTTGACGAGTTGACTCATGTGCTCTAAATCCTCTTGGGACACTAATTGGTTCTAACTCTTTAATTAACTCCCTCATCATAGGGGTAACTAATGAATCCAGCTCTTTTTCATATTCTTTTGAATTGGTTGGTGGATAGTGCGTACCTCCAGCAACAAATAGTAGCGCTTGAGCTATGTTATCTTCAATATATAATAACCCTACAGCACCAACTTTTTTAGCAGGATCTCCTTCAGAAATTGCACTCAATTTCTCTTTGATATGTGAAGGTACTTTATAATATCTCGTGCTATATCCAAAATTCACCTTTAAACGTTCTGGTTCTGGAACATCATATCCCATAGATGTAAGCCATTTATTGAGTTTAGATTGACGACCACATGTGTCAACTACCAAATCGGTTAACACAGTTCGCTTTGTTTTTAATTCGTCTCGTTCTTGAATATTAATTCCAATAACACGCTTGTGATCAGACGAAGCTAAAAGGCCTGTCACCGCTTGATTTGAATAAAAATGTACATTAGGAATTTCTTGGACACGTTGGCGGATTGTCCATTCTAACAATGCTCGACTGCTTGCTGCACCTTTTCGTTCTATAACTAGTTCCAGTGCCCCATACGGAGAAAATCGAATCATTTTATCATTCTTGACATTATGGGCCCCTAAATTTAATAAATCATCAACATATCCAGGAAAGAAACGGTTCATAATTATTTCTCCACGTGGTAATACACGATGAGGATGAAAGTCTTGGGGTGTACCTGGACGTTCAGATGATTTTTGAGGTAACTCATCTTTTTCAACAACTATCACTGTCTCAAAATAACTGGAAAGCACGCGTGCAGTAAGTAAGCCTGCAATACCAGCTCCAATCACAAGTGCCTTTTCTCTTTTTTGCTGTTGATATAGTAATTGATTATCCATCAATAATCTCCCCTCTTTCTAAAAAGTATGTTTGTTCAACATGAATCTATTAAAACTTTTCCAGAAATCAGAATAAACAAATGATGATTCTTCATTACTTCAGTAAGGAGCCCGTTGATTTAATAGTTAATACAGAGAAGAAGCAGCTGCACATCAAAACCCTACAAATTCCCTAGTACTATAAGCTATTACAAGTGAAAATTAATCAACATATCCAGTACAATTGTAGTATCTGATAGCACTGTTCTTAATTAGTTTGTTTTTTCGGTTATAAATGTCTCAGTAACCCCAGCACCTTTATAGTTGTACTTTCAAGTTCAGTTCTCTTAATATACGTTTATATTTTTTTGATATACAATTTTAAATCCTTCTGAAAACTTAATAGATAAATACCCCCGTATCATTACATTACAGAATTTACCCTAATGAAAAGCTCATCTTAACTAACAGGTGCTTTAATTAAATACCTTTATTATCTCTGCAAAGGTATTACAATTTAAAATACGTTTTTCAATCCTTTGAATCTAGCAAAATATTTCATTTAAATAATAAGATTTTACTGCATGATAGGATACCTAAAGCGATTTTGTTATTTCCTTTCATTATGTCCCTATTGGATCTGCATCCAACATTCATCTTATAAAAATTAAGGTGGTCCAAGTCAAAGAAAATACAATCAAATGAATATCCTTTTTTAACAAAATACAGGTTCATATAACCTGTATAACTGCTTACTGTTTATAATAGTTTTTTTAAATACCGCTTTATTCCCCCTTTAATATTTTTTATAATTTGCACCCTAAATGTAGCACTTTTGTTACCCTTATAAATATTTTTGGTTTTTAGAAATATTTATTTGATTTTTAGTAATATTAGGATTCTATTTTATCAAATAAAAACTAGAAGGTTTGAGAGAAGTATGTAATAACGCATAATAAATCAACTGGATATTATGATATACTTTCAAAGAACTGATACAACATTTCTTTAGATTGGAAAACTTAAGTCTTATCTACCTAATTGTGGGGACGTCTTATGGCGTCTTTTCTTTTTTTATTATAAAAAAACCCCTCAAGCATTCATATACTTAAGGGTTTATCGATTGAAAGATAGAGCTGTTTGGAATTCCTTAGATTAAGAACAAAGCGGGATTACTCCTAAACCAATTAATAAAGCTGCAGCAAACGCTGGAATTGGCGCTGGAATCTCGATACCTTCTAAAACTGAAAAGTATTGTCCATTTACTACTTTAAAACAAACTAATTGCATGGCTAATCCTCTCTTCAGTTAGGATTAATACATTATACTAATTAATAATATTATATATACAATTAAATAGTTTTTTCAGGAAATGTGTAATTTATCAACGTTTAAGGGAAACAAATTAATTTATCTTTCCCTTATTTTCAAAAGGACCTGCTCAAGTCATACACAAAAACATAAGGTAAAGTGAACCCATTAAAACACATGAAATACCCCCTAGTTTTCCCCTCTTATGTAAAGGAGGAACTATTATTATGGGATATGGCGGTAGTTGCGGCGAAGGCTGCGGTTTTGCTGGAGGCTTTGCTTTACTTGTTGTACTCTTTATACTTTTAATCATTATTGGATGCAGTTGCTTCTGCTAAAAAACTATTAGAAAAGGCACCTTAGGGTGTCTTTTCTTTATTTCTCAATATAAGAGCTATAAAAATATGCTATGGTTTTAATAGCAATTCCCTTGTGTGCAATGAGATAGTAATACCCAACAAAAAACCCACCTATTTCCGTAGGTGGGCCTTATCTTTATTACACAATCCAAATTATAGTCTGATTTTTTCATAAAATTTATGCAATTATACATATCTGTAAAAATTACACTAAATAAATATTACATATAGTAAAATAATAAATGTAGATACATTCTATAAAGCAGATTCTTTTGAAAGGCGTAACATATCAATCATTATAGAAGGTCTGGCGTCACTCTAATACTGATCTCAAATCTCTTGTACTTTGCGAACTAACAATCTGGTGTATATAGACGATTCTGTTTTATAGGATGTGTTTACACGTATAACAAAGGGATAATACGGATAAGTTTATACTAAATGAACGTGGTTCAAGTCGGAGGAAGACACCTTAGGGTGTCTTTTTTTTGTACATAATAAAAGCCTCACCATCCCCTGGAAACGGTCAGTCCTTTAAAACAAATAACAATTGCAACTATATTAATTTTACATTACATTAAAAGTTAGAGAAAACTCTTATACTAATACAGTGCTAAATAGTAGGTGGGAAAATGGAATTTTACGATTTGGGTATTACCATTAAAGATCTTAGAATTAAAAAAAATATATCACAATCCGAATTATGTCATGGAATATGTTCACAAAGTCAAATTAGCAAGATTGAAAAAGGTGTGATTTATCCATCTAGCATTTTGTTATATCAATTATCAGAAAGACTTGGCATTGATCCGAATCATATATTTGCACTAACTCAAAACAAAAGATTAAAATATGCAGAAAATGTAAAATACGTAATAAAAGATTGCTTAAAGCAAAAACAATATAAAGAACTTTATGAAATAGTAAAAAAAGAGAAAAACTTAAATAATTTTCAAACAAAAGAAGAGAAACAATTTCTAATATGGCATGAAGCAATCGCTATATTTGAGGTAAATAGATCAACAAAAACTGCTTTAACTCTTTTAAATCATGCATTAAAACTAACTTTAACCAATTTTGATTTTTTATCAGAAAGAGAAATACATATTATGCAGACAATGGCTATATTTCATGGAGAAAACAAAGAATATGAAAAAAGTATTACGATATTAAAAAGATGTTTAACTAATTTTAATAAGTTAGATCTTCCTAGAGATAAAGAAATTAAATTAAAAATCATTTTCAATTTAGCAAAATGTTTAGACTTCACATATCAACATGAAGAGGCAATAAAATACATTGATAGGGGCATCAAATTAGCAATTAATCTAAATACTTTATACCTATTAGGTGAACTATTCTATTTAAAAGGTCAGTGTTTATTAAAGATTAAACAACACAATGTAGAAGATGTTGTTTATAACTGGAAAAAAGCATTATTTATATTTGAACTAACAGAAAAAGAATATTATATAAAAATGGTACAAGATGAACTTATTGAAATACAAAATAAAAAACACTCATAATTTCGTAAAAACTACTTAAAAAACCCACAGGAAAAGTTTCCGTAGGTTTTACATTTATAAACATATTATTATTTTTTATAAAACCGCATCTCCAATTATTAGATAACTATCTAATCCATTGGAAATGCGGTTTACTTAGGTCGTTAATGTTTCAGCTATTCTCTTTATTTGAAAATTACATCTACCATACTAATTTAATATTATATTCCTGAAGCCAACTATTAACTTGAAGTAAATAATCTATTATACCTCTTGCATCATTACCTGAAATTACTTCGTCTTTTCCTTCTGCAATAGCACGAACTCTTTCTACATTGATTAATGGCAAAATAGGTGATTCAGGATTGTTCAACACATGTAACATCCAATCACTAATACCTTGTAGATAAGAGGCATCCTTAGTGCTTGGATATGCACTTTTTTTACGATAACGTACATCCTCTGGAAGTACATTTTCAAAAGCTCTACGTAAAATACCTTTTTCAATATTGTCTATGCTTTTCATTTCGAATGGGACATTCCATAAGTATTCTACAAGCCGGTAATCGCAAAATGGAACTCGTACTTCAAAGCCATTCATCATACTTGTGCGATCTTTTCGTTCTAGCATAAATGGCAAGAAACGTGTAATAAACATGTAAGACATTTGACGCTGCTTCATTTGCAGATCACTTTCACCTTCTAAGAAGGGCACCTCAGCAACTGCATCTTCAAATTTTTGTTTTTGATATTTTTCAGGGCTAATCTTCGCTTTAAAATCTTCTGATAGAATTTCTGTACTATACCATAAATTAACACTCCAAGGGAATATCTCTGCATCTAGAAACTTCTCTTGATGGAACCATGGATATCCTGAGAATACTTCATCTGCGGATTCGCCTGAAAGTGCAACTGTTGCGTCTTTTTTCATTTCCTTAAATAGCAAATAAAGAGACGTTTCTAGTTCTCCAACTCCAGGTAGATCACGCGCTCGCATTGGAGTTAATAAATACTCTATTAAACTATCTGATCCTAACTCTATAGAATGATGCTTTGTTCCTACATATTCAGCCACACGTTTCACCCAAGGTTCATCACGATCAAAACGAAGGAAGTCTTGCTCAAAGTCTTTTTCATCATTGATGAAATTCAGGGAATATGTATGAAGACGTTCCCCTTTATTCCCAAATTCATTTCCTGCTAAACCTGTTAAACCACTGGAATCTAAACCTCCGGAAAGCATAGATACCACTGGTTTATCAGCAATTAACTGACGTTTAACCGTATCTTGTAAAATGGAGCGGATTGTCTCGACTGTTGTATC
>NZ_FNUW01000011.1:0-198394 GCF_900108285.1 Bacillus sp. ok061 | reverse complement strand
GCATTTGCAGATGCAGAATGGAGTATCGCATTACTTCGCTATTTCAATCCATTTGGTGCACACGAAAGTGGGCGTATCGGAGAAGATCCAAATGGAATCCCAAATAATTTAATGCCATATGTAACGCAAGTAGCAGTAGGTAAGTTAAAAGAATTAAGTGTATTCGGAAATGACTATCCAACGAGAGATGGAACAGGAGTCCGTGATTACATCCATGTTGTGGACTTAGCAAATGGTCACGTAAAGGCGCTTGAGAAAGTACTGAGTACAACAGGAGTAGATGCTTATAACCTGGGCACAGGCATGGGCTATAGTGTACTAGAGATGGTTGAAGCGTTTGAAAAAGTTTCGGGCAAGAAAGTCCCTCATAAAATTACAGAGCGTCGCCCAGGTGATGTGGCAGTATGTTTTGCTGATGCATCGAAAGCAAAGCGTGAATTAGGCTGGGAGGCAAAACGCGGATTAGAAGAAATGTGTGCAGATTCTTGGAGATGGCAGTCTGAAAATAAGACTGGATATCAGAAAGTTAGTAACTAGAGAATAGGTTATAGGTGCTAAAACTTTCATTGAGTTATCAATATAGTTTGGCTTAAAAATTGAATTAGATGTATAATGTATTTTATATTTTGTAGTCATAATAATTTGATAGCGGTACCTGAAGAAAGAAGGTTAAAAGCATGAAAAAGAAAATCTTATTTTGGATATTAGGAATCATAGGAGTATTAATTATAGGTGGAGGAGCTTACGCTTATAATATATATTCTTCTGTTTCAAAAACATTAGATGAAGTTCATAAACCATTAAAACGTGATCAAAGTAATAAACAAGAAGAAAAAATCAATAAATCTGAACCTGTTTCAATTTTACTATTAGGTGCAGATGAGCGTGGTGGAGATAAAGGACGTTCAGATTCTTTAATGGTCATTACATTAAACCCTAAAAACAATTCAATGAAAACAGTAAGTATTCCTCGTGATACATATACAGAAATTGTTGGAAAAGGTAAAAGTGATAAAATTAATCATGCGTATGCATTTGGTGGCGTAGACATGTCTGTAGCGACAGTAGAAAAATTCTTAAATGTTCCAATCAATTACTATATTGAAGTAAACATGGAAGGATTTAAAGATATTGTAGATGCAGTAGGCGGGGTCGATGTTAATAATGATTTAGAATTCTCCCTGGAAGGGAAACACTTCCAGAAAGGGAATATTCACTTAACGGGTGACCAAGCTCTAGCATTCACACGTATGCGTAAAGCAGACCCACGAGGTGACTTCGGTCGTCAAATGCGTCAACGTCAAGTGATGCAAGCTGTTATTAAGAAAGGCGCAAGTTTCTCTTCTTTAACAAGTTATGGTGATGTATTAACAGCAATTCAAAAGAATGTGAAGACAAACTTAACGCAAGATCAAATGTTTGATATGCAAAAGAATTATAAAGATTGTCTGCAGAATAGTGAAGATATTCAAATCCCAGGTGACGGCCACAAAGCTGCTGATGGTATTTGGTACTACTATGTTCCAGATGCTGCAAAACAAGATTTAACGAATAAATTAAGAGCACATCTTGAAGTGACTAAGTAGTATGTAATAACCCAACTCCTTTGGAAGGAGTTGGGTTTATTTTTGCATGAATTTATATTAGTATTATATATTGTGAGATTAATAGATGAGGTGAATCGATGAATAAGAAAGCAGTGCTTGTCCTTGTTGTTTTTGTATTGTTTGTTGCTTCGATTGTGAGCGGTAAATTGTACTGGAATAAGAAGATTGCGAATGCAACAGGACAAACGAGTGAAGTAACGAAAACAAAGGCTGAAGTGAAAGATATCGGAGCAAAGAAAGAAGAGAAAAAGGAAGAGAAAAAACAAGATGCGAAGTCATCTTTTAATGAAGCATACGCGAAGAACTTGCCAGATGCAGTGAAAGAGAAGTTAAAGAAAGCTGCTGAGGATAAAAAGGCAGTAAATCTTGTTATTGTTGGTGATGAAGCTTCTTCATCTGAAAAAGGTGCTTGGGCAGCTAAGTTAACGACTAATTTAGAAACTGCTTATGGTAAAGGTTTATGGAATGTGACTGTAAAGGAATATAAGGGTGAAAGTACAGAAGAGTTAATCGCGAATAAGCGTGATAAAGAGATTGCGAAAGAGAATCCAGATGTGATTTTATTTGAGCCACCATTTATTACTGATAACGGTAAAACTGGTAATGGGAATTCTGTTGCGAGTACACAGAAGTTTGTTCAAGCACTTTCTACTAGTGCAAAGGGCGCTACGATTATGATTCAGCCATCAAATCCAGTGTATGGTGCGAAAAATTATCCGAAAGCGATTGAAGCATTAAAACAATTTGCGACGCAAAATAATTATACATACATTGATCATTGGGGAGCATGGCCGGATGCATCGACAAAGGCTATCCTACCATATTTAAAAGAAGAATTTGGTTTCCCAACTGCTAAAGGTCATGAAGTTTGGGCACAATATGTAACGGATTATTTTGTAGCTAAATAATAAAAGGGTAGAGGGTATCGTCGACAAAATATGTTCGACAATACCCTCTCTTTTTTTATAGGATTTTTGCTATACTAAACTGTACTATAATACATGATGGAAGGAGGAGAGTAATGAAAATACTTGTGGTTGATGATGAATCGAGTATTCGTAATTTGATTCGGATGCAGTTGGAGATGGAAGGTTATGAAGTATTGGCAGCGGCTGATGGGAGAGAAGCTTTAGAGCGATGGAATGAAGGGCCGGATGTATTGATTTTGGATGTTATGCTTCCGGATACGGATGGGTATGAGTTGCTTCGTTTGTTCCGTGAGAGGGATAGGGATATTCCGGTGCTTATGTTAACGGCAAAGAGTCAGATGAATGATAAGTTGCTTGGCTTGCAGCTTGGTGCTGATGATTATGTGACGAAGCCGTTTAATTATGCGGAGCTTATTCTTCGGGTTAAGAATATGGCGCGGCGTGTAAAGAAGACGGAGACCGCTGTAAGTCATGAAGTAATTGAGGCTGGAGAGATAGTGATTTGTCCTAAGGAAAGAAAGGTACATGTGAGTGGACAAGAGATTCAGTTAACGTACCGAGAGTTTAATTTATGTCAGTTATTTGTTTCAAATCCGCAGCGTGTGTTTATGAGGGATGAGTTACTTGAGAAAGTATGGGGGTTTGAGTATATCGGAAATACGAGAGCAGTTGATATTATGGTGCAGAGACTTCGAAAGAAGCTTGGTACGAGCGGAGAATATATTAAGACAATTTATGGCGTTGGCTATAAACTGGATTGTTGAGTGGTGATGGTATGTCTTTAAAGCGAAATATGGTGTTTGGAATAGTTGGGCTGTTAATTCCGATTTTTGTTCTTTTATATGCAGTTGTTTATATTACGTTAGAAAAGAATATGTATCATAACGCAGCAGATTCTTTAGAAAAGTTAAGTGTAGAAGCACAAATTTATACGATGAATTATTTAGAGAAGGAAGCAGAAGTGGATACGCTTGGTCCTAATTCACTTTTAATTGCGTCGTATTTAGCGAAGCGTATGGATGTCCGTGTGCAGATGATCGGGAAGAATGGCGATGTTGTTGCAGATACAGAAAAAGGAGCATTGCTTCACCGTAACATCGACATTGAGAGTTCCTTGAAGGGAAAGAAGTCTTACGTTTTTGAGGAGGCGGATCCAGCTCCTATTCTTTTGTTTTCAAGCCCGGTTTATTATGGAAACGATGTCATTGGAAGTATTCGTTTTATAAATGAGTTAACGGGTGAGAAGGAAGTTTTAACGAATGTGAGCTGGACGTTCTTAATGACATCTCTTTGCCTAGTAGCAACCGGTATTTTCTTTGCGATTCGTTTGGCGAAGTCTCTTCATAAACCAATTGATCAGTTGAGACAAATGGCACAGCGGCTTGCGAATGGTGATTATAAGAGTAAGATTGAGTTAAATGAGTACGTGGAAATCGCTCAGCTTTCAGCATCTTTTAACGCGATGGCTGATGGAATTGAGCTGCATATTAAGCAATTGCAGGAGGAGAAAGAGAAGCAGAAAGATTTCCTAGACCGCATTACGCATGAATTAAAAACACCGCTAACGGCAATTATCGGTTATGTTGATTTAATTCCGAAGTTACAGTCGAAAGAAGATGTACAGGAAAGTCTTCGTTATGTGGCTGTGGAAAGTGAGCGTTTATTATCACTTGTAGAGGAACTGCTTAAGTCTTCGAAATATGGGACGAGTACGTTTGAAGTGTCACCTACAGTTGTGAACATAAAGGAATTGGCAGAAGAAGCCGTTTCAATTGTGAAACCTCGCCTAAATCAGTTTGAAATTGAAGTGATAAATGAGTTAACGGATGTACATGTTGTTGCGGATTTTGATAAGACGAAGCAAATTTTCTTAAATGTGCTTGATAATGCAATTAAGTATAGTGATGCTTCGCACATTCGTATGAATGTAATTGTAAATGAGCATGAGGCGAAGGTTTTTGTTCATGATGATGGGATCGGTATAGACGAAGTGGTGCTTGCAGAGTGGAATGAGTCTCCGAAAGGAAAGGCACTTCCTTCTAGTTACGGGAATGGTTATGGTTTATATATTTGTCAGGAGATTATGAATAAGCAGGGCGGAAGCATGCGGATTGAGAGTAGTGAAGAAATAGGTACTACAATATTCATTACATTTTTGCTTCCGAGAAGGATGGAAGACATAAAAAACTTGAAAGCGGTTAAATGATACATTTATGAAACAATTATGCGGTATTTTCGAAACAACGTTTTTTTATCTTGGAGGTAGGCAGAAATGAAAAGGCTATCATTTCAAATTCTTATGTTTGTCATTTGTATGATTGTTTCTCTTGTTTTGTTTTATGTTATGGAGAAGCAAATCTATAATCGAATCAACATTGTAAATGATAAACAAGCCGTTTTACAAAGGGTGAATGAATCTCTTCCAATTGAAGTGAAAGTAAGACATGAAAAGTGGGGAGAAATCGTTGTAACGGATGAAGTTCGTTTGCATACGATTGTTTCATTCTTTGACCGAATTCGAATAGAACCAGGGGACGTTAAGAGCCAAGAACAAGTATTTACTGGAGAAGTAACGTACTTGAATGGACATAAGCGTACTTTTGCAGTAGGTGACTTGTTCCAGTATGGGGAAAATGTATACGGAAAGAATGGCATGGATCCGATGATTTCAGCACTTCAAACGTATTTATTAAGCCTGTATTACACGCCAGAGCGTATTAGTGATTTCTTTGCTTCGGCAAAGGATATCGTAGTACGTCAAGGCGATGTGGTACGTACTATCAATCTTACGCACATACTTGATTCTATTCGGTACGCAAAGCAAATTACAGATTACGGAGAAATTCAGAAGTTATTACAATCGCAGAATGAACCGATTGCTTATATTACAGCTTATAAAACAGGTAAGCGTGTAAAGAATGATCGTGAAGATATTCTTACGATTTCTGTGTATCCATCGTACTTTGTTGTGCAATATCTCGGTGATAATAACGGGAATGTCATGTATATGAAAGGCTCTCTAGCAGAGTTATTCGTAAAGGAGAATGCGTCATGAGAAAGATAGCCTTTTTCTTCTTTTTGCTAGTAATTGGAGGAGCGATGTCTAGTTGCTCTCGAGATACAACCTCTATTAAATATAGTAAAAATGGTCTCCCTATTTTGGATGATCGTCATATTGTTGCGTATGTAGCGGCTCGTGAGGAAGTTGGTGAAGCGTTACTTTCATCATTTTGTAAGCCACGCGGATGTACGTATGAATTTATTCGTCTTTCAACAGAAGAACTTCTTCGTAGAGTGGAAGAAGAAGCTGGAAATCCGAAGGCGGATATTATTATTGGCGGTACAGTAGATGCGCATCAAATGATGAAGCAAAAAAATCTTTCTATTCCTGTGATAAGCCAACATGCAAATCGTATTTCAAAAACTGTTAAAGATAAAGATGGTTATTGGTACGGTTATGAAGTGGAGAAGCTGGCAATTGCGATTAATAAAGAGCGGTGGAACGAGGAAATAGCGCCGCTCGGTCTCTCGTATCCATTAAGATGGAAAGATTTATTGAATCCAGTATATAAAGGAAAGATTGTCATGCCCGATCCAAATGTTTCAGGTACAGCATATACGTTTTTCCAGTCACTTATTGATACGTTAGGTGAAGAGGAAGCGAAGGAATATGTGAAGAGTCTGGCAGAACAAGTTGGAGAAGTAACAGTGAATGGTTACATCCCAGCAGAACTTGTTGCGAGTGGTGAATATATGATAGGCATCAACTTTATGGGAGATCAGAGAATGCTTCAAAAACAAGGCTTTCCTATTTTAAGTAACGAACCTCAGCAAACAGGGTTATCTGTTAATGCGATTTCTAAACTAAAACGTGCACCGAGTGGTATTATTGCGGATTTATTTATTGATTATTGTTTATCAGAAGAAGCGGGTCACATTTTAGAAAAAGTGTCGTTTGGCGTACCAACGATGTTTGCGAAGAATGAGAAAGAAATAGAAGGTCAGCCGGTTAGAAGGACGAACCAAAATATATCAAATAGCGGGATAATCGAGATATGGAATAGACAGCGTCTCTCTCTGAAGTGAGAAAAGGAGACGAAAATATATGTTTAAATGGCTCAAGCCAGCACCTGCAATTGAAAGATTGCCAGCGGATATGATCGACCGTGTATATCGATTACTACGTATTCGTGTGTTAATCGGGATTTCAGTTGGATATGCTGCTTATTATTTAGTTCGTAGTAACTTTACGTTATCAAGTACGTACTTAGTACAAGAATATGGTTTTAGTACAGCTGAAATTGGTCTACTAGGTTCAGTAATGGCAATTGTTTATGGATTTAGTAAGTTCTTTATGGGGAATTTATCAGATAAAGCTTTCGCCCAGCGCTTTATCGCAGTCGGTTTATTCTTATCAGGGCTTGTAAATATTTGTTTTGGCTTTGCATCATCATTTGGGATGATTGTTACATTACTTGTTGTTAATGGTATTGTACAAGGTATGGGAGCACCACCTTGTAGTATTGTTATGACGAAATGGTTCTCAAAGAAAGAACGTGGTACGAAAACAGGTCTTTGGAATATTTCACATAACGTTGGTGGAATGCTTGTGCCACCACTTGTCGGAATTGGTGTAGGTATTTTTGGTGAAAACCATTGGCAAGGCGGCGTGTTTATTTTCCCTGCAATTATCGCAATGGTAATTTCAGTTCTTGTTTGGATTAATGCGAAGGATACACCAGAATCTGAAGGTCTTCCTCCAATTGATGAGTATCGTAATGACTATGAAAATCTTGAAAAAGCAGATAATGCTAACAAGATGTCACCAAAAGAAATTTTAATGAAGTATGTAGTGAAAAATAAATTTGTATGGTTCTTATGTATTGCGAATGCTTTTGTTTATTTAATTCGTTTCGGTGTTATTAACTGGGTACCACTTTATTTAACGACAGTTAAAGGATTTTCAAAAGCAGAAGCGCATGCGGCATATGCAATCTTTGAAGGTATGGCAATTCCAAGTTCATTAATCGTTGGTTTTTTAAGTGATAAATTATTTAAAGGAAAACGTATGCCATTATGTATTATTAGTATGGTTGGCGTTGTTATTGGTACGTTTATATATTGGCAAGCAACTAGCGTACTTGTTGTAAGTATTGCAGTTTCTATTATCGGTTGTTTAATTTATGTACCACAGTTCTTAATTGGTTTAAGTGCGATGGAATTAGTACCGAAATTTGCAGTAGGTACGACAGTTGGTATGTGTGGTTTATTCGGTTATGTAGGCGGAAGTCTTGTAGCTAACGCAGCAATTGGTGTTATTGTTGATCGTTCTGGCTGGGATGGTTGTTTCATCTTACTATTAACAGGTGCGGTTTTATCAACAATTTTCTTATTTATTGTTCAACGTGGACATGAGAGAAAAGATCCTAAAGTAGCGTAATATTTTGTTTGAAAAAGCTATCCAATTGTGTGTGATTGGATAGCTTTTATATTAGAAAAAACAAACAGTATGTAAAATTGCAGTTTAATATATAAATGATTTTTGTTAATTAATATAATTTTTTTAGATTTAATAAACCAATTACGTACATAGTTAGACCGAAAAATCCGCCGCCACAGATGAAAATTACAACCTTAAATAAAGAAATAGAGATTTCTTCTGAGCCTACATAGGGAAGGATATAATTCATAAAAACAAACATTTGAAAGCCCCAAAGCACACCTGCTTTTAAGCCAGCTTTTCTTAATTTTTTCTTGAGTTGTAAATATTCTTCTTTTGTTGCACATTCAGTATCACTTAAACCTTTTTTCTTGAATTTAAAGGCTAAGTAATTAGCGTAAATCATATTAGATAGAAAAATAAATATTGTCCCTATAGATATTGTGTGATTCATAGTATCAACAAGTAACATAATAAGCATTACCAACATATTTAACCACCACAAACCAATTCCAGCTACAGATAACTCTTTATTAATTTCTTGTTTTTGATATTCATCTCTCTCACTTAGTGTTCCAACAAAACTATTATAAACTCTTTCTTTCCATTCAATTTTCATCATTTAATCTCCCTCCCAAAATAGACTATTTAAATCTGTTTTTAGTGCTTTTGCTAATTCGATACATAAGGCTAAAGAAGGGTTATATTTATTGTTTTCAATTAAATTTATTGTCTGTCTCGCCACATTAACTTTTTTAGCTAACTCTAGTTGCGATAGCCCTTCAGATTTTCGATATTGTTTAACGTTATTCAAATATAACCCTCCCATTGATGGTTGTAGACCCCGTGTACCGAAATGTCATTTATATGTGACATTTTATAATTGAATAGATGAAATGTCAAATATATATGACAAAATAGTGATGGTGCAATTAGGAAAATGATTTTAATGATTCATCTTGGCAAGAAATTTGTTAATAAAGAATGGCTTCCATTCAATTAAAATTGCCCTTTTTCCTTTCCTTAAATCTATCTTAAAAGATATAATGTCATATTTCTAATCATTGGAATTTTTGTTACAATATAAATGGATGTGTAAAACTTTGTAAAAATAATGTAATAATATGTAATCTGTTTTCAGAAAGTTTTATACAATTTTTATATTAAACTATTAAGTTATAAAAGGGAGCGAGAATATGTTACCAAATACGGTTCGTACTCCAAACAAGAAGAAGAAATGGATTATTATTGGGGTTATTGCACTAATTGTTATTGTAGCGGCAATTAATATTTTTGTTATGCAAGGGAAGAAGAAGGGTGCATCAACAAATGCTGATGCTGTAAGTTTTGAGAAAGTGACAGAGCGTAAGCTGAATAATACGAAGTTAATTTCTGGTCAGGTGAAGCCTGGTAATATTGAAAGCTTCTATGCAGATCCGGCCAAAGGGAAAGTGAAAGATATTGAGGTAAAAGAAGGACAAGAGGTAGAAAAAGGTACGAAGTTATTCTCTTATGACAATGAAGAGATTAATCTTCAAATGAAGCAAGCTGAGCTTGATCAGAAGATGGCGGATATGCGTTATGATCAAGGGAAAAAGAAGATTGATTCGCTAAAGAAAGAAATTAAGAAGGCGAAAGATAGCGGAGCTGGGAAAGAAGTAACGGATCCGATGGACGAACAAGTAAGTGAGCTGGAAATTGCTCAAAAGACAACTGATCTTGAGAAAGAAAAAGGAAAGTTGCAGAAAGAAGAGTTAAGTAAGAAGCAGAAAGAGCTTACGATTTATAGTAATTTCGCAGGTGTTGTTCAAAAGTTAGATAAAGATGCGGCACAAAGTTCATCTCAAGCGTTAGGTGGTCAAGGAAAAGCGTTTTTACAAGTAGCTTCTAAAGATCCATTCCAAGTTCAAGGTACGTTAACTGAGCTTCAGAAGTCACAAATTCAAAAGGATCAAACATTCACTGTAACTGCAAAAGCAAATAGCAAGAAGAAGTGGACAGGTAAGATTACAGAGGTAAGTGAGTTCCCAACGAGCGCAGAGATGGCGCAAGCTGGCGGCGTGGGTGAAGCAACTCAAAATATGTCTCAGTATACATATAAAGCAAGCCTTGATAGCCAAGACGGTTTATCTCCAGGTTACCACGTTTCTCTGCAAGTAAACTTAGAGAATAAGACGATGATTGCTGTTCCAAGTAAAAGCATTGTAGAAAAAGGCGATGATGCATTTGTTTATGTTGAGGAAAAAGGGAAGCTTCGTAAACAAAATGTGAAAAAAGGTTCTACTGATGGAGACTGGACAGAGGTTGTAGAAGGCGTAACAGTGGGGCAAAAGGTGGTTAAAAATCCTTCCGACGATGTGTATGACGGAATGGAAGTGAAAGAGAAATGATTACGTTAAATAATATTGCTAAAACGTATTATCAAGGAAAATTGGCGGTGCCGATTTTGCATGGTATTAGTTTAACGATTCAGAGCGGTGAGTTCGTTTCTATTATGGGGCCATCCGGTTCTGGTAAGTCAACGCTTATGAATATTATCGGTTGTTTAGACCGTCCAACAGAAGGCGAATATGTGCTGAATGACGTGAATATCTTAACAGCAGACGAGTCAAAGCTTGCTTTAATTCGTAATGAATATATTGGATTTGTATTCCAGCACTTTAATTTACTGCCTCGTCTTTCCGCGGTGGAAAATGTTGAGCTTCCGCTCGTATATGGTGGTGTGAAGAAAGCGGAGCGTCGCAAGCGTGCTTTGGAGGCGTTAGGTAAAGTTGGATTGGCAGATCGCGTGCATCATTTACCGAATGAGTTATCAGGTGGACAGAAGCAGCGTGTAGCGATTGCAAGAGCGATTGCAAATAATCCAACGTTCATTATGGCCGATGAACCGACTGGTGCACTTGATACGAAGTCTGGTGAGCAAGTTATGGATATTTTCACGAAGCTTAATGCAGAAGGCACGACGATTGTTATGGTTACGCATGAAGAGGAAGTAGCAGCGTATTCTTCCCGCCGCATTGTACTGCGGGACGGGAAAGTTACAGAAGATAGAAGGTGTGCGGTATGAGTTTACTAGATAGTATAAAAATTGCCCTCTCTTCTATTTTAGCTCATAAATTGCGTTCAGCTCTTACGATGCTCGGTATTATTATCGGGGTAGGTTCAATTATTACTGTTGTTGCGATTGGGCAAGGCGGGGAAGCTGCATTGAAATCGCAGTTTGTTGGGGCAGGTAATCAAACGGTTCCGATTCATTATAGTGCAGATATAAACGATCCTTTCGGTATGGGAATGGTAGAAGCACCGAAGATAACTGAAGAAGACATTTTTGAAATTAAAAAAATTCCAGAAATCGCACATGTGGTAACAACAAATTCAACCATGGAACCACTTGATATTGAAGATAAAAAAGAAATGGTGAGTATTACTGGATTAGATAGTGAGTACTTTGCAGTAAATAAAGTAAAGTTGTTAAAGGGACGTTCTTTACAAGAATCAGATGTGGATCAAGGTAATAACGTTGTTATGATTAGTAAACAAATGGAAGAAAAGGTGTTTAAGGATACCAATCCAGTCGGTAAAATTATTGAAATGAAAGGTCAACCGATGCAAATTATTGGTGTCTACAAATCAGATAATGAGTTTATGGGAATGGGACCATCAGAAGCGCTAGTTCCAATTTCATTATGGCCGACACTGTATGGAAAAGATGAAATTCAAAATATTTCTGTTCAAGCAAAAAATGTAGATAATCTAGAAAAAGCAGGTAAAAAAGCTGCAGATGTTTTAAATAGTCGTAAACCAACTGATGCAACTGGTAAATATGAAGTTATGAATTTAAAAGAAATTCAAGAAGGTATTTCGAAGATGACCGGTATTATGACAATGATCATCGGTGGTATCGCTGGTATTTCATTAGTCGTTGGTGGAATTGGTGTTATGAACATCATGCTTGTATCTGTAACGGAGCGTACGCGTGAAATTGGTGTACGTAAAGCACTTGGAGCAACGCGTAGTAAAATTTTATTACAGTTTTTAATTGAAGCAGTTATGTTAACACTTCTAGGTGGTTTGATCGGAATTGGTCTTGGGTATGGCGGAGCATATATCGTTTCTACATTCGCAAAATGGCCACCACTCGTTTCATGGGAAGTTGTCGTTGGAGGCGTACTGTTCTCGATGACACTTGGTATTATTTTCGGATTAATTCCAGCGAACAAAGCTGCGAAATTAGATCCAATTGAAGCATTGCGTTATGAGTAATTAATAGTGTAGTAGAACTACACATTACCGTTCTAGTGGGCGGTTCGTAGCCTCTTGCGAGGAAGTGAACCGCCCGTTAGAACGGGTTATATAAATAGAAGGAGGCGTTATAATGGAAGCAAATATTAATACGCAAGATGTAGGTGCAAAGAAGCCATCATTATTAGGAATGATTACTTCTCCAGGTGAGCAATTTGAGAGAATGAAGACGAGTAATGCAGTTTGGGGTGCATTTTGGCTACTCGTTTTAATAGCTGGGCTTGTTGGTGGATTTGCTGCTTATGTATATTCTCTAACACCTGAAGCAATTGAGCTTAATAAAGAATTAGGTGTTACTGTTTCAGCTGCAATGACATATGGTATGGGATTTGGGATAATTGCTATTAGTATGGCATTCGTCTTTCTACTTAGTGCTGTGGTGTATAAAGTGTTAATGGTGTTTATAAGCAATGATACTTCTTATAAAAAATTATTAGCGATTACTGTATATTCAAGTGTTATTTCATTACTGGGTTTATTAATAAATACGATTTTAGCATATATCTTAGGTGGATCGGGTCAAGAAATGTACACTGGTCTAGAACCGATTTTTACTTCAAGTAGTGGTGTTGTAAAAGGTATTGTAAGTAAATTTGAAGTGTTTACAATTTGGGGATATGCAGTTACATGGCTAGGTCTTCAAATTACAGCAGGTTTAACTAAAAAGCAGGCAACAATTATTACTATTGTTTTCTTTGTTTTAACTCTCGGAATGGGTGCTTTACAAGGTATGTTCCAATAAGGAAATAAAATAGAAAAGGTGACTCTTCAAAGGAGTCACCTTTTTTATTTTTACCCTTACTTCAAATACCGCCAACAAAATTTCAAATACTACATAGTGTAATTTCAAATTCCGTCGGTAGTATTTGAAATTACTCACAGTGAAATCTTTTCTTTATTTTTATATTGTGAAGGTACCGCGGAATACTAGAAAGGTATACCTTTTAGAAACGGGTACTGTGTGAAGCCAGCGACTTTTAAAGAGGCAGTTGTTTTGTATGAAGGGATGATTGTAAATCAAATAAAGAAATTAGGTATTCGTAAAGATTATGAAGAGTATTATCAATGTGGTTTAATTGGTCTTTGGCATGCGTATGAAAGGTTTGATGCAAAGAAGGGGTGTTTCCCTGCATATGCAGTTGTAACGGTGCGAGGTTATATATTAGAGAGATTGAAGAAAGAGTTCACAGTGCAAGAAAGGTGTGTATGTGTAGGAGAGTATGAGGATATCTTTCATTTTGAAGATGTTGAAATGAAGGTGAAGGATTTTATGAGCGTGCTAGATGAGAAGGAGAAGTATATTATTTTTGAACGCTTTTTTGTAGGAAAGACGATGGGGGAAATCGCTTTAGAGACGGAAATGACATATTATCAAGTAAGATGGATGTATCGGCAAGCACTCGAGAAAATGCGAGATAGTGTAAGGGGATAAATATTAATATAAGAATGGAAGGCAAGAGATGTTGCTTTCCATTCTACTTGTTAGTTTAATGTAGTAAATGCAACAAGGGGTTTTTAAATTGTAGTGAATCTTGCATGTTCATACGAGATAGTATGTATCCAGCTTTTAATAATTGTTGCTGCAATTTATGGGGACTAATAGATATTGTTGTAGTAGTGCCATTTGAAAAATGTATTTTAGCCTCTTTAATCTTTTGGCAAAACTCTATATCATGTATGTGGTTATAAAATAGCCATATACAGTTTGGAGATGAAGGAGATTCTGTTGGAAAAGTACAAATGTATTCCCGATGATTAATTGGAATTGGAACGTTTTGTTTGAATCTAAAATTTGTTTGGACTGCATTACGCCTACCTTGATAAGTAGAATGAACCTGGGTTAAGCAAGATTTCTTAATGAGTTGTAGTGCGGTTTGGCAGGAACAAAGATCATTTCCGCTACTGTCAATAATTTTTGTACGGTAATAAGGGTGATTGTATGGAACAAGCATCATAGTAGAACTAGAAATAATAATGTTATTTTCATCATTCATGATTTTAAGTCCTCCCTTATAAAATTAATATTTCGAATATAATTATATACGGAATAAGTAAATTTATTGTTAATATTTTGTTTTGTATTGTAAATCTTGTTTATTCGTTTACAATCAATAGTTGATAGTCTTTCTAATTTGCATCGCTTGTACATATATATGAAAATAGAAAAGAGTAGGCGGTGATATAGTATGAAGAAAAAGTATATTATTATGGCTTTAGTTGTCATTCTCCTAGTATATTTAGCAAACAGTAATCCGAGTAAAGGAGAATATACAGAATGGGCAGCGAAGCAGTTTATGAAGCGTAATGATGTGAGTAAGAAGCTAGATGAAGTTCAAAAAGAGAATGAAGAGGGTCTCCTTGGCGACTTGGCATCGGCCGGTAAAAAGTTAGCGAAAAAGTATGTTGAGCCACAAGTTGGGTTATTAATTGATCATTATACGAAGCGAAATGATTATATATTCTTCTCAACATATACGACTGAGTTTGATATAGGGGAAGAACATTATAAGTACGTATGCGTCGGTTTTTCAAAGATTTTTATTCCGATTGAAATGCCGAAGAAAAAAGACGAATCTGCAAAATGATGCAGATTCGTCTTTTTCATTTTATAGAGTAATTGGAACTTCAGATACATTTTTTTCTACAAGGCGAGCTCCCTTTTTTCTTGTATTTTCATCAATGGATGAAAATACAGATGAGGCAAGGATTGTATCCATGACTTGATTTACGACTTGTGCATCGATTGGTGTGATGGGCGTATCGATAGAAAAAACGACTGTTTTTCCATCTTCTTTCGCGAAAATTAACTCTAGTACTTGCATGTGTTATTCCCTCCTTTGTATTTATCCCGCTATTTACGGGACTCGGGTCTGCTGGTTAAATTGTGGCTAATAATCAGCGGGGATGAATAAAATCCCCACTGATCCGAGTTTTACTTTATAGTTTAGAAAGATCTGATGTGCTTACAAGTTGTACAGCGTGAAGTGGTGATGCTTGTAAGGAAGCAAGAGCATGAGCTACGTTGTGTACTTGATCTAAGCTCGCATTTGTTTTAACACGTTTAAATTGTTTGCTCTTGAAAACTGTTTTGCCGTTCTTATCTAATCCGTTGTTTAAGACAAGACGTAAAGTTAAATCCATTACGATTGTTTCAATTGCCATGTGTATCACCTCCTTTCATTTTATAAATAGGGTACAAATGTCATGTTTTGGCGTGAAATTTTTTCTTTTTTTTGGTACCCTTAAAAGATTAAGAGAGGAGAATTCTGGATAATGAATCGTAAATGGTTATTTTGGATTCCTGTATTACTATGGATGGGGCTGATTTTCTATTCTTCGGCACAACCATATAAAAAGCAGGATATGCGTTCAGATATTGAACAATATGTAAATGTTGAATTTGTAAAAGAGCATTTTTCATGGGTATCTATCGATTATGGTGGAGGAACCCCTGTTAGTATTGCGAATAAAGGTGTAGGCGGATTTATTGAGTTTTTCCTTCGTAAAGGTGCTCATTTTATGGTGTTCTTTATGCTAGGTTCATTGATTTATTACGCTTTTCATCGATCAGGTCATTCGAGGAAAAGATGTTTTATATATGCCCTTCTTTTCGTTGCGGGTTATGCAACATTTGATGAGATTCACCAATGGTATACGGGTGACCGTACACCAATGTGGCAAGATTCATTGCTTGATACGTGCGGCGGATTAACGGGAATTATAATAAGTAATTGGTTTTGGAATAGAAAAAAGCGCTAATCTCATTTCGAGATTAGCGCTTTTTTGCGGGTAGTAAAACTTCCGGTAACCGACCTGATTCAAGTTTCACTTTATACACCAAGTAATTCTTTTAGTTCGTCTGTTGATAGTTCAGTCATCCAGCTATCGCTTGTGATGACCGCATTGTTTAGAGATTGTTTTCTTTCTAGCATTTCATCAATTTTTTCTTCTAATGTTCCTGTAGTAATGAGTTTGTGAACATGAACAAATCTTTTTTGACCAATGCGATATGCGCGGTCTGTTGCTTGATTTTCCACAGCTGGATTCCACCAACGATCGTAGTGAATGACATGGTTGGCAGCAGTTAAGTTTAATCCTGTTCCGCCGGCTTTTAAGGATAAGATGAAAATGTCATACGTTCCGTTTTGGAACTCCTCAATCATCTTGTCACGATCTTTTTTCGGTACACTACCGTTTAAGAAGAGGACACGCTGGCCAAATTGTTCTTCTAGCACACGTTTTAGCATGTTTCCCATGCCGATGTATTGAGTGAAGATGAGGCAACTTTCATTTTGATCTTTTATATTTTCGATGAGCTCCATTAACGTTTTTGTTTTCATAGAGCGTTCAACGACATTTTGTGGTTCTTCTTCTTTTAAATAAAGAGCAGGATGATTACAAATTTGTTTTAGCTTGTTCAACATAAGTAATATAAAGCCGCGTCTTTCAATTCCGCTTAATCCTTCTACATTTTGCAGTGTATCTTGAACAAGTTGTTCATATAAGGAAGCTTGTTCACCAGTAAGAGGACAGTAAGCTTTTTGTTCTTGTTTATCTGGTAAATTTAATGCAACTGTTTGATCTTTCTTCGTTCGGCGCAGTAAAAATGGTGAGATAAACCGTTGAACTTGCTGGATTTTTCCTTCATCACGATCTTTTTCAATCGGTGTGACGAAGCGGCGTTGGAATTGTCCTAAGCTTCCGAGATATCCATGATTAATAAAGTCGAAAATGGACCAAAGTTCAGCGAGGCGATTTTCCATTGGTGTACCAGTTAAAGCGATTTTGTGATTTGCTTGCAAGTTTCGTACTGCTTTCGACTGTTTCGTATGTGGGTTCTTAATATTTTGTGCTTCATCCAAAATAACAGCATCCCAGCATAATGAAGTCAGTTCTTCCTCATCGAGTTGAGCCAATGCATAAGATGTTAATACAACATCTGCTGATTGAAGGAAATCTTCAAATGAATTGCCCTTATCTCTATTACTTCCGTAATGTAATTGGACACGTAAATTCGGTGCGAAACGCTCAAATTCTTTTTGCCAATTTCCAAGAACAGATGTCGGCGCTACGATTAATGCAGGGCCTGTTTTGAGATTGTTTTCTTTTATATATAGTAAGTAAGAGATTGTTTGAATACTTTTCCCGAGTCCCATATCGTCAGCTAGCAATGCTCCAAATCCAAGCTTTCGTAAATATAATAACCATTCAATACCGTGTTGTTGATAGGGACGAAGTGTTGCGTTTAGTGAAGTAGGGACATCTACCTTTGGAATATCTCCAATATGAAGCAGCTTTTGGAATAGTTCCTCATAATATCCATCTAGTTCGATTTCAATATCAGTAAACGGACTATCATCTTCTACAATTTCTGTTTCAGCCGTATTTGATAAATGTTGCTGCAGGACATCTTTCATCTCTAGTCCGTATTTATCGGCACGGTTCATGAGTTTCCTTACTTCTTCGATAAAGGCTGGATCTAGTCGCATCCATTGACCGTTTATATTAAATAGACGTTTGTTTTGTTCAACGAGCTCGAAAAATTCGCTTTCTGATAAATCAATGCCGTTCGTCGAAATGCGCCAGTCAAAATTAACGAGCGTATTCATACCGAAGAACGATTGTGTTTGTGCTGTATTTTGCTTCAACTGGACACGTAATTTCGGTTTTGTTGCTTTTAAATTTTGCCACCATGATGGTAGTAAAATTGTAATGCCGGCTGCAAGTAATTCGTTGCTTGCATCTGTTAAGAAGTTCCAAGCTTCTGTTTCAAAGAGCTCATTTCGGAATGTATCTCCTTCTTTTAACCACGGTATGAGCTTACTAAAACCTTCTTGTGTTTCTGTAATCCGTTCTTCGTAATCGTGCCATCTTTTCGGTAAGGAATCGATGTTTTCATATACATATATGCGATGAGCTCCGCGCTTTGGTGTCACAATTGTTTCAAGCTTCCACATTTCAAATTCTTCTTGTGGTTCTTGTAGTCTTAGTCCGATTGTAAACGGAAGATCATCTTCAATATAACCAATTTTTCGAAGCCAATCTTCTTCATGTAGTGCTGTTTCCAATTGTCTTTTCGTAAAGTCGTAATGTTCATATAGCCTTTTGGCATCTTCCCAGCCGTCATTCGAGCGATTATCTTGTAATATGCTTTCATTAACTGCTGCTGAGAAAAGAGATGCTAATGTGTCATCTTCAATTGGTGTATTTTGAACTTTCCAAGATGGTTGTTTAGGCCAATGAGTCATATCTGGTACGAAGCTACCACTTGTAAAGGCGTCCCATAATTCATTTGCATCTTTCGTAAGTGCTGTAATAGGTCCGTTTATTTGCATATGTGCAAATGAATTCATTGGTTTGTTTGCAATGTATTCAAAGGCTTGTGCATTTGTTAGTAGCACACCTTGTTTTCCTTCGAAGGTTGCTTCTTTTAGAGAAGTACCGTAGAAAGAAGTGGAGTGCCATGTGAATGCATTTCGTTTCCAACTTGTTACGGATAATGGAGTACCGCTGTCATCTTCTCCCCAAAGGAACCAACCTTGACTAACATGCTGGAGCCTAATTGTTACTTCAGTTTGATTGATCATCGATTAATTTTCCTTTCCGTAATTCCTCTTGTAGTGCACGCAGACGTGAATGGAGATTGGCGATGTGAATAATGAAAGCATCCCATTCATCGGTGCGTTTTAATCGTTTATACAATGTACGTAATTTCTTTAAGTAACGAACTGCGCGTTTATATGATTTACGATTTCGTTCTTCAATCGCCTCTACAGCAGCAAGATGGTAAAGAGGAAGTGCCACTTCTGGCGCTTCTTTTTCAATATCTTTCAGTGGCTCTTTCAACAGCTCAATTGCTTCAAATCCATATAGGAGATGAAGCTCTGCCCATGTACGATACTGTTTTTTCGCGAGTACGTACTGTTCATAGTTTGTGAAACTATACGGTAATAGTTCTTGTAAGATCATTTCGAAACCAGCTTGTTCATTTGTATGTGTTGCATATGTTTCATACATGATTACAAATAGCCGAACGACATCTTTTATGAAAATCGTATTTTCGTGATCTTGGATCGTTTTCTTTACTTGTTTATACGTAAAGGAAAGCCAGTTTTTTGCACGATCCCAATGCATGGCACTTAATAGTTCTTCTAACCAATAGAAGTATAGACTCACAACAGAAGCAGGCTGTTTTTTTAGTAAGTTCATCGCTAGTAGATCTTCGTCATTTAAAAAGAGAAGATGAGAAGACGCTAACGCTTTGGATAGTGGATTGATTTTCGTATCAATTCGTTTTTCTTCTTCTTGTATTTTCTCTTTATTGTTTAAAAGTTCACTCCATATGTGACGATAAATGAAAAATCGCTCTTGCGTATAAGCGTCGGTAGAGAAGAATACTTCATGAACGAGACGAGCTGTTTCTTGCAAAATTATTTCAGACTCTGAAGGAATCGCTTCTGATTGTAAGTCCCGAACGATGGATTCCACTTTGTCTACAAATAGGCGAATGACATTAACAGGTTGGTGATAAGAATACGTTTTGTTAGCTTCGAATGCCTGAATTTCTTCTAATAATTTTTGAAAGCAGTACAGTGCTGCGTGTAACCTGAATAATTCATGTATCGCAATGACACGCGGAGCTTTCCGCTCAAGTTTCGTATAGAAATCTGTAAAGATACTCATAAGAAAATACATTTGTTTATAAGTAAGCCGAGCTTGTTCTTTTTTAAATGAATCATATTCTTTTTCAAAATATGATTGCCAACTTTTATAATCAGTTTCTTCAAAAGCTGATGATTGCAATACTTGTCTTGCAGTTCGAATAGGAGGAAGGGAAGGTTTCGTATTATTTTTAAATAAAGTTAATACATCTCCTACTTGCCCGAAACTAGACGCTGCAGATAGTAATACAGCGAGCATATGCTCACATTGTGTTGGTGCGAAGCAATCACAATAGCTTTCAGCGACGTTACGAATCGGAATATGAACGCTATACACGTTGCCTTCCGCATCTACAGTTCCTGATAGTGTATAACCATCAAAGTCAACGTTATAGACAACACCACTACGATATAGGTGCCGAGCTGTAGCGACATGTTCCTGATCAGCTGTTTGCTGTGGATCTAGTCCTTGAACGAACTCATTCGCAATCATCATAATTTCATCTTTCGTAATTGAGTGTTGCAGCATAATATTCCTCCGTACACATATTTCTTTCCTTTACCATTATAAACAAAAAATGCTCAAAACAGAAAAAATGAAATTTGGATTACATAACTTGAAAATCATGGTAATATATAAAATGTTAATTTCGTATATTACTATATATTTATAGGAGGGGAAGTTGTGTCAGATTTACAAGCGAAGTTTGGTAATGGTATGAACAAGTTGCAAGAGGGAATTGAGCAAGGAAAGATGAAGTTGCAAGTTGCACAAGAGGTTGCACAACTAAAGAAAATTACGCAGGAGAAGTTACAAGTGAAAACTGAAATTTTGTTGGAGCTTGGTCAAACTACATATATGCAACTGCGCAATGATGAAGTTCGAATAGAGGTATTGAAAGGAATTGTAGAACCGGTACAAGAGCTTGATATTGCTATTTATAACATGCGTAAGCAAATTGCTAATTTGCAGAATCAAGGTCAGAAAGGGCAGTGTAGCTGTGGTGGCTCATTATCATTAAATGATAAATTTTGTGGACAGTGCGGGAAAGAAAATGAGTTACTCCTTCAAACAAACAATGTTGAAAATGAATCATGTTCTTCATGTAGTGAACAAATCGCAACAGAAGCTATATTCTGTCCAGTTTGTGGTATGAAGCAAAGTAAGGAGTGAGGAACATGTATTGTAAAACTTGTGGTTTAGAACAGTCTGATGTATCAAATTATTGTACGCATGATGGGTCTAGTACAGGTGGTGTAGCGAGTCATATTATATTAGCGCCTAAAGACTCAAAATATTGCCGAACTTGTGGAGTGGAAAGTAAAGAAACTGCTACATATTGTGAGAAATGCGGCGATTCCTTACTAGTAGGTATTACGAAAAAAGAAATGAAAACGAAATTACCAGACCAGGGTGTACAACTAAATGTGGGTTCATCTGGAATTGCTTTGAAAAAAGGCTTACTTGGTGGTGGTCTGGCAATTATATGCATGTTTTTGGCTGGCTGGATTAGTAGTTTAATTATCGATGCAGCGATGAATGATTTAATGAGAACGATGGTTACAAATACGAACGGTATGCTGGATATGACTACTATTAATCAATCTTTCATTGGCATAGCGCCATTAATTTTAATGTATCATTTAGTGGGTCTTGAAGTCAGTGGAAGTGGTACATACATAATGTCATTTATTCTTCATGTCCCATTGTTCATTTTATTAACTATTCCAGCACTTATATTAGGTGGAATTGGCTTTTTTGTAGAGAAAAAAAACCCGTCTATTGTTTGGCGTGAGAAGCTAGTAACAGCATGTATTATCGGTATTGTATATGGAATTTTCTTATGTGTTATAAGTTTTGTAGCAAGTTCTTCTACGACGATTTCTCAATTCTATGAAACAATGACAATTAATGTTAGTTATTCTCATATTATTAGTTTGTTGTACGGTATTATATTTGGTTTATTATTTAGCTTTATTGGCATGAGTATTGCAGCGGGACCACATCGTATGCTTTCCGCAATTAGTCAAAGTGTTCCATATGCAGCATCTATTTATTATAGTGTAGTAACTGTTTTAAAAGGATTAATCATTACATTTGGTATTATACTTATTACGATTTTATTTAGTAGTTCAAAATCAATGGGACCAATTGATTTCCCTGAGAAAACATATAAAGCATTAATTTCATTAGAAGCAACACCGTATATGTGGAACATGGCTCACTTTGCTCCAACTGCAATTGAATGGGCGAACATGGAGAAAGAAATACAGAACTATCCAAGAGGAAAAGGGCCCTTACATTTATCATATACATCAGGCATATCATTAAATGGTACGTCTTTAAAAGATGTGGCAATTGCTAATGGTGCTTCTGTTAAAGAAATTAAATATATGGATGATTTCAATTCCTACATGCATTGGTGGGGTTTATTAATTTTAATACCATGTATCTTACTATTTAGAGCTGGAATGAAATTAGCTCAATATCCAATGAAAAATATATATGTAACGATTGCGATGTTTAGTGCGGTTTATACTGTGATGATGCTTTGTGTAAATGGATTAGCAAAAATCCAAATCGAAGCTTCAGGTAGTAAGGAAATTATGAAGGAATTTACGGGGATTTCTGGTCCGCTATTATCGATTCAAAGTAGCACAATGTATTTAATAGTAGGTAGCTTTATTCTTTCTTACGTATTAGTGTTTGCTGGGATGAAGTTGGTAAAAAAATAAGGGGGAGAATCGCTTGAAGTTTTGTGGAATATGTAATGAAAAAGTTGCAGACCATTTAAATTTTTGTCCAGAGTGTGGAAGTAAGATAGAAGAAATAGCTGATCAAACAGCTTCTTCTCGTTCAGAAATACAACGGGAAACAAAGCCGGTGAAAAGTAAGAAGAACATATTTTTACTGCTAGGTTTTCTCGTTATTTTTGCTATATTGTTCGGAGCATATAAATTTGGTGCAAGCAAGTTTTCAAAGGAAAAACAAGTAAACGTTATGATTGAGGCGTTTCAAAAGAAAGATGCGAATGCAATTGATGAGTTTGTAAAGGTAGATGATCCGAGCTTAAAGATTAAGGCAGAGGATATTAAGGCGTATATCCGTTATTTAAAAGACAACCCTTCATATAATAAAGAGCTGCTGTCTTATTTACAAAGAGAGACAGTGGATCAAAAACTAGCAAGTGATAAAGCATCGTTTAAAGATGGACAAATTATAGAAGACGGAAAAGAATGGTTTTTATATCCGAAGTATAAATTTAGCATGAAATCTTATTATATGAATGTAAGTACAACTGCGAAGAATGCAGAAATATATGTGAATGATAAGAAAGAAGTAGAATTGTCTAATGACAAAACTTCAAAAGAAATTGGTCCATATTTTCCGGGTTCTTACGTTGTAAAGGCAAAAGCAAAGTCAGAGTTAACTGAGTTAGAAACAGAAAAAGAAGTAGATTTAGCAGATGAAAAAAGTGCGAAGGTAGATGTAAATTTATCATTAGAAGGCAATTATGTAACAATTTCCTCTGATGAAAATGATGCAAATGTAGTTGTGAATGGTAAGAAGCGTGGGAAGTTAAGCCGCGGAAGTTATAAACTTGGTCCTGTACCAACAGATGAAACGGTAGAAGTGCATTTAGAGAAAAATGCTGAGTTTGGCTTAATTAAATCAGAAAGCGTTAAAGTGGGAGATCAAAGTACATATTACTTAAGATTCCCGAAAGAAACTTCGAGTTCGGCCGTTGGAGACTTTGTAAGAAATCACATTTATAATAATGTACGTGCCATTTCGTTAAATGATTTTAGCTTGATTGAAAGTGATTATGATAAGAGTGGGAAATCTTATAAAGAAGATCGTGATTATCTACAATATTTAAATAAAAAAGGAATTACAGAAGACTTATTAACGATGGAAGTTCGTAATGTAGAGCGTCAAAGTGCTACGAAATATAAAGTAACGACATATGAAGAATACCGTATTCGTTACGGGGATGGATCTGTTAAATTTAAGAGCTTTAGTAATGACCACATTGTAACAGTTAATGGGAATGGAAATATACTATATCATTCTCTTGGTGCAAATAATACGTTGAAATCAGAAGATGTATCTGGTCCAACTCGTTAATATGAGAGAAGCTGTTCAATATTTGAACAGCTTCTTTTTTGTAGCTAAATCGATATTTCGTGTCGAACCGTTGATATATTTTTTTACAATTATGAGTGCGTTTCCTTTAATATCGCTTGTACATAGGGATCATGTAATATTTGCTCTATAATTGGCAACATGTTTTTTTCAAATGGAATGTCGATAGGAAATGGCTTTTGAGATCCTGGTTTTATTCCATATTGCACAATTTTGTAATGTGTATTGTTTTCAGACTTGAGCACAATTAGCTTATAGCGATTATCATCGCCAGCGAGTGAGAAATCAATAGAAGTAGCGTTATATGTTACTTCATCTTTATATATGTACGGTTTTGGCGTACCAATCCAGTCTACTTTTGCTTGTATATTCATGGGCATAGCCTCCTTATATGTATTATAAATAAATAAAAGCCAGCTCTCAATAAAGAGAACCGGCTTGTAATTTAGCAGTCATTGGTTATTTTAAAATTTTCACTTTAACAGTTTTGCGTCCCCATTTTTGAGCAGCGCTATCTGATCCAAGTAAGATATCGATACGGTTACCTTTAATTGCACCACCAGTATCTCCAGCGATAGCTTCTCCGTAACCTTCTACCCATACTTTAGATCCTAATGGGATTACTTTCGGGTCAACAGCGATCATTTTCATGTTTGGATTCGCAGTTAAATCATGACCCATTGCGGTTAATACACGGCCGCCATATGTGCCACCGTTTTCGCTCGGGTGAGCTGTATATGCTGTAGCTACAACTGTTAACTCACGACCACCAGATGGTTCGCTAGTTTCAGCAGCTTTCACAGCAGGCTTAGCAGCTGGTTTTGCTTGTGCTGCAGGTGTTTGAGCCTTAGCTGGTGCTTCAGCTTTAGCAGGAGCAGTTGTTTCTTGTTTCTCAATTACAGGTGCTGTACCTGTTAAGAAAGGAACATGAACATAAGCTGTTTTCCCGTTATATTCAAATTGTAACCACTCATTTTGTACTTGGTTCGTTGTTTCGATTACATCGTCTTTCTTCAACTTTCCAAGAATTTCTGAGTTTGTGTTCGCTTCAGCACGTACGTTTAATACGTTAGCTGTTACGTAGTAGATGCTTTTTGTGAACTCTGCACTTACGAATGCGTCTTTACCGTCTAAAGTAACTTTTGACCATCCGTTCTCTGTATTTTGAACATCTATTTTATTACCGTTTAGTAATTTACCGACAACTTTTGATTCCGTAGTAGGGTTTTCGCGTACGTTTAGTACGTCTGTTGTTACAACAGTTTCTGCATTAGCAGATGATGTGAAAATCCCAAGACCAAAAACTGCTGCTGTTGCTATACCAATTAATTTTTTCATGATAGCCTCCATTGCGTTTGTTTTCGTGTCCTCATTATAGCAACAGATTTTTTCGGATTTGGGGAAAACACACAATTACAAACCATTCGTAATAAGTCGTTAACATCCTGTAATATAACAAAAAATATAGGAAAGCGTTTTTCATTCTATATGACTCATAGGTTTCTAGTTATATTCAAAATATTTAATACAACATGTTTTTTTCGACGTAAATAAAAATGTTACAGTAATGTTACATGATGTTTACTAAACGATTACATTCCTTGAGTATTTTACCGTTTTATGGGTAATATAGTTATATAAACATAAACATTTTGTTTGTGAAGCTATAAACACGTGCTATATACTAGCAAAAAAACCGCATAATTGTTACAAAACGAAAGGGTTGTAAGGAAGAAATTCGCCCTTTTTTACATATGTAACACATCCTTTTTTAGGAAAATACATTCCTATCCGCGTTTTTCTCACACAATTTGACAGCAGTATTTCTAACTTGTAGCTCTTGCAGAGTGAAAAGGTTATACGAAAGGTAAGGCTGTCCATAAGAATTCGAATTGGTGAAGGTGAAAGTAAGAAAATCACCGCAAAATTATAGTTTTCTATCCGATTTTACATATCGGAATTTATGTTATTTACAAAAACGAAACCTACGAAGGGGGATTTGATGAGGAAACTGACAAAAACATTCATCGTTTCATTAACATTATGTATTGCATTTACAATTTGGGGGATTATTCCCGAATCTATTATTGGAAAAGGTAGCTTAGGAAATGTAACAACCGCAATTCAAACTGCATTAGTTAGTAAGTTTGGGTGGTTTTATATTATTTCCGTTTCTATTATTTTAGGTGTGTCTATCTTTTTAATTGTTTCGAAATACGGTTCTATTCGTTTAGGTAAAGATGATGACGAACCTGATTATAGTTATATGACATGGTTTGCTATGTTATTTAGTGCTGGTATGGGTATCGGCTTAGTTTTCTGGGGCGTTGCCGAACCATTAAACCATTTATACGCACCTCCGTTTGGAGAAGGTGCAACTGAGGAAAGTGCGCGCCTTGCACTGCGTTTTTCATTTTTCCATTGGGGGTTACATCCTTGGGGACTATATGCGTTTGTAGCGTTATGTATTGCTTATTTTACCTTTAGAAAAGGAAAAGCAAGTACGATTAGTGCGACAGTAGGTCCGTTATTTAAGGGCGGGGAACACGGACGTATTGCTCATTCATTTGATGTGTTAGCTGTTTTCGCAACTGTGTTTGGTGTTGCAACGTCATTAGGTCTTGGTGCAAAACAAATTGCAGGTGGTGTTAGCTATTTAACATCTATCCCGAACTCATTAACGACACAGTTGGTTATTATTGCAATCGTAACAGTTCTTTTCATGTTATCTGCACAAACAGGTCTTGATAAAGGAATTAAATATTTAAGTAATACGAACATTATTTTGGCATTTGCACTTATGATCATTGTATTATTTGCAGGTCCAACAAACTTTATTATGAATTACTTCACTTCAACAATTGGTTCTTATATTCAAGAATTGCCAAGCATGAGTTTCCGATTAAGTCCTTTAGATGAAGGCGGAAATCAATGGATTCAGTCATGGACAATTTTCTATTGGGCATGGTGGATTGCGTGGTCACCGTTCGTAGGTACGTTTATTGCTCGTGTTTCACGAGGTCGTACAATTCGTGAGTTTGTTATCGGTGTGTTACTTGTACCGACTGTAATTGGTGCACTTTGGTTCTCAGTTTTCGGTGGGACTGGTATTCATATGGAGCTATTTGGTGATGCACATATCTTCGACAAAGTGAAAGAAATGGGAACAGAAGTAGGATTGTTTGCTATGTTTGATCAGATGGGCAGCTTTGGATCAGCTTTATCAGTTTTAGGTATTTTACTTATTGCAACATTCTTTATTACATCGGCAGACTCTGCAACATTTGTTTTAGGAATGTTAACGACACATGGTAGTTTAAACCCACCAAATCGTATTAAAATGATTTGGGGTATCGTTCTAGCCGCGATAGCTTCTACCTTATTATATATTGGCGGATTAGAAGCCTTGCAAACAGCAGCTATCATTGCAGCATTCCCATTCGTCTTTGTTATTTTCTTTATGATGGCAGCATTATTTAAAGAGTTACAAAAAGAAGGGCGTATGAAGCGTCATTAATAATAGAAGGAAAAGGGCTGATTTTATATCAGCTCTTTTTTTAATCCCTCTATTTGTTGGGCTGCCTGTAAAAGTCCGATTGGTGATGGCTGATTAAAGTTTCACTTTAAATAGAAGGAATTTGAAATGCGGGTAGGGAAATAAAATACTTTACCATATAAGTAGTATGCCTTTTATACGAAGAAAAAACGATGGGTTTCGACAATATTCGATATCTTACGAATTCTATTCGTATTTTTGTCAAAAATATGTCGGAAATGTGTTGTCACTTTTATGTATATGTGCTATATTATTTCCTGTAAGCGATTTCAAATAGTTTTAAAGCGCATTCAAGGGGGACATCTAGAATAATGAAACGTTACGAAAGAAAGTGGAAGCATATTTGTTTGAAACGTGTGGCACATCGTAGTGTCCAAGAAAGCACGGAACCTAAGACTGAAACGCGCAAAGAACAGCAAGAGAAGCAATTGGTTCTACAAAAATAGCAATCACTTTTTCGTATATAAATGAAGGTCGATCGTTCGTTGGGGGATGGACGTGAAATTACTTTCAGCTAAGGGGTATTGTCTGATATATAATTTATACGGCAATAAATAAGCACAGAGCATACGGCGCTCTGTGCTTATTTTTATTTATCTTTTTTAAATCGAACTGTCTTATCCCAGCCGATGACTTGTTTCTTGCTCTTTGCACGTAAATATAAGATTAAGCTGCGAATAAATAAGTACGTAAAGAGCTGTGCATACGTAAAGTACATAATAACGCTAATAAAAATATTAGTCGGTGTAAAGGTTCGTTCGACACTCTGGGCACTAAATAATTGTGAAACATATGTAATATATGCGACATACCACATAAATAGTAGCGGAATGCTATATTGAATTTGGAATATCCCGAGTAGCCCAATTACAAACCAAACGTTTGAAATGATTAGGAATAGCCAAAATACAACATACACTAGAACTTGTTGTAAGGAATGAACGAGCAGTTTTCCTTTAAAGAAACTTAATGACGAGAACATTTTTTCTAAAATGTATAAATTTCCTTGGAGCCAACGTGTACGTTGTTTAATAAGAATTTTTAAATGCTCTGGTTCTTGTTCCCAAGTAACTGATTCTGGGACGATTGGTAAGAGATAACCTTTTTGTGTAATTCGTAATGTTAATTCAGCATCTTCTGCAATTGCATAAGGGTCATAGCCACCAAGCTCTTCTAGTGCTGAGCGACGAAGAAGCATATTTGTTCCTGTTAGTGAACCCGTTTGGAATAGTAACCAGCGTCCAGATTGCATAAGGAGCTGGAAGATTTGAAATTCCAGCGAAATCATTCGTGTCAGCCAGTTTCTTTTTTCGTTTACAGTACGAACATGTCCAACAGCTCCAACAGCATCCTCAGTTGTTTCAGCGTGCTCTACAAGCATTCGTAGTGCGTGTGGTTCAGGTTGGTTATCTGCATCATAAACACAGAAGTATTCACCATCTGAAATACTAAGGCCGTAGTTTAATACGCGTGATTTACCCTTCGGTTCACCGGATGGAACACGAATGTGACGAATATGGGCATAAGCTTTGTCGAAATCATCGCCGATTTCAGGTGTTTCATCTTGAGAGTTATCATTTAATAAATAAATGGTTAGCTTTCCTGGATATTCAATCTTCGCCATCGCCTCTAAAGTATCTTTAATAACGACCCCTTCATTATGAGCAGGTATGAAAATATCGACGCTCGGATAATGTTCTAATGTACGATCTTTTCGTTTACTATTTCGGTGAATTAAGCCCGCGATTGTTAAGAAAGAGTAGTAAACGAGTAAGCCAGAGAATAGAAAGGCCGTAAAAATAAGTACATATTTAATTGAAAATGTGATACTGATCCAAAAAACGAGTACGCAAAACAGAAGGAATAAAAGAAGTATAACGAGAGTCATCATAACAATGTCTGTCCTTTGTTTCCAATTTGCTCGCGTGAAATTTTTATATCTTGGATTGCTTCAGCTGCAAGCCATTTTTCTAATTTTGGCTGTAGACGGTTCATTACTATATCTGCACCAGCCTCATTTGTGTTCTGTAATAAAATAACTAAGGTACTCTCATTATATTCAGCAGCAAGGTCAAAATCATTCCTTACCGTTTCAACTAATAAGGAAGCTACACGGTCCATAACACTTTCCTTCGTATAATTACTAAAGGAAGTGAAATCAAAATAAACAATAACGCCTGTTTCATTACGACGATTCATTGCAGTCGTTAATAACGCTTGGCGTCTCTCGAATTCTTGTCTTGTTAGTAATTTTGATTCTCCAATATATTGTTCTAATGTTCTCACACGCTCAGTTAAAGTTTTATTTTCATGAATCACTTTTTTCAATAGGTGAGTTGTTATATATACAATGAAGAAGTTAGCTACCATCAGGAAGTGGGTAATGATATATTGCCATTGATCTGATGTACTCCATAAATGAAGCCATGCTTGATAAAATAAATAAAATACGGAAATAATGGTTCCTAGTATGAAGAAAATAAATGCTGTTTTGTCAGCTAAAAATAAGAATAGTACATTTACGAGTACGTATATTATTGTAAAAATGAGCGCATGCTCATAATTCGTCACATGTACAGTAGTAAAATAAAATACAATTTGTAGAATCCACATAGAGAGGATTTTATAGAACTTATCTTTCACAAAACTTTCCTCCTTAAAGCTATTTCATCCATAGATACTTGTAGTATGCGCAATTATTAAGAAATTGACTATATCGTTAAATTCTTTTGAAGGGCAACAACAAGTAGTATTTCTATTTTCATCAGAAAAATAAAAAGATCTAAACATTATTGTATCATAATGTTCTCATGTTTGGGATAAGGTGCTTGATAGATATATATAATACGTTTGGATTGCATGAAAAAAGTCTTCTCTTGGAGAAAGAGAAGACTCTGTATAAGTTTATAGGAACATCATACCTGCAACTGCTGCGTTTAAGAAGTTCGCTAATGTACCAGCGATAACTGCTTTAATCCCTAATTGTGCAATTTGTTTACGGCGAGTAGGAGCTAGCGTTCCTGTTACACCTAATTGAATTGCGATAGAAGAGAAGTTTGCGAATCCACAGATTGCGAATGTTAAAATTAGATTTGTTTTGTCAGAGAACTCTGCCATATGTGGTCCTAAGTTTGCGTATGCAACGAATTCGTTGATTGCAAGTTTTTGACCGATAAAGCTTGCTGCTTGTACAGCTTCACCAGGAGAAACCCCGATTAAGATTGCGAATGGTGATAATAAGTAGCCGAAGATTAAATCAAGGCTAAGTTTAATATCGAACAGAGAACCAACCCATCCTAATAATCCATTTAATAAAGCAATTAATGCGATGAAAGCCATTAACATTGCTGCTACGTTAATAACAAGCTGCATACCTTCAGATGCACCGCGTGCAGCTGCATCGATAACGTTTGCATCTTCACGTTCTGTAGAAAGTTCAACGTTATTATCTACTTTTTCTGTCTCTGGCATGATTAGTTTTGCAATTAATAAGCTTGATGGAGCTGCCATAATTGCAGCTGCTAATAAGTGCTCTAACGGAATACCCATTGCTGCATAGCCGACAAGAACTGATCCGGCAACAGCTGTCATACCGCTTACCATAATAGTGAAGAATTCACTATTTGTTAAGCGTGCTAAGTAAGGTTTAATTAAGATTGGAGCTTCAGTTTGTCCTAAAAATACAGTCGTTACTGAGTTTAAGCTTTCTGCTTTAGAAGTGCCAAGAAGTTTACTTAATGCACCACCAACGACGCTAACAAATTTCTGCATAATACCAAAATGATATAAGATTGCTACTAATGAACTAATAAATACGATTGGAAGTAGTGCTTGAATAAAGAATACAAATCCCCAAGGTCCTTTTGCGTTGACTAAATCCCCAGCAACGAACTTAATTCCCTCGTAAGAAAAATTAATTAATCCTTGAACACCGTCAGCAGCGTGTTTTAAACCTGCTTTACCAGCATCCCATCGTAATACGATAAATGAAAATGACATTTGTAATGCTAGCGCGATTAAAATTGTGCGCCAATTAATAGCTTTGCGGTTGGAAGATAGTAAGAAAGCAATTGCTAATACCCCAATCACGCCGCCAATTCCCCATAAAAGATTCATGCAGTGTATGCTCCTTCCTCATAGTAAAAACAGTGTATAAACCAGTTGTCTATACGTTTACGAATATAACATCTTAAGTAACTTATCATAATGGACATCGGAGGTCAAACGTCTGATGAAAAGTTTAAATAAAAAGAAAATTCTTCAAAAAAACACATATAAAATAAATAGACATGAAATAGGTTATGTTTTTTATGAAAATATATACATTATGATAACGTTATGCATTGTTTTTGCAGAATAAAGTGTATGAAATGGAAGAATAGATACATTATTTTTGTAGAGGGAAAGCTAGGGGAAAGGGAGTAATGTGTTGAAATCGTACAAAAAAGCCTTCTAGTAAACTAGAAGGCTTTGAAACTATTAATTAAGGTGCTTTCGTGTATCCTAAGAAGTGGCTCTTCCAATAAGAGTTACTTAATGAAGCGATTGCTACACCTTTATCTCCAGCTTGGATAAATGATCCGCCCCCAAGGTAAATACCCATGTGAGAAGGACCTGATTTATAAGTGTTTTGGAAATAAATTAAGTCACCTGGTTGTGGATTTGAAGTTTGTGGTAGGCTACTCCAATATCCCGCAACACTTTGACGGCTAATGTTATGACCAAATTTCTTAAATACGTGGTAGATGTAGCCACTGCAGTCTACGCCGTTAGCAGAAGTTCCGCCCCAAACGTATGGTACACCTTGCATTGATTTTGCATATGCAAGTACGGAAGAACTGTCGCCACTATTATTGCCTGTATTATTATTGTTATTGTTTTGATTGTTATTTTGGTTATTGTTAGGCTTATTATCTACTGCGCCTCCAACTGGTGTTTTAGATAGGTAACGTGTTCCGATATAACCAGTTTGACCGTTGTAGTTAATTTTGCTCCATCCAGAGTTTTCAGAGATTACTTGAACCTTCTGACCTTGTGGAAGTGCACCTATGATTCTATAATTTGTACCTTCGCCGCTACGTACATTTAGTGCAGAAGCATTAATGTAATAGTCGCCAATTGCACCTTGGTTAGGTTTTTCAGGTTGTTTTGGTTGCTCAGGAGTAGTAGTGCCACCTTTAACGAATTTTACAAATTCGCTACTAACAAAGCCTGTTTTTCCTTGGTAATTTACTTTAAACCAACCGTTTTCAGATCCAACTACGTTTAATGTTGTACCGTTTAAAACGCCACCAATTACACTATGGTAAGCAGCAGGGCCTGTACGAACACGTAAAGATGTAGCGTTAACTACGTAAGAACCGCCAGTTTGAATAGTTCCATTATTATTGTTTTGCTCTTGTTTGTTGCCTTCTGTAACGTTTTCGTTAGAACCGCCTTTTGTTACGTAGTCTTTGCTTATATAAGCAGTTTGTCCTGCGTAATTGATTTTGAACCAATCTTGAACTTCGCCAACAACTTGTACTACTTGTCCTTTTGTAACAGAACCTACAGTTGTGTGAGAAGTGCTAGGACCTGTACGAACGCGAAGGGAAGATACATTTACTGTATAGTTTCCGCTTGCTGGTTTTACTTCTTGGTTGTTATTATTCGTATTGTTGTTTGAAGAACCTCCATTAGAAGAAGCGCCAGATACGAATTCGCCACTTACATAACCTACTTGTCCATTATGGTTAATTTTCACCCAACCATTTTCTTGTCCAATTACGTTTAATGTTTGTCCTGCATATACACGTCCAGAAACAGAACTAGAAGTGTTAGGAGCTGTACGTACACGTAATACATCAGCAGTAACTTTATTGTTTCCACCTGTGCTTACATTGTTGTTTGTTGCTCCACTTTTTGATACAAATTCGCCACTAACAAAGCCTGTTTTTCCGTTAATGTTAATTTTGAACCAACCATTTTCTTCGCCAATCACGTTTAGTGATTGACCGTTATAAACGCGTGAGATGATGTCGTGAGAAGTGCTTGATCCCGTACGAACATGTAATACGCTCGCGTTTACCTTATAAGATGAGTCGTTTGATGCAGAAGCTTGGACAGTTGTAGCAGCTTTTTGTGTATTTTGTTCAGGTGCAGCTTGAACACTATCAAGTGTAGGTGCTGCTCCTCCTGCTACAGACACTGCCGCAAGACCGGCAAGATACTTTTTCATAATTTGTCGATTCCTTTCTGTCTGTAATGTAGTGAAGAAATATTTACCAACTGTTAAAAATTCTAAAGAGCATGTCGATTACTGTCAAGACTTATGTAGGAATCTGAATATGACAAAAAGATTACAAGAAAAAATCAAGGCATAAATTTACACCTTGATTTCCATTTAAATGCATATATTGAATATGAAAGGACAGAAATGATTCGTGTTTAAGAAGATGCCATATTGGATTGTAACAAGATTTGATTAAAAGATTTTTGCAGTTTTTTGGTGATAGGCCCAACTTGCCCATCTTGAATCGCGGTTCCATCAAGGTGGGTCATTGGTAAAATTTCAATCGTTGTGCCTGTAAAAAAGCATTCATCTGCTTGATAAACGTCACGAACGCTGAAAAGTTCTTCCTGTACAGGAATGTGAAGAGTATTCGCTAAAGAAAGGACATATTGACGAATAATGCCATTTAGAATAAGGTGATTGGCTGGATGTGTGTAAAGAGTTCTGTTTTTAATTAAAAAGAAGTTGGAATGGCTTCCTTCCGTTACGATACCATTCCTTACGAGAAGTGCCTCTTTACAGCCTTTACGTTCAGCTTTCGTAGCAGCTAGTACGTTTGGTAATAAATTTAATGATTTAATGTCACAGCGTAGCCATCGAGTATCAGGTTCTGATATAGCGCGTATACCATATTCAATCCATAATGCTGGTCTTTCTTTTTTTGTAATATAGGCATAAATTGTCGGAGGGGTGTCATATGAAAATACATGTGTGCGAGCTTGTACACCGCGAGATACTTGCAAATAAATTGTGCCATCTTCGTGGAAATGGTTTCGTTCAATTAATTTGTAAAGTAAAGTGATGAGTTCAGCTTTTGAGAAAGGGAGCGATAATTCTACTTGTTCCATGGATCGATATAATCTTGTTATGTGCGGATCTAATAAGTGAAAGTTCCCTTTATATAGGCGAATAACCTCGTAGACACCATCTCCGAACTGCGAACCTCTTTCTTCAAGTTCTATGTACGTTTGTTGTTTTGTTGTATCAATAACTTCATCATTCCAAAGTACAAATTTTTCGTATGCCAATTTCCGTCCCATCCTTTCGTAAGTACGTAAATAAAGTGAAACTTTCATTCATGCTTACATAAAAGTCATTATAGTAATTTTTATGTAAGCAATTCCCTACATATGACCGTATATGTATTTGTAAATCATAGAGAAGTAAGGACGATTTCCCCCGCATTAACGGGCAGTAAAACTCCCATTTGAAAATTTGGTTAGCAAAGAAGTGAAGTGGGCGAATAACTGCCCGATTGGTGAGGGCTGATTAAAGTTTCACTTTACAGCATTTTGTATATACAAATTCGAAAATAAGAAATGAGAATCCTGCTTTTAAATAAAAAAAAGCAACATTCTTATGGAATGCTGCACAAGGAGGGTAGCTATCTTTCATAGGGACATTGTCTCGTTGAATGTTTTGTGTATGGAAACAAAACATGTTGAAAGACAATTATAAGAAAGTAGAAACAAAGGATTTACACATTTCTTTAAGGGATCTTACGAAAGATGAGAGATAAGAAATATGTAGAACCTTGTTTACATATTTTATTATAGAGATTCTTCATTAACCCTATGTGAATATTTGGTAAAGGTTCTGTAATTTTAAAGTTAATGAATATAAGCAGTTGTATGGAAGAAAATAAAAAAAGAGGCTGAGATTACTCAGCGCTCTTCTTTTCTTCTTTAATAGCTGTTTTTACTTCACCAGTTTTGATCTTATTACTTTCAGAGAAGCGAAGTAAGTCACCTTCAATGATTTTATCAGACATGTTCAATTCATTTTGGGCACGATCAATTAGTGGTTGAGATTCTTCTTTCGGTAATTGTACAACTTCGCCAGTAGCACGGTCATAGAATGTACTGTTTGTGTACATGTATTTATCTGTAACGAAGCTACCGTCACGAAGAACAACAAATCCTTTATTATCAGGTGAGAATACATCATGACCGAATCGAACGTCATTTGTAGAATCTACACCAAGTAAGTTTAGAATAGTTGGTTTAATGTCAATTTCACCAGTTGGTTTCGAAATTGTTTTACCTTCTTTTTGACCTGGAACGTGAATAAACATCGGTGTTTTTTGTAAGTTCATATGGTCAAATGCAGTGATTTCTTCTTTTCCTAAGAACTGTGCCATTGCACGGTTATGGTTTTCAGAAATACCGTAGTGGTCACCGTAGAATACGATTACTGAGTTGTCGTAAATACCTTCTGCTTTTAGACGCTCAATAAAGTGTTTCATTGCTTCGTCTAAGTAACGAGCAGTTACCATGTAACGGTCAAATACTCCATCACCAGAATTATATTCGTCGATTAATTTTGTACTGTCATCGTAAGTGAATGGGTAATGATTCGTTAAAGTAAGGAAGCGAGTATAGAATGGTTGCTTCACTTCTTTCAACATATCAATAGATTGATCGAAGTATTCGATATCTTTTAATCCCCAGTTTAATTTTGTTTCCGGCGTAATCTTGTAATCAAGCTCGTTGTAGTAACGATCATAACCAAGTGCTGGATACATAATGTTACGGTTCCAGAATGTTGCGTTGTTTGCGTGGAATACCGACGTGTGATACCCTTGCTGACGTAAAATTTCTGGAGTTGCTGTATATTCATTGTTACCGTGTGTGAAGAATACAGCACCGCGGTCTAGTGGATATAAAGAAGTATCTACTAGGAATTCAGCATCAGATGTTTTACCTTGCCCAGTTTGATGGAAGAAGTTATCAAAGTAATAACTTTCTTTCGTAAATTGGTTTAAGAACGGTGTAACTTCTTGTCCGTTAACTGTTGCGCCAATTAAGAATGTTTGTAATGACTCAAGAGAGACAACAATTACGTTTTTCCCTTTTGCAGTACCGAACATATTTGGATCTGGTTTACTTTGTGTTGTTTTCACGTAGTTTTCTGTTTCTTGTAATTTACTACCGTCAGCGAATGCTTTTTGTGAACTTGATTTCGCTTGTAAGCCAAGATCGTATACTTGGTGTACATATAATCCTAAGTTTTTAACAAGCATAACGCGGTCGAATGAACGTGTTAATAGTTCTGGGCGTTCAGCTTCTGCAAGCCCTAAGTTTGCGAAGAAAATAGCAACTGTTGATACGAAGTATAGAGAACGCATCGGGCGTGCTACACGCTCTGTAGGTGCAAAGTTTTTCATTTTCTTCAATAGAACGAAGAATACGATAATGTCTGCGAATGCAAGAATAATTTTGTAGTTAAATAATTCTTTCACACTAGAACCTAAACTTCCGAAGTTAGATGTTTGTCCGAGTACTGGTAAAGTAACGAAGTCATTGTAGAATCCGTAGAACATTACGTTACCAACAAGAACGATTGTTAAGACAAAATTAATTCCAAGTGCTATATAGTTACGTTTTTTCCCTTTTGCAAATAATGCAAGACCAACAAGCAGTAATGATGCTGCTAATGGGCTAAGGAATAAAATGAATTCTTGCATGAAAGATTCAAGTTTTAAATCAAAGCTTGTGCGTGTAATAATGTAAGTTTTCAGCCATAAGGCTAAAGCTACGAATACAGTGAAACGCACATTTTGAAATTGCGATTTCAAGGTTTCTTTCATTCATTTCCACCCTTTCTCTATCAGGCTTGGTCGATTTTGGAGCGAAAAATGCTAAAATAAAAAATACATAGTTTTCTTGGCCATAATTAAAGGTTCTATATTCACCCATATACGACTATAACTATGCATACCCTTTTGGTTTCTTTTGTTGCTCATAAGCATAACGTCATTTCTGTATTATACAACAAAATTCATTTCTGAGAAACACTATAACATTTTACATTTTTTGTATAAGGTTTGTCACTACCAGAGAAAACTTTAACATTCGTTTATATGTCCGTCAACTAGAAAATATAACAAAGATAGAGCAGGATGTTAAGTGGAAGTGAAAATTTCTTTGTTGAGAAATAAGAAACGAAGATGGATAAGGGTTATCTAGAAATCTATTATATGAAGGAAATCGTGTAAAAATTAACGAACACTTGTTCTTTTTTGGTTTGTTTGTTACAATGAAAGTTCATTGATAGGTTTTGTGTAATTTCCATGAACTTTTACTGATAACATATTGTAGCTTATTTCTTTTTAAAAATAGGGAGGCTTTTACATGAAACAAAAATTTTCAGTTGAAGCGTTTTGGAAGAAAGTAAAACATGTTGCAAAGCAAGCAGGGCAGTCGGTCATTTATGCAAGTTTATTACTGTTTTACGTTTTGCAAAGACCCGATGTTCCAAAACGAGTGAAAATTATTGTAATTGGAGCACTTGCTTATTTTATTGCACCGATTGATGCGATTCCAGATTTCGTTGCTGGAATTGGCTATACGGATGATTTAGGGGCGTTAACGGCCGCACTAATACAGGTGTCGTTATACGTCAATGAAGATGTGAAAGATAAGGCACGAGTGAAGTTGGCAGAATGGTTTGGTTCGGATATAGACACAACATTTATCGATCAGAAATTAGGTCAATAGGTGAAATCTGTCATAAGGTGACAGGACGAACGTAAGCGAGGAAGTGCATTATGCCATCAGGAAGAACGCATACGAAAATAAACTTAATATCCCTTCCGGTTGTTTTGTTTTTGCTCTTTTCGTATGGATTAACAAATTTTGATTTTTTATTAACTTTTGCAATTGGTTTTTTAGTAGGTACTTCATTTTTAACACCAGATTTAGATACGTACAGTAATGCTTATAACAAATGGGGTTTCTTACGTATATTTTGGTATCCTTATAAGAAAGTAATGCCACATCGATCTTTCTTTACGCATACGATTATACTTGGTGATGTGATTCGTATTGCGTACATGTTAATCGTCTTTTCTCCATTTTTATTCCTATTAAATGTAATCGCACTGGATGGTAATTTAATAGAAATTGCGAAGAAACATGAGGTTGAAATTGTAACGTTCTTAATGGGAATTGTTGTGGCAAGTACGCTCCACATTATAGCGGATAAGGTGAATACACGCCGAAAGAAAATGATGAGAAAAAAGAAGAAACGCAGAAGGTAAAGTGAACTAATCTGGAAAAGGACCCTTGCAATTTGCAAGGGTCCTTTTTTAAACAAACGTTTGTTTAAAATTAAGCTTTCAGTACTTTAATTCCTTTTACAATGTTCCAGATGAAGTAGTATAAGCTGATGATTCCGCAAATAGCTAAGACAATCATTGCTCCAATTCCAAGTGTTACATCTGGTTGGTCAGATCCTATGCCCATAATTCCTAAAATGGTTAAGCCGATAAATGTAGCGATACTTGGAATGATGTGTGTCCATAGAGCACGTTTTGCGTGTGGCTTTGTTTCAGCGTCTCCTACAATCCAAACGATAATAGGGAATAAGATAGGGGCAAATAGTACACTAAAGTACGATAAAGCAGCTAATATTTTGTTTCCATTCATATATATCACCTCATAAATAATGTCCGTTGTTATACTATTATTATGCAATAATTTTTGCAAGCTTTCTATCGATGAACATTACAGGAACATGACGATTTTGTAAGATTTTTTTGTTAAATGATAAAATTTTCAAAAAAATCTTTTTTAATGGAAATTGTTATGGTACAGTATAAATGAAAGTTGTTGAAAACGTTTTCTTAAACGTTTTTTTATTTTTAGACTTAAAGGTATGATGACCTGATAGTCTATTGATAAGGTTGTATTTATTTAAAAGGGGATTCTTTAGGGGGAGAGGACAATGAACACATGGACACAAGTTTATGATCCGTTCGGTAATATTTGGATTTCAGCAGCAGTAGCACTTATTCCGATTATCTTTTTTTTCTTAGCTTTAGCGGTTTTTCGCATGAAGGGGTATGTGGCAGGATTTATTACAGTTGTACTTACAGTTTTAGTAGCGTTATTCGCTTATAAAATGCCGTTCACGATGGCAATGGCAGCAACCGGGTACGGTTTTTTGTACGGGTTATGGCCAATTGCTTGGATTATCCTTATGTCGGTATTTTTATATAAAATTTCTGTAAAAACAGGTCAATTCGATGTGATTCGTGCATCGGTATTATCGATTACGAACGATCATCGTCTACTCGTTATTTTAATTGGATTTTCATTTGGAGCATTTTTAGAAGGAGCGGCAGGATTTGGGGCACCAGTAGCGATTACAGCAGCGCTTCTTGCGGGTCTTGGGTTAAATCCTTTATACGCAGCAGGTCTTTGTTTAATTGCAAATACTGCACCAGTGGCGTTCGGAGCGATGGGAATTCCGATTACAGTTGCTGGACAAGTAACTGGTATTGATCCACATAAAATTGGACAAATGGCTGGACATCAATTACCGTTCTTATCATTATTTGTTCCATTCTTTATCGTATTTTTAATGGATGGATTTAAAGGGGTAAGGCAAACGTGGCCTGCGTTACTTGTAGCGGGTAGTTCATTTGCGATTACGCAGTTCATTACAGCGACATTTTTAGGGCCGGAACTTCCGGATATTACGTCAGCACTTGTAAGTTTAGTGAGTTTAGCACTGTTCTTAAAAGTTTGGCAGCCGAAAGAAATTTATCAATCCGGGCAAGCAAATAATGAGGTAGCGGCAACAACGACAGCAGCATCGATGCCGAAATTAACGTTTGGAAAAGTAGTGAAGGCATGGTCCCCATTTATCGTATTAACGGTTATGGTAGTCATTTGGAGCCAAAGTTTCTTTAAGGCATTATTTGCTCCAGGAGGGGCTTTAGAAAGTCTTGTATTTAAGTTTGAAATTCCAGCTCTGCATAATCTAGTAATGAAAGCAGAGCCAATTGTAAATAAACCAACGCCTTACGAGGCAATTCTGAAGTTTGATGTATTATCGGCAACTGGAACAGCGATTTTAATTGCTTGTATCATTTCCATGTTTATTTTGAAAATGAATGTAAAAGATGCAGTAGTAACATTTAAAGAAACGTTAAGCGAATTAAAAATGCCAATTCTATCTATCGGATTCGTACTAGGGTTTGCATTTATCGCAAACTATTCTGGTCTATCTTCCACGTTAGCGTTAGCATTAGCCGGAACGGGCGGACTATTCCCGTTCTTCTCACCATTCTTAGGCTGGATTGGCGTATTCTTAACAGGGTCTGATACGTCAGCAAATGCACTGTTCTCGAATTTACAAGCCATTACAGCGCAGCAAGTTGGTGTATCTGAAGTACTTCTCGTTGCAGCAAATACAACGGGCGGTGTAACAGGAAAAATGATTTCTCCGCAGTCGATTGCGATCGCTTGTGCAGCAGTTGGTCTTGCTGGAAAAGAATCAGATTTATTCCGCTTTACAGTGAAGCATAGTTTATTCTTCGTAATTATTGTTGGTATTATGACGTATGTGCAGGCGTATTATTTAACGTGGATGATTCCGTAAAGAGCAAAAGAAATAAACTTTTCATTTTTCAGATTATCGTGTATGATGGGAAAGTATTGAAAATTAAATCAGTGATAAACTAGGGGTGCCTAACGTATGCGTAGGCTGAGAGAGAAGCGCGTGAACTTCTTAACCCTTTGGACCTGATCTGGCTCGTACCAGCGTAGGGAAGTTAACGGCTTTACATAATGATGTCTTTATGAGCCAGGTCCTTATTTTTTTATGGACCTGGCTCTTTTTATTTTGGCATACGCTGGCCATATCTCGTCCTTGTCACGTACAGGGGGGCAACAAAGGTTATGAAACAATCTGTTTCATCTGAGCAAATTGAATTGAAATTGAGTTTACCGGGAAGTAAGAAAGTATATGTGGATGGGCCACGCGCGGGTATGAAAGTGCCGATGCGTGAGATTGAACAAAGCGAGACGAATGGCGTTCCGAATCCGCCAATTCGTGTGTATGATACGAGCGGTCCTTATACAGATCCTGCGTATAAAGTGGAGCTGGAAAAGGGGTTGCAGGCGCCGCGCCACTCTTGGATCCTAGAACGCGGGGATGTAGAAGCATACGAAGGGCGCGAAGTGAAACCAGAGGATGACGGTGTGAAGGTAGCTTCGAAACATACACCTGTTTTCCCGCAAATGGGTCGCAAACCGCTTAGAGCGAAGCAAGGTGCAAATGTTACGCAAATGCACTATGCACGTAATGGCATTATTACGTCTGAGATGGAATATGTTGCGATCCGTGAAGGAGTAGAGCCTGAGTTTGTTCGTAAGGAAATTGCGGAAGGTCGAGCTATTTTACCAGCAAATATTAACCATCCGGAAGCAGAACCGATGATTATTGGACGTAACTTCCATGTGAAGGTCAATGCAAATATCGGAAACTCTGCTGTATCTTCTTCTATCGCAGAAGAAGTAGAGAAGATGACGTGGGCAACGCGCTGGGGTGCAGATACGATTATGGATTTATCTACAGGTAAAAATATTCATACGACACGTGAGTGGATTATTCGTAACGCGCCTGTACCAGTTGGAACTGTACCGATCTATCAAGCGCTGGAGAAAGTAAATGGAATTGCAGAAGATTTAACGTGGGAAGTATATCGTGATACGTTAATTGAGCAGGCGGAGCAAGGCGTTGATTACTTTACGATTCACGCTGGTGTATTGCTTCGTTACATTCCAATCACGGCAAAGCGTACGACAGGTATCGTTTCACGCGGTGGTTCGATTATGGCGCAGTGGTGTTTATTCCATCATAAAGAAAACTTCCTATATACTCATTTTGAAGAGATTTGTGAAATTATGAAGCAGTACGATGTTTCGTTCTCTCTTGGAGATGGATTACGTCCAGGGTCTATTGCAGATGCAAATGACGAAGCGCAATTCTCTGAACTTGAAACACTTGGTGAATTAACGAAGATTGCTTGGAAGCATGATGTGCAAGTTATGATCGAAGGACCTGGACACGTACCGATGCACTTAATTAAAGAGAATATGGAGAAAGAGCTTGATATTTGTCAGGGCGCGCCATTTTACACGCTTGGGCCACTAACGACAGATATTGCACCAGGTTATGACCATATTACATCGGCGATTGGAGCTGCGATGATCGGTTGGTTTGGAACGGCGATGCTTTGTTATGTAACGCCGAAAGAACATTTAGGTTTACCGAATAAAGATGATGTACGCACGGGTGTTATTACGTACAAAATTGCAGCGCATGCGGCTGATCTTGCGAAAGGACATAAAACGGCTCATCAGCGTGATGATGCACTTTCAAAAGCACGTTTCGAATTCCGTTGGCGCGATCAATTTAATTTATCTTTAGATCCTGAACGTGCGATGGAATATCACGATGAAACGTTGCCTGCAGAAGGGGCAAAGACAGCTCACTTCTGTTCCATGTGTGGACCGAAGTTTTGTAGTATGAGAATTTCACATGATATTCGTGAATATGCAAAAGAAAATGATTTAGAAACGACAGAAGCAATTGAAAAAGGAATGAAAGAGAAAGCAGAAGAATTTAAAGAAGCTGGTAGTCATTTATATCAATAGCACGTTACACCTCTTTACTTGATTGATCACATTGTAGTACCTAACTTTATTATAGAAGAATCCCCATTTGCTAAGACGGTAGCAAATGGGGATTCTGTTATTTAGAGGGCGAAGAAGAGGTGTACCCAGTAGAATAAGAGGAATAGTGTGACGACTGTTGTGAGCGGGATAACGATAAGGGATACACTTAAATAGTCTTTCCATTTTACTTTAATTTTGTTTTGTTTCAGAATATACATCCAAATGAGTGAAGCTAGCGTACCAATTGGTAGTAATAGTGAACCGATGTCACTACCAATGATGTTTGCGAGATAGATTGTTTTTAATGTGACTGGATCTAGTCCCATTTCTGTTAATGTGATTGTACCAATCATAAGGGCAGGATGGTTATTGAAGACGTTAGAGAGGATGGATACAAGTCCGCCCATCGCAAAGCTAGCATAGAGTAGATGCTGATTCACAACTGGCTCGAGCCATTGTACAAGTGCAGCTGTTAATCCTGCGTTGTGGAGTCCGTAAATAATGACGTACATAGAGAAGGCGAAAATTAAAATGTGCCACGGTGTCTTTTTCAAAATGTCGACAGGATTTGTTCGTAAGTAGTACCATCTCCAAATGAGAAGAATGAGTGAACCAAGTACCGCAACGATTTCAATTGGGATGGATAAGAAGGATGCAACGAATAGAAGACAGCGCATAAGGAAGACAAAACCTAATACTTTTAACATGAATCTTGTCCGTTTTTGTTTCGTATCAACAGAATTATTTCCTTTTAGTGGATGGAAGTTTTTCGTGAAGAAAATTTCTTCAATATCATATGAAGAAACAGGTAATTTTTTCGGAAGTTTTTTCTTCAAAACTGTATACATGAGCCATGACATAAATAATAAGCCTAATGTTGCAGGTACAAACATCATAGCAGTATGCATATAAAGAGTCATATTAACGATATTTAATGCAATTAAGTTTACAATATTACTTACACCAATTGGTGCACTAGACGCAGTAGCGATTAAAGCACCACTTAATAAATAAGGAATTTGTTGATGTGGTTTTAATTGAAGGTTTTTTAGAAGGAGAATTAAAATGGGAGTTGTAATTAAAATACTACCGTCATTATTAAATAAAAGAGTCATAAGAAAACATAATAATTGAATATACCAGTATAGACGGCGTCCAGAACCTTTCGCTAGATTTGCCAGTTTCGCTGCGGACCAATGGAAGAAGCCGAAGCTTTCTAATATAACTGCCATAACTATGGTCGCTAATATTGTTATGGAGGCCCCTCCTATTTTACTAACAATATCTATGACGTCTGGTTTTGATACGATTCCTGTAATGAGGATAATACCAGCGCCGACCGCTGCTGGCCACGCCTCATTTAAACCTCGAGGCCGCCAAAAGATAACAATCATTGTTAAGAAGAATACAATAATAGTAATCCATATTTCAATGCTCATATTTTGCCTACCTTTCTATTTTCCCTTAAACAGATGTAGCTTGTCTCAAGTTTATATTGGTAGTATATTCAGCAAAAAATAAGAAGAACTAGACGTATAACGAGATGAAGCGAATATGTGTTTTTCAAGCTAAAGGACAAGTGTCACTAGTAGTGAAATAACTATTGTGATAGGAGTCTATAAATTGATTGGGCAGTAAGGTGGGAAATGAGATTTATATCGGCGATTTTTAAAATATATCGACTTAACAACAAAACATAACATAACAAGAGGAGTCTATCCCAAAATGCCCTTTGGAACAGACTCCAAGGCTATATTATTTTTCCTTCAAAAAAGTGCGATCCTTCAAGAATAAATTCCAGAAGAAAATAAATCCAGGTAGTAAAATTGCGATTCCAATTGCGTATAGAATGAGCAGTGCATAGAACGTTTCTTTCGTTGTAAAGCTTGTAAATACAGTTACGTCAGGATAAATAATATACGGTAAATGCGCGACCCCGTAAGCATAGCTTGCAAATGCATATTGAGCGACGACAGCTAAAACAGCAATGCGAGGGAATCCTAGTGTGCTATACTTCTTGTTTGTCCACCAAAGGGACGAGTACCCGATAACGAATAAAACGATAGAAACGGTAAACCATGGGAATTGCTTTATTAATCCTTGCATAAGCCAGTGCGTTTCTGGATCCATTACAACGAGAGCGATAATCGCCGTAACAAGTGTTGCAGGGCCAAGTATGATGGCATTCCTTCTATAAAGTTTGTATGCATCTTCTGAACCTTGCTCTCTCGCAAAATCAGCAAGAAAGAGAGAGGAGAGAAATAGTTCAGACGTTAGTCCAAATAGCATATAACAATAGATAACGGGGCTAGAAAGAAGTTTTCCATACAGGAGTACTTCTTTTCCTTCAGACATTGTAATATAGGCTCCCTCTGTAACGGGTAAAACGGTAATTAATAGTGCTGGAATTAAGAGACCAGTAATACCTGAAATAACCCGAAGAAGGTACTGATATTTTGGCAAGGAGTAAGCAAATACCATAAATGTACTACGTACTGCAACGAGTACTAAAATTAACATAACTGGTACGAACATAACGGTTGCAAGGGTAAAGGCAGCTTTCGGGAAGAAGCCGAGAAATGCGACAACTACGAAAACGAGAAACGTATTTGTTACTTCCCACGTTGGTGATAAGTACCGATTGGCAAGTTTGGCAGCGAGCGTTGGATGTTTTGCGTATACCATGCCCCAAAAACCAGCTCCAAAATCGATGGACCCTAATATACTGTATACGAAAATAAGGGCCCATAAGATGATGATTGCAATACTTTCCTCATGCACGAGAATCGCCTCCTTGGTGTTGTAAATCATTCTTTAATGGATGTCTTCTAAAGAATGTCCGTAGAACAATGACTGTTAAAATAGCGAGTCCAATATATAAAATGATAAATAAAACAAATAAAGGACCGACGAAATCAGCGCGAGTAGAAGCATCGACTGTACGTTGCATACCATAAATTGTCCATGGCTGACGACCGCTACAACTGAAAATCCATCCGAATTCAATACCGAGCATCATAATTGGTCCGCATGCGGCAGCCCCCCAAAGTAGCCACTTCGGCAGTTCCGTTCCTTTTTTTCGGTAAACGAAGTACCAATATAAGAGAGCAATTGCTGCAACTGCAAAGGTAAACGCAGCAGTGCCGACCATTAAGTTGAACAGTGTATGTGTATAAAATGGTGGCCATGTTTCTTGTGGGAATTCATTTAGACCTTTTACGACAGTGCTAGGGTCTAGTCCCACTAATAAGCTAAGCATGTTTGGAATTTCAAGTGCATAGTTTAGTTCAAGTGTATTAGGATCCACAACCCCGCCAATGGATAGCGGTGCGTGTGATGTTGTTTCAAATAAAGCTTCAGCAGATGCAAGTTTTTCAGGTGAGTGTTTATGTAGGGCGATTGCCGATTCGTGCCCTGAAAGCCACATCGTAGCGCCTGTAATAAATGTCACGACAAGCCCTAATAGTAGCCCCTTTTTATGATAAGCTACTTCACGTTCACTTAAATTCTTCTTTAATAACTTAAATCCAGCAATAGAAGCAATGACAGCCGCACCAGTTGCATAAGCCGTAATAACGACATGGAATGCACTTGTGCCAAAACTCGGATTAAAGAAAGCTTTCCACGGATCAACGTTAAAAACAGATCCATCTGGATTCATTGAAAAGCCTGCTGGTGTATTCATCCATGTATTTGCTGATGTAATAAGTACGGCGGATGCCGTGGCACCAAGCATGACGAAAAATAGCGAAATCAATCTCATAAATGGAGGAAGTTTATCGGCTGCATATACGTAAATCGACATGAATAAAGCCTCCAAAAAGAAGGCGAAAATCTCAATTTGGAAGGGAACAGAAATAACTTGCCCAACAATTTTGGCGAAACCAGGCCAAAGAAGTGAGATTTGCACACCAACTATTGTTCCAGTTGGAATTGCTACACCGAGAAGAATAGCAAACGCCTTTGTCCATCTTTTCGCCATAATGGCATAGTCGGAGTCTTTCTTCCAGTGATAGAGTATTTCGCTTATAAAAATCATTAATGAAAGTCCAACGCCAAGTGTTGCAAAGATAATGTGGAATGCTAATGAAGAACCAAAAAATGCTCTTGCTAATGTTACCGTATCCATATGTAAACTCCTCTTCTTTTTTGCCATTATTTTCTGATTGAATTGGAAGATTTATTCAAAAAAACTACCAAAAATATATATGTATTTAAAAAGTGAATATGATAATATAATGTTGTAATATTTTGAATAGAAAGAAATAAATAGTTGCTCATGTTTTGTTTGTTTTTTGCACAGGAATCTTTTATAATCTTTTATGCGAACATAAGTTCTGTTTTTCAAAAAAAGAAGTTTATGTGAAATGGAGAGGGTGTTTTATGTATCCTGAAGTCATTAAAAAGATGGCATTTTCAAAAGAGCATAGAGATTTATTATTGAAGCTATATAATAAAGAGATTACACGTCGTGAATATGATCGACTTGTACAATCGCTATATAAACCTTCTAAAGAGGTTTGCGAGGGATAGAAATGGGGGAGACAATCTAATAGATTGTCTTTTTTAAATTTATGTATGTTCTGATAAAATTAAGGTTAGCCTTACTAGGGAGGTGAAAAGATTGCGGAAACGTTTATATATAGGGATTGGAGTTATCTTCTTAATCGCTTTAGGTGGAATTGTATTTTGGTCAGCTTTACAAGGAAACCGTACAGAGAATTTTATTTTAAGACATATGGTGAATGAAAATGGAACGCTTGCCACGTATCGTTTAGTAGATACTAAGGCAGGTACGGGTGAAGCAAAGGGACGTGAAGCTTTATCAGAATCGGCAGGATTATGGTTACAATATACACTTGATAAAGATGACCAGGCGTTATTTGATGAGCAAGTAAAGGTTATTCAAGATAATTTCGTATATAAGAATCATATCGTTTTATGGAAACTCTCTGAAAAGGGAGAGAGGCAGTCAGCTACAAATGCACTTATAGATGATCTTCGTATTATAGAACAATTATATCGTGCTTATGAAATGTATAAGGAAGAGCGTTATAAAAACCTTGCCGATCAATTAAGTGATGCTGTACTTCGTTATAATAAAAAAGATAATTATTATGTTGATTATTATGATGCAGATGCAGGGAAACAAAATAATTTTGTAACAACATCATACATAAATCCACGTGCATTCTCCTATATGAAGAAGTACGACAAAGTTTCTGCTCAGCAATATCAGGAAGTCGTTCAATTTTTAGCTGATTATCCAAGGCATGGCTGGGCATTCCCGAAAGAGTATAAAGAAGATGGTACATTTACGTACGATAAAGAAGTGAATCTTATTGACCAATCATACGTTGCATATCATCGAAGTTTAGGTGGTCTTTCATCAACTGCTTATTTGGAATTTATAAAGAAGAAATTCCAGGAGGATGGAAAGCTATACGGTCGTTACAATTTAGAAACGGGAAAACAAACTGTGAATTATGAATCGCCAGCCGCATACGGATTAACGATTTTGTACGTACTACAAACAGGTGATAAAAAGTTTGCGAAAGAATTGTATGATCATATGGCCACATTCCGAAATGATAACGTATTTAGTAGATATTACGGTGGATATGTAACAGGTGAAAATAATAATACGCATATTTTTGATAATGTACTACCACTTTTAGCTGAAATGGAATTAAAAAAGAGTGAACAATAAAAGGTGCCACCATATGAGGGTGGCACCTTTTATTTGTTGATATAATTTTACGTCCTAATATTAGAAAAGTAGTCAATCACGAATTCACGGAATTGCTGAGCTGTTTTTGATAAGTATCGTTTTTTTGACCAACTTAATCCGATGGTTCGCTTACAAGCGGGTTCAATAATACGCAACTTGTTTGCTGCTAAAGTAGAGTTTTTTAATAAAGTTAAACTTGGAACAAAAGCGATGCCGAGACCTTGCTTAATGAGGTCGCTAATCACGGTCGGTTCATCTACTTCAAAAGCAATATGCGGAGTGAAACCAGCTTCTTTACAAAATTCATCCGTTAAGTGCCGAAATCCATAGCCAGTATTCATACTAATAAACGGTTCGTCTTTTACTTCATGCAGGTGGATACTTTCGCGGTTTGATAACCGATGGCCTGAAGGAACGACTAAGAAAATTTCTTCTGTAATAAGTGGTTCCCAAACAATTTCTTCTCCTTCAACTGGTACAGAGGAAAGACAAAAGTCAATTTCCATATTTTCCAGTTGTCGTTTCATAGAAGGAGTAGACGCAAGAAATTGCTGGAATCGAACATTAGGATGTTCTAGTAAAAAAGAACCTAGTAGTTCTGGTAATATTCTTGGAATAGAAACGGCCATTGTAATAGAGCCTTGTTGTAATTCGGCTAAATCTTTAATTTCTCGTTCCCCTTCACTTAATTCATGAAAAATACGTTCTACTCGTTTTAAAAATACTTTTCCGAAAGAATTTAAAGTAATCTGTCGGCCTTGGCGATCAAATAAAGGGACGCCTAAATCCTTTTCGAGTCTAGCTATTGTTTTGCTGAGTGAAGGTTGTGCGATATGCAATTCTTCAGCTGCCTTTGTCATATGTTCTAGTCGTGCGACTGTCTGAAAGTATTTTAACTGGAGCAGTTCCATTTCGAATCCCCTTTCTATAGACCAAAAGGAATGAATTGATAATTAAAGATGTATTATACAGTATGGAAAGTGACGTGTATAGTAAATCTGTTAAACCATTCGAAGGGTGTTAAATTAGAAGAGGAGTATGTTTCATGAAGGGAATTAAACTTATATTTAAAGATTGGAAAGCGATGTGGCACCATAAACATGGACGTATCGCTTTAATTTTTTTATTAATCGTTCCGTTAATTTATTCAGGATTCTTTTTAGCTGGATATTGGGATCCGTACGGAAAATTAGATAAATTACCTGTTGCGGTTGTGAATTTAGATAAGGGTGCTGCGATGGATGAAAAAACAATTCATGCAGGAGACGATTTTGTTAAAGATTTAAAAGAGAATAAGGAATTGGCTTTTCATTTCGTATCAGAAAAAAATGCTGATGAAGGGTTAAAAGAAGATAAATATTATATGGTTGTTACGATTCCGGAAGATTTCTCTAAAAAGGTAAGTACACTTATGAATGAGAAACCAGAGCCGGCACAATTGCAGTACAAAGTAAATCCAGGTAAAAACTTTGTAGCGGCTCAAATTGGAACGACAGCTGTTGAAAATATGAAAACAAAAATCTCGAATAGTATTACGAAATCATATACAGAAGGTGTTTTTTCAAAGTTTCAAGATTTGGCACAAGGGTTGAGTGATGCAAGTAACGGTGCTGGGAAGTTACATGAAGGAACGACCGATGCAAAAAATGGAGCAAGTCAGCTTGCAGATGGTATTCATGGTTTAAGTGACGGGACATCGAAATTGAAAGAAGGAAGTGACAAGCTTGCGTCTAGCCAATCTGCCTTAACGGGGGGAGCAAATGAGCTGAGTCAAGGAGCGACATCACTTCATAGTGGTATGGAGTTATTAGCACAAGGTGAAAAAACGTTACAATCAGGAGTTAGTGAATTAAGTGCTGGTACAAATGAATGGGTGAGCGGAAGTGAGAAGCTTGCTGAAGGCCAAGTAAAAGCGGATGGTGCGGCTAATAGTATGAAACAACAATTAGAAGAGTACGTGAAAAATCATCCAGAAGTGCAGCAAGATCCCGCTTTTCAAAAAATTGTTGCTACGTCTAATGGACTAGCTAAAGCAACAAGTACTTTAAATAATAGCCAACAACAATTGACACAAGGTGCGAAGAAGCTTACTGAGGGTCAACATAAGATTGAAGAAGGCATGAATACATTCGGAGTTAAGTTAAATGAAGCTACTTCTGGAACGAAAAAGATAGCAGATGGTGCATCGAATTTAGCTGATGGATTTACGAAGTGGGGAAATGGATTTACATCATTGCAAGAAGGTGTAAATCAGCTTGCGAGTGGTGGAACGGAGCTGAATAACGGTGCTAGTAAATTAACAAATGGACTTGTTAAACTTGATGATGGTGCGAAAGAACTTTCTACGAAATTAGGAGAGGGCGCAGAGAAGATAGCGGATGTTCGTAATGATGATGCACGCAATACGATGTTCTCAGAGCCAGTTCAGTTAGTGAAGTCAACAGTTTCTGACGTTCCTAACTACGGTTCAGGCATTGCACCATATTTCTTATCACTTGCATTTTATGTTGGCGGAATTATGGCATCGAATATTTTACCTCTTGGCCGCAGACAAAATATGAAGGTAAGCGGAACGGTACATTTTATTAATAAACTAGGATTGGTATATTTAATTGGACTCATTCAAGCGCTACTCGTAGATGTAGTTGTGCTAGGAGTTATGAGATTAGAAGTTGCAAGTGTGCCACTTTTTGTTTTATCAAGTATTGTTATTTCCTTTACGTTCATGACATTTATTCTTATGTTAGTCACAGTATTTGGTCTTGTTGGAAAGTTCTTAGCGGTAACGCTTCTTGTCCTGCAATTAGCGACGAGCGGAGGTACTTTCCCAGGAGAATTAAACATAGCTGTTCTTAGCAAAATTGGACAGTTTCTCCCAATGTCTCATTCTCTTAGAGGATTACAAGATGTTATTTCTTTAGGGGATTGGTCGCAATTACAAATGCAAATTTTAATATTGTTATGTTATCTCGTTGTTGCCGGTGGAATTGCTTGGATCACGAGCCATATACAGCATAGAGAAACGAATGCAGAACAAGTTTCTTAAAATGAAAGAAGCTATCCGATTTTTTCGGATAGCTTCTTTTTTATTTACGTTCCATTACTGCAAAGTAATTATTTTCATTATCAGCAAAGTTGAATGCTCTACCAGTAGGTAAATCTACAACCTGTCCAACTGTGACATTTTTCTCAGAAAGATCTTTATACAGTTGATCTAAGTTATTAGAGAAGAACATAAGTGAAGGTGTATTTAAGTTTAATTCAGGTTGCATCTTCGCAATTAACGCTTTATCGTGAAGGACGATGCTTGTGCCTCCTTCTTTCGTTGGTGCAATTTCAATCCAGCGAAAGCCTTGTCCGTTATTTTCTTCCGCAATAATTTGGAATCCTACTGTCTCAGTCCAAAATTGTACTGCTTCATCTTGATTATTTACATATAACATAATTTGTCCAATTTGATTAATCATAGGTGTGTCCTACTTTCTTTTCTTGTATGGAATTCTATTATATCAAAGATATGGTTTGAATACTTTTTTGTGATTTTTCCGAAGTACAATCTTAGCCCATTTCATATTTGTCGTAGGGGAAGGCCCTGTAATCCATGTATGAAATGGTAGTGTACTGCAAATGACCATTGCTGAAATCGAGATTGTGGCCGTTATTGTAAATAATAATAAGCTATACAATATTGTGTTTTCTTGCAGCGTGAATAAGGAAAGAAGTTTTGTGCATAGTTGCAAGAAGAATAAATGAGCTAAATAAGCACCATACGTGTAATTTCCAATGAAACGTAACGTTTTATATAAGAAACCACGATGCTGTACTATCATAATAGATAACACATACAGTATGATAATTTCGCATACGATATATAAAAACATAGATGGTTTTAAATAGGTAGAAACAGTTAAATGAATAGAGTTTGCTCCGTAAAAACTAAACAACTCATAATTGATGAATAAAAATAAGATGAAAAATAATATTGTTATAAGCGGGATATGTTTCATGACGAATAGACGCCAAGTTTTTAGTGCTACAGCGGCAATGCCGCCCATAACGAAATAGAATGAGTAGAATAGAAATGATCGATCTGTATAATGTAAAATTGTTGAACTTGTTAATTTTTCTCCATTAAAAATATAGTGAGAAGAGAACCACATTAATAGAAAATATAGGCAAGCGAAAAAGGTCATATATTTATATATGTCTTTTTTATTTTCTGTTCGTTTTTGAAACCAATAAAAAAGTGTGCATAGTAAAGGGAACAATAAGTGAATTTGGAACATCATAATAACGTACCAAAGATGGGGCGCGGCTGTTCCAAGTAATAAACTTTTTATTCCGCCTTGTAATGTAATAAGATCATTTGTTGTTAATAAGTAAAGAATAGACCAAAAGAAATAAGGAATGAGTAAGTGTGTCGCTTTTTCAGAAATATATTCTTTATATACTAATTGCTTCGTATAGTGACGAATTAAGTGAAATCCAACTATAAATATGAATGCGGGTGCTGAGAATTTTGCAAGATTAAATAGCATACCCATAATGAGGGATTGCTCAAGTAAGACATTTCCTTGATTCATTGTATATAATAAGGAACTTTGCAAAACGACAGCGAGAAATGCAATGCTTTGCAAAACTTTAAATTCTGGTGCGCTTTGAGTCATTAGGTCCATCTCCTTTTCCATACATGATTATAGTACGGAGAATGGATAATGGATGTGGAATATTTGTGAAGATTGTAACAAATTTGTGGCGAGAGGGAATAAGTGTTATCGAATAATCAATAAATAACGATAGAAAGAGGATGCTCGTTTAGAGCATCCTCTTTCTATCTATTAAGCAAATTTGTTTTTGATCCAATTCTTACCTTCTACAAGGCGAGCTGTCATTACGGCACAAGCGTTATCTCCTGTTACGTTTAACATCGTTGCAGGTGGATCAATGATTGTACTAATTGCTGCGATAATTGGCAATGCTTCTGGCGGGAAGCCGTATAGAGAAACGATTAACATTTCACCAATCATACCTCCGCCTGGAATAGCACCCATTACTGTTCCTACTAATAGAGAAACAACAAGCGCGATTGCTAATGTTTTTGGTCCTTCGAATTCCATGTTGAAAATACCGAATAAGAAAGCAATTTTTAATACGCCACCTAAAACAGATCCGTCTTTATGAAGAGTAGATCCGAGAAGGACAACTGTTTCACGAACGTCTGAAGAAATACCCATTTTCTTCGTTGCTTCTAAGTTCGCTGGAATACTTGCGGCACTACTACAAGTTGCAAGTGATGTAACTGTAGGAGAGACCATGTTCTTCCAAAATAATTGTACACCTTGCTTGCGACCCGCAAGGTATGCATAGAACGTGAAGAATACAAAGAAGTAAATTAGAGACGCTGGATAGTATACCATTGCTGCTCGGAAATAAGTTCCAAGAAGTTGTGGTCCGAATTCACCAACTAATGCCGCGAAGTAAGCAGCAAGTCCGATTGGAGCGTAGTACATAATGAAAGATACAACTTTCATTGAAATTTCTGCACCAGCTTGTAAGAATGTAGCGAATGGTTTTCCTTTTTCACCAACTGCTGAAGTTGCAACCCCCATTAAAATAGAGAAGAAAATAAGAGCTAACATATTTTCACGAGATAGTAACTTCGAGAAATCAGATACTGTTATAATACCGACAATTTGATCCGCAACACTAACAGCTTTTTCAGCTTTATCGGGCTGCGTTAGTTCTAATACAACACCTTGTGCTGGCGGGAATACTTTCACGACAATAATCATAAAAATAGCAGCTAAAATACTTGTAAATAAGAAAGTTCCAGCCATACTAGACATAATTTTACCGAAACGTTTTAATCCATCCATATTAGCAATAGATGACGCGATGCTAAAGAACACTAAAGGTACAACAATCGTAAACATTAAGTTTAAGAAAATGTCACCAAGCGGCTTTAAAGCAACGGCATCGGCACCCATGAAATAACCAATGAAACCACCAATTAGGATAGAAGATAATAAAATAAGCGGAAAGCGATATGCCTTCATAAATATATCCTCCTATCAATTAAAAAAATCATACTGAATTATTATAGCGAGTTAGAGTCCTCTTTACTAGGAGAATAATGATAGATGGAATAGCGTGAAAACCGAGAAATTTTTGTTTTTAAGCTCGGCATACAGCAGGAAATCTAGACATATATATTTGTAACCTAGTGGTGGCAAAGGATGCGCCGTAACTTAGGTTTGGAAAAAGGGGGAGGGAAGCGGAATGAATATTTTGCTTTGCTGTGCAGCGGGAATGTCTTCCAGTTTGATTGTTACAAAAATGGAGAAAGCAGCAGAGGCAAGAGGGATAGAGGTAAAGATTTGGGCAGTATCAGGTTCTGAAGTAAATAGTCACATAGATGAAGCTGATGTACTTTTACTTGGACCACAAGTACGTTATTTATTACCGAAAATGAAAGAGTTATGTAAGGAGAAGGGAGTACCTGTTGATGTCATTCAATCGGTCCATTACGGGCTTTGTAATGGAGAAGCTATCTTACAAGCAGCTTTGTCAATGAAACCATGAGGAGAGTGGGATAGATGATACGGTTTTTAGAGAAATATGTAATGCCAGTAGCGGGAAAGGTTGCAGAGCAGAGGCATTTGCTAGCAATTCGTGATGGACTTGTATTGACGATGCCTTTCTTAATTATAGGATCATTTTTCCTCATCATTAGCGCTTTACCAATACCAGGTTATAATGATTTTATGGCAGGTTTGTTTGGGGAGAATTGGCAGAGGGCTTTGGGGTATCCAGTTAGTGCAACTTTTAATATAATGGCTTTAATAGCTGTTTTTGGAATCGCTTACAGGCTTGGAGAATATTATAAAGTGGATGCTTTAGCATCCGGGGCATTGTCGCTTGTGACGTTTTTACTTGCGACGCCATTTCAAGTTGCATATATTATACCAAGTACAAAAGAGAGTGTACTTGTAGAAGGTGCTATCCCAGCTGCATTAATGGGAAGCCAAGGGTTATTTGTAGCAATGATTATTGCACTTATATCTACTGAACTTTATCGGTTTATTGTACAAAAAAAGATAATTATAAAGATGCCAGAGACAGTTCCGCCAGCTGTGACACGTTCATTTGCCGCGCTTGTTCCAGGATTTATTGTTGTAACGGTTATTTGGATTTTACGCTTAATTATAGAAAATACTTCTTTTGGCAGTATCCATAATATTGTGGGGCAAATTTTACAGGAACCACTTAGTGTACTTGGTGCTAGTCTTTGGGGCGCAATAATAGCTGTTATTCTCGTTCATGTTCTTTGGTCATGTGGAATTCATGGAGCTACTATTGTTGGTGGTGTAATGAGTCCGGTTTGGTTGTCGTTAATGGATCAAAACCGAGTTGCTTACCAAGCAGGGCAAGATATACCAAATACGATTACTGCACAGTTTTTTGATTTATGGGTTTATATGGGCGGATCTGGTGCAACGCTTGCTCTAGTTGTCGGAATGTTACTATTTGCACGAAGTCAACAATTAAAAAGTTTAGGGAGATTGTCAATTGCACCTGGTATATTTAATATTAATGAGATGGTAACTTTTGGTATGCCGATTGTAATGAATCCACTGTTACTAATTCCATTTATATTAGTTCCAGTTGTGTTAACAATTGTTTCTTACTTTGCAATGGAATGGGGATGGGTCGCACGTCCGAGTGGGGCCGCTGTACCTTGGACGACACCTATTCTTTTTAGTGGATATTTAGGATCGGGCGGGAAAATTTCAGGTGTTATTTTGCAACTTGTTAACTTTGCGCTAGCATTCTTCATTTATTTACCGTTCTTAAAAATATGGGATAAACAAAAACTGGCGGAAGAAAAGGGGGAGTAAAGAACTAAAATGGATACGATAGAGACGAAAGCTTTTCATTTAATCTTGCATGGGGGAAACGCGAGAAGTTGTTCAATGGAAGCAATTGATTGTGCGAAGCGTGGGGAGTTTACAGAAGCTGAAGCTAAATTACAAGAAGCACTAGAGGAATTAAAAGAGGCGCACCGTGTACAAACGGAGCTTATCCAGAAAGAAGCTGGTGGTGAAAAGACCGAAGTTACTCTTTTAATGGTACACGCACAAGACCATTTAATGAATGCAATTACGGTGAAAGAATTAGCGAGTGAGTTTGTAGAGTTATATAGGAAGATGTCGGTGGATGAATGAACCTTGCTTATGCAAGGTTTTTTTATTCCGCATTAACGGGCAGTAAGACTCCCACCTCAAAATTCAATGAAAGCAAAGACGTTAGGTAGGGGATCAACTGCCCGTAAAAGCCCGATTGCTTTAACTAAATAGTGGGTTAAAATAATGAGTTGTTTTTCACTGAAAAAGTTTTTTTAGTGTTTTTTCATATTAAACATAACTAGACAACTAAACACTAATCTATTTTCATACAGTTATGTGTTAAAAGCTTGTTGTTTTATAACACACTGTGTGTTTTTTGAGTAACACACTAATTGAAAGCGTTAACACACAAAGAAAATGCTCGAAAAAGCACTGATTTTAGTGCTTTTAAAAAGTTGGCACGCTAATTGCATTAATAAATAGTGTAAAGAAAAATAAATAAACATAAATTTTTTATACTACACAAGGGGGATTTTCAAATGAATATTTTATTATGTTGCTCAGCAGGGATGTCTACAAGTTTACTAGTTACAAAAATGGAAGCGGCTGCAAAAGCTCGCGGTCTAGAAGGAAAGATTTGGGCTGTATCTGGGGATGCAGTAAAAAACAATATCGACCAAGCAGATGTGTTATTACTAGGACCACAGGTTCGTTACATGCTCTCTTCAATGAAAACGCTTGCTGACGAGAAAAATGTTGGAATCGACGTTATCAATCCAATGCACTACGGCATGATGAATGGAGAAGCAGTTTTAGATCACGCATTAACACTTAAAAAATAATTAGGGGGGAAGTAAAATGCAAAAGTTTATTGCATTTATGGAGAAGTACATGGTTCCGATTGCTGGTAAAATCGGATCGCAACGTCACTTAGCTGCGATCCGAGATGGATTTATTGCAGTTATGCCACTTATTTTAGTTGGTTCGATGGCAGTACTAGTTAATGGTTTACCAATTCCAGCATTCCAAAATTTTATGAAAGATTTATTCGGTGAAACTTGGACACAAATTGGAGCTGGTATGTGGACAGGGTCCTTCGGGGTATTAGCTCTGATGGTGGCGGTTACCATAAGTTATAACTTAGCAAAATCTTACGGTGTTGATGGATTGTCAGCAGGTATTATTTCGTTTGGTGCATTAATTATTCTTACACCAACAACACCAAAAGAAGCTGGAATAAATATGCTTTGGACAGGCGCACAGGGTTTGTTCGTTTCACTTATTGTCTCCATACTCGTAACGGAGATATTCCGCTTCTTTGTTCAAAGAAACATTACAATTAAAATGCCTGACGGTGTACCACCAGCAGTAATGAAATCTTTCGCTGCTTTAGTTCCAGCATTTGTGATTTTAACAGGTATTGCAAGTATTCAATTAGCAGTAAAACTAGCAGGTACAAGTGTTCATGAGTATATCTTTAATACATTACAAGTTCCATTACAAGGTTTAGCGGGTACGTTACCAAGTGCAATCTTTATTGCGTTATTAGTACATGTACTTTGGTTCTTCGGTTTACATGGTCCAAATATTGTTGGTGGTATTATTGAGCCACTTTATTTACCAGCATTAGAGAAAAATATTAAGTTATTCCAAGATGGAACATCTGCATTTGATGTTCCAAACATTATTACAAAACCATTCTTTGATACTTTCGTATATCTTGGTGGTTCTGGTGCAACATTAGCGTTTTTAGTAGTTGTATTAATTGTAGCGAAAAGTGCACAATTACGCGGTGTATCTCGTCTATCAATTGGACCTGGTGCATTTAACATTAACGAACCAGTAATCTTTGGTACACCAATCGTATTAAATCCAATTTTATTCATCCCGTTCGTATTAACACCTGTTGTGTTAGTTATTACATCTTATACAGCAATTTACTTAGGATGGGTACCAAAAACAGTAGCGATGGTTCCATGGAACGTTCCACCAATTATTAGTGGGTATCTTGTAACAGGTTTACATCCTTCTGGTGCGATTTTACAATTATTCAACTTTGTTGTTGCAATGGCGATTTACTTCCCATTCGTTGTCGCATGCGATCGTTCAGTTATCCGTACTGAGAAAGCAGCACAAGGAAATAACAACTCTGTACCTATGTAACATAATAATTGTTCTCACAGATAACATGATCTGTGAGAACAATTACCTTTATATCATGTTCAAAAAGATGATACTCATCTACAAGAACACCAAACTATCATTCATAAAATAATAATTTAATAGACATGTTCAAACTGAAGGGGTATTTTAATCGGTTGAACCTTATAGAGAGGGCGGTAATTATGATGACTACAGCAGAACAAATTCCATTCCAATTAATTTTAAATAGTGGTAATGCACGAAGCTTTGCGATGGAGGCACTTCAATTTGCCAAACAGGGGAAAATGGCAGAGGCTGATGAAGCGATGGTAAAGGCGAAAGAAGCGATTAATGAAGCGCATCATTTCCAAACAGAGCTCATACAATCAGAAGCAAGAGGAGAAAAAACAGAGGTTAGTGTCCTTTTAATTCACGCACAAGATCATTTAATGAATGCGATTACAGTAAAAGAATTGGCAGCAGAATTTATTGACCTTTATAAAAAATTAGAAGCGAAAGGGGAATAAAGCATGACTGGAATTAAAATTGCTACAATCGGCGGTGGATCTAGTTATACACCAGAGTTAATTGAAGGATTTATTAAACGTTATGATGAGCTTCCTGTTCGTGAAATTTGGTTAGTAGATATTGAGGCAGGAAAAGAAAAGTTAGAAATCGTTGGTAACTTAGCGAAACGTATGGTGAAAAAATCAGGTTTACCAATTGAGATACATTTAACATTTGATCGCCGTGAGGCATTAAAAGATGCTGACTTCGTAACAACACAACTTCGCGTTGGTTTATTAGAAGCACGTGCAAAAGATGAAGCAATCCCGTTAAAATATGATGTAATCGGTCAAGAAACGAATGGTCCTGGTGGTTTATTCAAAGCATTGAGAACGATTCCTGTTATTTTAGATATTTGTAAGGATATGGAGGAACTTTGTCCGAATGCATGGTTAATTAACTTTGCAAACCCAGCTGGTATGGTAACAGAAGCTGTCCTTCGTTATACAAATATCCAAAGAGTAGTTGGTCTATGTAACGTTCCAATCGGAATCCGTATGGGTCTTGCGAGATTACTTGAAGTAGATGCAAGTCGTGTACACGTTGACTTCGCAGGTTTAAATCATATGGTATACGGACTAGATGTATACTTAGATGGCGTAAGTGTAATGGACCGTGTGTTAGAGCTTGTGACAGATCCAGAAAAGCAAATTACGATGGAAAATATCGCAGCGCTTAACTGGGAACCAGACTTTATTCGCGGACTTCGTGCAATTCCATGTCCATACCATCGTTACTACTACAAAACACGTGAAATGTTAGAAGAAGAAAAAGAGGCTTCTGTTGAAAAAGGTACACGTGCAGAAGTAGTAAAACAATTAGAAAATGATTTATTTGAGTTATATAAAGACCCGAACTTAGATATTAAGCCACCACAATTAGAAAAACGTGGCGGAGCTTATTATAGTGATGCAGCATGTAGCTTAATTACGTCTATTTACAATAATAAAGGTGATATCCAGCCTGTTAATACACGAAACAACGGAACAATTGCAAGCTTACCACATGATTCTGCTGTTGAAGTGAACTGTATTATTACGAAAGAAGGTCCAAAACCAATTGCAGTGGGAGATCTTCCAGTACCAGTTCGCGGTTTAGTACAACAAATTAAATCATTCGAGCGCACAACAATTGAAGCTGCTGTTACAGGGGATTATCATAAGGCGCTGCTTGCTATGACAATCAATCCACTTGTACCATCAGATAAAGTTGCAAAACAAATTTTAGATGAAATGTTGGAAGCACATAAAGAGTATCTTCCACAGTTCTTTAAAAAGGTAGAGAAGTAAAAGCGGCGCTATTTAGCCCGCTTTTTTTATTCTATTAGGAGGTATTAGGATGATTAAGTTAATTGTAAATGCAGATGATTTCGGTCTTACAGAAGGTACAAATTACGGCATTATTGATGGGCATATAAATGGACTTGTAAATTCAACGACGATGATGATGAATATGCCAGGAACAGAGCATGCGGTACGCTTAGCGAAAGAATACAACCTACTCGGAGTAGGCGTACATCTCGTATTAACAGCAGGGGAACCACTGTTAAAGGATGTGCCGTCACTCGTAGGGGCAAACGGGTCGTTTCATAAACAAAGTGTTGTAAGGGAAGGGAATATAAATCCAGAAGAAGTTGAGAGAGAATGGACTGCTCAAATTGAGAAGTTTTTATCTTACGGATTAACACCAACTCATTTAGATAGTCATCATCATGTGCATGGTTTACCGATTTTACATGATGTTCTTGAGAGATTAGCGGCTAAATATAATGTTCCGATTCGTCGTTGTGAGGAAGATAGAGCGGTGCATCCATTTTCTGATGTGTTTTACAGTGACTTTTATGCGGATGGTGTGACGGAAGATTACTTTGTGAAGTTAAAAGAAAGAGTACAAGGTGAACAAACGGTAGAAATTATGGTTCATCCAGCTTATATTGATCCAGAGCTTGTGAAGCGTTCTTCTTACGTAATGGATCGTGTGAAGGAATTGCGTATTTTAACAGAGAGTGAGTTGCCAGAAGGAATAGAACTTGTGAAATTTTAATAGAAAAAACGACGGCTACATCATGCCGTCGTTTTTTCTATTTATAAAATGGACAGAATATATCCGCCAAAGGCTCCGAGTATAACGATAACCCAAGGTGGTGTTTTCCAAAAAGCTAGTAAGCAAAAAAGAAGCGAAGCGAAAACGAAATCTGAAGCATTTATAATTGTACTCGTCCAAATGGGATCGTAAAAAGCGGCAATTAAAATACCAACAACTGCGGCGTTAACACCAAGTAGTGCGCCTTGTATGAATGATATTTTTCTCACACTGTTCCAAAATGGTAAAACACCAATAACGAGTAAGAAAGCAGGGAGGAAAATCGCAATTGTTGCGAGTGTTGCCCCAAGCGTCCCGTTTAACACTGCTCCTATATAAGAGGCGAATGTAAATAGTGGTCCTGGTACTGCTTGTGTTAATCCGTATCCAGCTAGGAACTGTTCTTTCGTCATCATTCCGTTTTGTACGAACTCACCTTCAAGAAGAGGCAGCACGACGTGTCCTCCTCCAAATACAAGTGCGCCAGAGCGATAGAAACTATCAAATAAAGCGATGTAATAAGAGAACGGTCTTAATATTGGTAGCAGTAGTAATAGTCCAAAGAATAAGACGAGACAAGAAACTGCTATCTTTTTTGAAATAGGTACTTTTATATTTTGAGATTGGCTAATTGGTTGGTTGCGATATAAAAACCAGCCGATAAAGCCACATATTATAATGAGGATGACTTGTGTCCAACTACTTGGCCATAATAAGGTGATTGCGGCAGTTACAATCGCAATCGTCGCACGGTTGCGATCTGGAGTTAACTTTTGCGCCATTCCCCATATGGCATGAGCGACAATAGCGACTGCTACAAGTTTTAGTCCATGAATCCAGCCAGCACTTCCAAGATCGAACTGATTAAGGAATGAGGCGAAGAAAACTAAAACAAGTACAGACGGTAAAGTGAATCCAATCCATGAAATAATAGCTCCTAATAACCCGCCCCTTAATAATCCAACCCCTATACCGACTTGACTGCTGGCAGGACCAGGAAGGAATTGACATAGCGCTACTAAATCTCCATAGCTTCGTTCATCCATCCATTTTCTTTTTTGCACGTATTCGTGGTGAAAATAGCCGAGATGAGCGACAGGACCGCCGAATGAAGTAAGTCCTAATTTAAATGAGACGAGAAAAATCTCTAATAATGTGTGAAAGATGTGTTTGTTTTTTTTCAAAATAACCTCCTATAATGTTTTTCTATGTGCATTATACAAGAGACTTTCAATCTACAGGAACGATTTTAATGTAAAGATTTTGTGAATCTTTTCTTTGTAATTAAAATTGAAAAAGTCATAAATGATTATGTCTAAACCATAAAGTAGTAGAAGTAGTGCTGGGAAATTTATATAAGGAGAATGCCTTATGACAACACATTTCTTTGCCAGGTTAAAAGGTAAGAGGGAAGTGCCTCCTGTAAATACAGAAGCTTTTGGGGTAGCAGAGTTTATTTTTAGTGATGATTTAACGAAATTGCATTACAGAGTAATACTAAAAAGTATAGAAAAGGTTACATCGTGTCAAATTCATTTAGGGAAGTCTACTCAAATTGGTCCTGTTGTTTTATATTTGTATGGTCCACTGGAGCAAGGGATTAGTTTGAACGAGGGAAGTATTACTGGTGTAGTGAATGTAGAGGATTTTGAGGGACCTTTACAAGGGAAATCATTTGTACATTTACTTCAAGAAATTATTCAAGCAAATGTATATGTTAATGTCCATACGAAATCACAAAAAAGAGGAGAAATAAGAGGGCGAGTTAGAAAAGTAAAGAAGTAGAGGAAAAGGCTGTCCATATGTTGGAACAGCCTTTTCTTCTTAATATAAGGTGCTAGTTTTAGCGATTATTGTCGGTAAATCGATATATTTTGAAAATCGCTGATATAACTCGCGTTACGGTCGATATTTTTAAAAAATGCCTCGATTAATTTTTCGCAGGCTGATTTTTAATAAAGAAGTCCATAACGTAAAATACTTCGTCATCAGGTATTTGTATTTCAAATGTATTTTCAATTGGTTGCAATGCTTTTTTTACTTTCATATACATCCAGTATTCATCTTGTCTTCTTTTCTCTTTATCAGGGTGAGGAAGAAGGCTTTCTCCTTTTTGAAGACGGTCAACCATACAGCTCATATGCAGAATAACACCCATTAAGCTATCAGGAGTTAGCTGTAAGGAGATTAATTCTTGAATTGTATTTAATGCGTAACGAATTGTTTTGATAAGTAATGCCCCATCGTTACGCTGCATTTGTTGTTCAAGAATATCCGCCATTTTTGCATATGTTTCTTCATACGTAATTAATTCTTGAATGGGCTGAATCGCTGTGTAGTTTACGATGTCTTGGAAATGATATGTTAAGCACGGCACTTGCACATCGAAATTCGTGACGATACAAATGATGTTACGCTCTTTTTTTATGTTCTCGATCATTTTCGTTAAATCTTTTTCATGCACGATACTAATCGGAATAATTTCAATTAAGTCTTTATCAAATCGTAAATAGTTCTCTAACATTTTTTGAATAGCTAAAGCACTTCCTTCACCAGTTAAACAAGCTGTTAAAATAACAGATTTCATTGGAGAGAGAGGTTTTTTCTTTTCTTCTTGTACGTTTAAGTAAAACGGTGTTAAATTTTTTACTGTTTCATATAGCGCATCTAATGAATAACCGAGCTGGGCTTTTCGAGCTGCTTCTAGTGCGTGTGGTGTGCTCGTCATCGAGAGAACACGTACAGGAATTTTGAACTCCGTTTCTAATATGTCACCGATATAAGCAAGTGACCCCATATCGACAAGTAAGAGAAGCCCATTTACATTTTGTAGTGTTTTCATATACACTTTCACACGTTCTAAGAAATCTTTCGGTGATTCGTGTAACGGCATATCAATACCGGTTACTTCCTCAATGCCGAGAAGTTCGTTTGCAACGTTTGCCATTTCAGTTGCGATGCCATTACCGTGTGCTAATATTAATACTTTTACTTCTGTTTGTGAGGCAGGAATTGGATCAACAACGAAGAACATTGTTAAAAAGCCAGCTTCATCAATAGGCATTGTTATTTGTAATTCTTCTTCCAGTAGTTGAATGCCTTGCATAGCTACGGAAAAGGCTTCTTTATATTTCGTACGAATTTGATTTAATTGTGGGTGATGTATTTGTTTTCCGCTTTGTAAACGTTGTAGAGTTGTCTGTACATGTAAACTTAAAGCGAGAAATACTTTTTCATCAAACGTCTTAGATAAATACTTTTCCGCAAGTTCCGCTATTTTTTCACATACGGAAACGATATTACGATCCACAATTTTAAAAACATTTTCATGGCTTGTTTTTTTTGATATTTGGTTAAAATATTGTACGAAAAAGCTTTGAACATCATTTTCTATTAGTAATTCTAATTCTTCCTCTTCAATACCGCGTGCTTGAAGTTCTTCGTATTTATAATCAATATAATCGTAAATAGAAGAACGTTTTTCATCTTCTGTTTTATGATTACTCCAACCTTCATCACCTGTAAATACAAATGTTTCATTTGGTATTTGGTATAAGTGACGGCTCTTCCTTTCAATGAACAGCCCTTCTTTCATATACCAAGGTAAGTCTGTACTTGAAACATAGACAGAATCACGTTTCTTTGTCACGAATTCAGAATAGGCTTTCGCACAGGCAATTTGTACATCTGTTTTTAATTGACCAATGTTATTGGGACAATTGTAAAAGACGAAAGCACGCATTGCATTCGGACTAACGTGAATTTCTTTTCGCAGACGAATTGCTTCATTTGTAAAAAATAGCTGTAGTAAAGCAAAGCGTTCTTTATGTGTACGCTCACGAAGTGGTGGCAGCGTGACAGTCATCGGTATACGTCTTGTAAATGTTTTTAATAAAAATGAATTTGGTTCTTCTGTTGTTGCAGTAATGATTAATACTTGTGCTTTACGCTCGTTTTCTGTTTCTCCAAGGCGTCGGTATACTCCGCGGTCAATAAAGGTGAAAAGCATTTCTTGTCCCTCTGGAGGCAGGCGATGGACTTCATCTAAGAAGAGAATCCCTTCATGAGCTTTTTCAATTAACCCTTTTTGATCACTTGCACCTGTGTAAGCTCCTTTTTTAATTCCAAATAACTGTCCAAGTAGTAGTTGTGGATTATTTGCATAATCAGCACAGTTAAATACGATAAATGGTGCATCTTTGGGAAGCTGTTCAACTTCAATCGCATATTCGTGCATTAAAGAAGCAAACATAGACTTTCCCACTCCTGTTTCTCCGAGCAGTAAAGTATGCATACCGTTTGGAGGATAGAGAATAGAAGCTTTCGCTTTTTCAATTGCGATTTTAAGGCTTGTATTTTCAATTGCAAATGTATCTAATGAAGTTACTTCTTTTGAATGCGTTTCCAACGAAGCGTTCGTTTCTATGTAAAAACGAACAGGACGCGTATTTGTTTTTAATAAACGTTTGTCTTTTACAAGTTTGTTTAAGTCGCTACTTACATTGGCGCGATCTAGTTGCAACAGGGTAGCTAGTTCTGATGCGGTTACACCTTCTGTATAATTGCCTTTTTGTATTGCGTTAAAAATGAGATCTATTCGTTTCATTTCTATTCACCTCGAAACTTCATCACTATCTAAAATTTTACACAAAAATGGGAAGGGTGGGAAGAGAAAAATAAAACAGCTTTAGTACATAAGCACTAAAGCTGTTACAATCTTGTGTCTTTCCAAAAATTTACCTTAAGATGAGAAGAAGGATTATAGGGAAGAAGTTTGTATCCTTGTGACTGTAAATAATCAATTACTTGTGGCAGTATTTGTACGGTTACACTCGAATCATGCATTAAAATGACTTCTACTTGTTCATCACTTTGATTACGTACTCTTTCGAGTATGGCAGAAGGATTGTCATAGCTTTTCCAGTCGTATGTATCGATTGTCCAATCCCACATTTTATACTGGGCCGATACAAGTGCGTCACGGTAATTCTTTTTTAAGTAAGGCATACTACCATACGGAACGCGAACGAGATGTGTATTTAATTTCGTAACTTGCTGGACAATGTTTTGTGTTTGTTCCATTTCTGTAATTAAAGCAGATGGATCGCCAGTGTAAAGGCGTTTTACATCGTGTGACATACTGTGAAGTCCGATATAATGTCCGTCTTTAATTAATCGCTGCATTGTTTTTTTATAATGTGGTACTTTTCCACCAATAACAAAGAAAGTTGCTTTTCCGTTCTTTTCTTTTAAGATGTTTAAAATTTGTGTAGTATATTTGTTTGGTCCGTCATCAAATGTTAAGTACGCGATTTTTTGGGTAGAAGAGGTAGTTTCAGTATTTGGATGATGTTCAGCAGGGGTAATTGTAGTTGCTCCTGCATGAGATGACGCGTACATAGTAATCGTTAAAAATAAAATAGTGTATTGAAATACTCGCTTGATCATAACATTCACCCTCAGTTTGACAATCAAGATGTAAAAAGAAAATATAATCCTTTTCTTATTATGTATATCTTTCTCCAATAGTGGAACTCTCAAACAAGCTATATTTTGGAAATGTAAAATAATGAATAAAAAATAGCATCCTCTTATAAGAAAGAGGATGCTATTTGAATATTTCATAATGGTAAAGGCTATACTACAATTAGTCTTCGCGTTTTTTCACTTTTTTATAAAAGGAAATAAGTGGTTTGTAACGTTCATGTACAAGCCCGATTATTTCAGCAATGATTTCTGTGAAGAAAATCAAAGCGAAAAGAAGAATAATGGATAACCATAACGTTGCACTAGTGAAAATAATGGCATTTACACTAAAGAAAATACCGAATGCGTATATAATTAGTACCGTTTTGCGATGAGAGAATCCCATTGCAAGTAAGCGGTGATGTAAATGCGATTTATCTGGTGCTGAAATAGGTTTTTTATTTACGATACGACGGATGATTGCAAATATCGTATCAAATATAGGTACACCTAAAATGATAATTGGAACGATAAAACTGAATAACGTTACACTTTTGTATAATCCAAGCAACGATATAACAGAAATACAGTATCCTAAAAATAGTGCTCCTGTATCTCCCATGAAAATTTTTGCTGGATGGAAGTTGTAGAATAAAAATCCAATTGTACTTGCTAATATAATTAATGCGAGTGGCAAGATAATAGCTGTTCCAGTACCCCATGGGCTAGTGAAGGCCATATATGCTAGCGTTGCAAGTACGATAGATGAAATCCCAGCAGATAATCCATCTAAGCCGTCAATTAAGTTGATTGCATTCGTAATACCTACAAGCCAAAATACTGTGATTGGATAAGCAAGCCATCCAAGTTCAGTATCCCCAAGGAATGGAATATATAATACTTGCACTAATAATCCACTTTTTACAATCATAATGGCAACTAACAGTTGTCCACCGAATTTTACTCTCGCAGATAACTCGTACATATCATCTAAAATTCCGATGATTACAATGATAATCGCACCTAGCGTTATCGATAACATTCTTTGCTCATATAAGCCACCGACAACAAATCCTACAGCTACACCAATAAATATTGCTAACCCGCCAAGACGTGGCATAATCTTTTGGTGCACTTTACGTGCGTTTGGCTTATCTGTCGCTCCTATTTTAAAAGCTAATTTAATAACTAAAGGAGTAACGACGAGTACAGTGATAAAAGATGCCAAAATGGCATAAATCACTTGTGAGTCCATTAATACCCCACCCTTTATAGTCTAACGTAATTTTTTTTTTGAAAATATATTTATCTGAAAATTATGATGTTTATTTACAGGCTCATAACATATGGTATCACAAAAAGATTAGAATTCAATCTTTTTTTCTTTTTACGGTTAATGGAAGCGGATAGAATATATGACAATTGTATATAGAATATTGAATCATATGAGAAGGTTAATCGTACTGGACTTTGGAATATGACATTTCCTCTTTTTCTTCGATAGTGAATACTTTTAGTTCAGTATTATAAGTGTTACACGTAGAAATGAGTAAGTTTCGTGTTAAAATGTGGGAATTTATCTCACGTCAACTAGTAGCCCCATTCCTACTAATTAAAATTTTACTTTATCCCACATTAACGGGCAGTAAGACCCCCACCTCAAAATTCAGCAAAGCAAAGAAGTTAGGTGGGGATCAACTGCCCGTAAAGGCCCGATTGGTGAGGGCTGATTAAAGTTTCACTTTATATTATAGTGCATTTAATTTTACAAAAACTTTAAAAAGAATGAGAGAAGTAATTCATATAATGAAAAAGGAAAAGAGTTTTCTCATTTTTAATGTGAGAGGGGGAAGCACAGGGAGAATTCTATATTTCATATCTTTTCTATTGTATGTTCCTGTGCGAAAAGGAAATGAAAATTACGATAGTAGGTACTGGATATGTTGGATTGATTACAGGAGTAGGATTGGCAAAGTTGGGGCATTCAGTTACATGTTTTGATATAGATGATGAGAAAATTGAACGGATAAAACAAGGGGATTTACCTATTTATGAGGTTAGATTACATGAATTAATAAATCATGCATATGAGAATAATGCTTTAACTTTCACATCAAATAAAGAAGAGGCATTTGAGGATGTAGAGTTTATATTTATTGCAGTTGGAACACCACCTTTATTAGATGGGACGGCGGATTTAACGTATATTCAGAGTGCTTGTAACGATATTGGATTATATGCGACGAACGATATTATTGTTGTTACGAAAAGTACAGTTCCAGTAGGTACAAATGATGTAATGAAAGGATGGATTGAGGAGGAGTTAAAGGGGAGGTATACATTACATATCGTATCGAATCCAGAGTTTTTGCGTGAAGGTTCAGGAATTTATGATTTCTTTCATGCAGATCGTATTGTAATTGGAGCGGATAGTGACGAAGTAGCAAGAAGAGTAGAGAGTTTGTATGGTGAATTACGCTTAGAAACGTATATTACAGATATTAAAAGTGCAGAGATGATTAAATACGCGTCGAATGCCTTTTTAGCTACAAAGATTAGTTTCATTAATGAAATTTCAAATATATGTGAGAAGGTAGGCGCAAATGTATTGGATGTTGCTAAAGGGATGGGAATGGATAAGAGGATCGGTGCATCTTTTTTAAATGCAGGTATTGGATACGGGGGATCATGTTTTCCAAAAGATACGAAAGCGCTGGTGCAAATTGCGGGAAATGTTGCTCATGATTTTCGTTTGTTAAAAGCGGTTATTGAAGTAAATAATAAGCAACAACTGCTATTGATTGAAAAAGCGAAAAAAGTCATGAACATGAATAAAAAGCGGATTGCAGTTCTTGGCGCATCCTTTAAACCGAATACGGATGATATTAGAGAGGCATCATCTCTTATTATAATAGAAGCATTAATTAATATAGGTGCAGATATTGTTCTTTACGACCCAAAAGCAATTCAATATGTGAAAAATATATTTGGAGATGCTATACAATATAGTAGATGTATAGATGTATAGATGAATCGATTAGAGATGCGAGTGCGGTTTTTATCGTAACAGAATGGGAAGATATTCAAACTTATCCGTTAGAAAAGTACGTACAACTTATGAGGGAGCCTATTTTATTTGATGGGAGAAATTGTTATACTGATGAAGATGTTAAGAAACAAAAGATAGATTATTACTCGGTGGGAAGAAAAAGTATTTGTAATAGAAAAGTTTCTGTTATGCGTTAAAAAGGGATGTACTCATGCATATTTTTATATGTCATAATAGAAGCTGTAATTAGTGAAAGAAAAGAGGCAATCACATGACTGAACGTTTAAAAGTAATGACAATTTTCGGGACACGTCCAGAAGCAATTAAAATGGCACCTCTTGTATTAGAGTTGCAAAAACACCCAGAAAAAATTGAATCGATTGTGACTGTAACAGCACAGCATCGCCAAATGTTAGATCAAGTATTAAGTATCTTTGGAATTACGCCAGATTTCGATTTAAATATCATGAAAGACCGCCAAACTTTAATTGATGTTACAACGCGTGGTTTAGAAGGTTTGGATAAAGTAATGAAAGAAGCGAAGCCGGATATTGTACTTGTACATGGTGATACAACAACAACATTTATTGCAAGCTTAGCTGCTTTTTATAATCAAATTCCAGTAGGTCATGTTGAGGCGGGCCTTCGTACGTGGGATAAGTATTCTCCATACCCAGAAGAGATGAATCGTCAATTAACAGGTGTAATGGCGGATCTTCATTTCTCACCAACAGCAAAATCAGCAACGAACTTACAGAAGGAAAATAAAGATGAGTCACGTATTTTCATCACAGGAAATACAGCGATTGACGCGCTACAAACGACTGTAAAAGAAACATATAGTCATCCTGTACTAGAGAAACTTGGAAATGATCGTCTTGTACTTATGACAGCTCACCGTCGTGAAAACTTAGGTGAACCGATGCGTAATATGTTCCGTGCAATTAAGCGTCTTGTTGATAAGCATGAAGATGTACAAGTTGTGTACCCAGTTCATATGAACCCTGTTGTTCGTGAAATAGCAAATGAAATTTTAGGTGAACATAACCGTATTCATTTAATTGAGCCGCTAGATGTAATTGATTTCCACAATGTTGCAGCTCGTTCATACTTAATGTTAACGGATTCTGGTGGTGTACAAGAAGAAGCTCCATCACTTGGGGTACCAGTTCTTGTTCTTCGTGATACAACAGAGCGCCCTGAAGGTATTGAAGCAGGTACGCTGAAATTAGCAGGAACAGACGAAGAGACAATCTTTGGTCTTGCTGATGAGCTGTTATCAGATAAAGAAGCTCATGATAAGATGGCGAAAGCATCTAACCCTTACGGTGATGGTCGTGCATCAGAGCGTATTGTAGAAGCGATTTTACAACACTTTAATAAGTAAATAAAAAAAGGCCCAATCGGATAGATTGGGCCTTTTTGTTACGGCTGATTGCGCATAATCCACTCTGCATGAGCATTTGTAGAAGGTGGCGGATCAGTTGGTGTTTTATTTTGGTTTGTCTCTTTTTTTGTTTGTTCGTTAGAGTTAGAACTTGAATTTGAATCAGGATTTGAGTTGTTTTTTGTAGTTGGATTTTTTGCTTTTTCTCCTAATTCTTTTTCAATTTCGTTACGCACCGTTTCTACACTGATTGGATCTGGAAGGAAGTAATAAATACCGCCTATCTTTTTGTCTTCGCCTTCAAGCTTTAACGTTTGCATTGTAGAAGGATCAAATCCAGAAAGTTTATTGTAAAGAGCAAGTCCGTCTGAAATAGGAATGTCGGTTTTTATATATTTTCCAACGACAGCTGTTAAATCTTTAATTTTAAATACAGTAGAGGTGGAGTTTAGTTTATGAGCAACAGCGGCCAGTAATTGTCTTTGTCTAGCAGCTCGACCATAATCGCCATTTGGATCTTGCTTTCGCATACGGACGTAAGCAAGTGCTTCTTCACCGTTTAAGTTTTGCTGTCCTTGCTTAAATTGAATTTTTTTGTAGTAATCCACGTCAGAGCGCTCCCAGAAATCGAAGGGTACGTCAACAGTAACACCGCCAACAGCATCAACGATACCTTTAAAGCCTTGGAAATCAATTTTCAGATAATGGTCTACAGGAACTTTTAGAAAGCCTTCGACAGTTTTGATTGCCATTTCTTCTCCGCCGTAAGCATGGGCAGCGTTAATTTTGTCTTCCTTATTTTTGCCAACAATTTTAACTCGAGAATCACGAGGAATACTCATAAGTGAAATCTTTTGCGTTTTTGGATTGACTGTTGCAAACATTAATGAGTCTGTACGACCATTTTGACCATCTGTCGCATAATCTTCTATACCCATAATGAGAATTGTAAAAGGTTCCTTTGTAATTTCTACATCTTTGTTTCTTAAATCCGATTTTTCACGAGTAAAACCACTATACATCCCCATAAGAGAAGAGTAAGAATTTAACACATAAACTCCTATACTGCCAAATAAAAATGCGAAAATAAGGAAGAAGAAAAGTTTCCTTCTTCGCTTCTTTTTTATTCTGCTATTTTGGAGATGATAATAACGTTCTTCCATATATAATCTCCTTAGTTCGTTAGTCCATTTGTAGGGAAGTAATTCACTACATTAATCTTTGAAGGTGATAAATGGGTTATGCTTAGATAACATCTTGTTCTAAGTACAACATATCTCCTTCTGTAATTGTACATTTCCCGTTTGTTAATTCAATCATCCAATCTGTAAATGCTTGTTTACCGTCTTCTTCTACATACGTATCAAATGTGACATTTTCTAGATAATGTATATCTTTAATAGCATATTTTGAATTGCGTAATTCATTTTCCGCTTTGCCAAGTAATGTGTAATCAATCTCGGTTTGCATCACACGCATTAGTTTTCGCTGGACAACACCGACATGATTAATGCCTTCGCTTGTACACTTTCCATATGCACGAATTAAGCCACCTGCGCCAAGTTTAATGCCACCAAAATAGCGTGTTACGACGACGACGGTATCTTTTAGTCCACGTTTTTTAAGTACTTCTAGCATTGGTACGCCAGCTGTACCGCTAGGCTCACCGTCATCATTTGCCTTTTGAATATGATCTTGTTCGCCAATTAAATAAGCGGAACAATTATGTGTTGCATTCCAATGTTGTTTTTTTATTTTTTGTATAAATTCTTGAGCCTCTTCCTCAGTCGTTGCTCGGCTAATATAACAAATAAATCTTGATTTTTGAATGACGATTTCGTGTTCGCCGTAGTCTTTGATTGTTAAATATTGTAATAGCACTTGTGTACGCCCCTATCTATCAAAATGACTAGTACTTTCCATTTTAAAAGCGAGTCTTTTTATATTCAAACATTTTTTCTAAATATGCTGAAGTTTTTGGTGAGTATTTTATCTTTTTGTTGTAATTTGTCGAGATGGTAGGTATAATTTCAACCGGCATTTTCATGTATGGATGCACCATTTGTAGTTTTCGTGTAAAATTAGGAAATAAAACTTTTTATAAGGCAGGTACGAAAATGAAAATAGCTATTGTTACTGATAGTACGGCATATATACCGAAGCAAATTCGTGATGAACTCAATATATATATGATTCCATTAAACGTTGTGTTTGGAACAGAATCTTATCAAGAAGAAGCTGAAATTTCAGCAGATGATTTTTATGTGAAAGTACGTGAACAAGAGGAACTTCCAAAAACTTCTCAACCAGCAATCGGAAAGTTTGTTGAGCTATATGAAGAGCTAGCTAAAGATTATGATGCAGTTATTAGTATTCACCTATCAAGTGGAATTAGTGGTACATATCAAACATCAACGACAGCTGGACAGATGGTAGAGGGTATTGATGTATATACGTATGACTCTGAAATTAGTTGTGAAGTACAAGGGTTTTATGTGCGTGAAGGTGCAAAGTTAGCAAGTGAAGGAAAGAATCCAAAAGAGATTATCGCTCGTTTTGATGAAATGAAGAAAACGATGGACGCCTATTTTGTAGTTGATGATTTACATCATTTGCAACGTGGTGGTCGATTAAATAGCGCGCAAGCTTTCATCGGCAGTCTGTTACAAGTGAAGCCAGTTTTATATTTTAGAGATAAAATCATTATTCCGTTTGAAAAGATTCGTACACGTAAAAAAGCATTAAAACGTATCATTGAAATTTTTGATGAGCAAGCAAGTAAAGGTGTACCTATGGAAGCAGTTATCATTCATGCGCAACGTGAAGAGGAAGCGAATGAATGGAAGAAAGAATTAGAAGCAAAATATCCTCACGTCACAATTCGTACAGGTTATTTTGGAGCTGTAATTGGTACGCACTTAGGTGAAGGTGCATTAGGTCTTGGATGGTATACGAAGTAATAAAGATATAAAAAGCTCTCTTTTTAAGAGGGTTTTTTTACGGGTATGTTACGTTTAGTTGACAAGTTAATATTTGGAAATGGTAAAATGTACGTAAAATAAAATAATGAGGAAAGTTTTATAACTTACTTTTTACAAGAAACTATATTATAATAGAAGAGAGGTGAAACATATGGAGCATAATTCTTGTTTATGTCCAAAGTTTGAGTCAGCTTTTACTTTGCTTAGTAAGAAATGGACTGGCTTAATTATTAAATCTTTGCTTGAAGAGTCGAAACGTTTTAGAGAAATCGCAGATATTATCCCAAATATGAGCGATCGTATGTTGTCAGAGCGTTTGAAGGAATTGGAAAGCGAGGGCATTGTAGTTCGTAATGTCTATCCAGAAGTACCAGTTCGAATCGAGTATGGCTTAACTGACAAGGGAAAAGCGTTAGAAAGTGTTATGGATGAGGTCCAAAATTGGGCTGAGAAATGGATGAAGTAGCATTTCATTTGTATTCGTATATTTAATAAAACGTAAGGGATTCCTTGCGTTTTTTCTTTGTTTACAGAAGTGAGAAAAGTATATAAATTTCTACACATACATACAAAAATATACGAATTTTGCGCTAGAGCTACAAATAATATTACATTTGTTTTACAAAAGCGTAACATTAGCAAAAAAAATCCCGAATTATGGTATAAATTTTATAGGTTATATACGGAAAAAGAAAAAAGAAAGCGGTGTAAAAAATAAAATGAAAAAGCTAAAAATGGCATCTTGCGCATTAGTTGCAGGGTTAATGTTTTCAGGACTAACACCAAATGTATTTGCAGAAGATAAAATTTCTGACGTGAAATCACAAATTAACACACAAAATGACACTTTACATAAACAACAACAAGAACGTGATGAATTACAAAAACAAATGAATGACTTAAACAAAACAATTCAAGGTTTAGATAAATCTGTTCAAGAGAATGCTGCAAAGCTTGATGAAACAACGAAAAAAGTTTCTGATACTGAGCAATTAATTGAAAAGAAAAATAAAGATATTGCAGAATTACAAACAAAGATTGCAAAACGTGAAGAGTTATTAAGAAAGCGTTTAGTTGCACTTCAAGAACAACCAAATACGAACGTTGTAACAGAAGTTCTTGTAAACTCTAAAAACGTTGCAGATTTAGTTGATCGTTTAACTTCTGTTTCTAAAATTCTTGAGTCTGATGAAGATATCATGAAAACACAACAAGAAGACCAAGCTAGTGTGAAAAAAGATGTTGCAACGGTAAAAGAGAAACAAAAAGAATTAAAAGAAGCACAAGCTCAAATTGAAACTGCTAAGAAAGAACTTGACGCTGAAAAAGAGAAAAAAGCAACAGCGGTAAACGATTTAAGCGGTAAAATGGATACAGTTGTAACTACAATGACAAGTACGGAAAGCCAATTAAAAGAGCTTGAACAACAAGCATTAAAATTACAACAAATTGCTGAAAAAGAAGCGCAAGAAAAAGCTGCACAAGAAGCTGCTGCTCAAAAACAAGCAGAGCAAGCTGCACAACAACCAGCAGCGGCTCAACCAGCACCAACACCAGCTCAACCAGCAGCTCCAGCAAATAATGCTGTACAAGCTCCAAAAGAAGAGTCTAAAAAAGAAGAGCCTAAAAAAGAAGAAGCGAAAAAACCAGCTCCAACTCCAGAAGTACCAGGTGATACTAAAGGTGGCGGTAGACAAGATGTTGTCGAAAAAGCTAAAGGTTTAGTAGGTCTAAAATACGTATGGGGTAGTGCGTCAATTTCAAACGGTGGTTTTGACTGCAGTGGTTTAATCTCTTACGTTTATGGTTTAGGTCGTCAAGATACTAGAAGCCTGTGGAGTTCTGTACAAAAGATTAGCGCATCTGAAGCAAAACCAGGAGATCTTATCTTCTTACAAGGTACATATAGAGAAGGTGTATCTCACGTTGGTATTTATATTGGTGGCGGTCAAATAATTCATGCTGCTGATGAGTCAACAGGTGTTACTTACGGTAGCGTAAATAGCTCTTACAATCAAAAACATTTCTTAGGTTACGGAAGATTATAGAATTATAATTCAATAAAAAACGTGTATAAAGTCGATAGCTTACTATTTTATAAGTAGGTTATCGGCTTTTTTGAGTTTTTACGGGATTTGAAGAAGGTTTTATAGTAGTGCTGGAGGTGATTGTTGATGCTAGCGGGGAAACAGTTGCTATTAGACGAACTTTCTTCAGATTTACAGAGGGAATTAAATGATTTGAAAAAGAAGGGAGAGGTCGTGTGTGTACAAGGTGTAAAAAAGAAGGCTTCTAAATATGTATGTCAGCGCTGTGGAAATATAGAGCAGCGGCTATTTGCGTCGTTTTTATGTAAAAGGTGCAGTAAAGTGTGCGCATATTGCCGGAAGTGTATAACGATGGGGAGGGTAAGTGAATGTGCTGTACTTGTTCGTGGGATTGCTGAAAGAAAGAGAGAAAAGAATTTAAATTTGTTACAGTGGAACGGGACGTTGTCTACTGGTCAGAATCTGGCGGCACAAGGTGTTATAGAGGCTATTAAGCAAAAAGAATCATTTTTTATTTGGGCTGTATGCGGGGCTGGGAAAACAGAGATGTTGTTTTACGGTATTAACGAAGCGCTTCAAAAAGGAGAAAGAGTTTGTATCGCAACGCCGAGAACGGATGTTGTTCTTGAATTAGCACCGAGATTGCAAGAAGTATTTCCATATATAAAGGTAGCGGCTTTATATGGAGGGAGTGTGGATAAAGAAAAAGATGCAGTACTAGTCGTTGCGACCACGCATCAATTATTACGTTATTATAGGGCGTTTCATGTCATGGTTGTAGATGAGATAGATGCTTTTCCATATTGTGCAGATCAAATGTTACAGTACGCGGTAAAACAAGCGATGAAAGAAAGAGCGGCGCGTATTTATTTAACTGCGACTCCAGATGAAACGTGGAAGCGAAAATTTAGAAAAGGTGAACAAAAAGGTGTTATTGTTTCTGGACGATATCACCGTCATCCTTTGCCAGTTCCTTTATTTTGTTGGTGCGGGAATTGGAAAAAAAGCCTCATTCATAAAAGAATTCCTCGAGTTTTACTACAGTGGTTACAAACATACTTAAATAAAAAATATCCTATTTTTTTATTCGTTCCCCATGTGCGATATGTAGAAGAAATAAGCCTGTTGTTAAAATCATTAAACAAGCGAATTGAAGGTGTACATGCAGAAGATCCGGGGAGAAAAGAAAAAGTAGCAGCTTTCAGAAAGGGAGAAATCCCATTATTAGTTACAACGACAATTTTAGAGCGAGGCGTAACGGTGAAAAATTTGCAAGTCGCGGTTTTAGGGGCGGAAGAAGAAATATTCTCAGAAAGTGCACTCGTACAAATTGCGGGCCGAGCCGGGCGGAGCTTTGAAGCACCGTATGGAGAGGTCATTTATTTTCACTATGGTAAGACAGAGGCGATGGTGCGCGCGAAAAAACATATTCAAGGTATGAATAAAAATGCCAAAGAACAAGGATTGATCGATTAATGCATTGTTTACTTTGTGACGAGTGTTTTGTAGAAAAGGTTAGTTGGTACACTTTTTTGTAAAGTGTCATAGAAAATATATATGTGATAGATGTGAGCAGAAACTTTCCTATATTATAGGAGAAATTTGCATGGGATGTGGGCGGCCTTTAGAATTTGTTCCTGCCTTATTTCAAGAAGACGGTATTTGTATAGATTGTATAAGGTGGATGAAAGAGGAGAAGTATCGTCCTTTTAAAAACCGTTCGTTATATATGTATGATGATGGGATGAAAGAAATAGTAGCGCAGTTTAAGTTTCGGGGGGATGCAGAGTTAGTGCGCATTTTTTATCGTCCTTTTCGAAGTTTATTTCAAAAGCATTTTGCCAATGTTTCAACCGTTATCGCTGTTCCGCTTAGTAAGGAAAGGGAAGTTGAACGTGGTTTTAATCAAGCTGAGTTATTAGCAACTTGTTTGCCTGTCAAACTTTCTTATCCATCATTAAGAAGAAGGGAAACAGAAAAACAAAGTAAGAAGACACGTAAAGAAAGGGTGTCAGGAAGCAATCCTTTTTATTTTCAGGGAAAAGAGATGTTTCATGAGCAACATGTTTTAATCGTGGATGATGTGTATACGACAGGAATTACTGTTAGACAAATTGGAAGCCTTTTGTATGATCGAGGAGCTAGAGAAGTTTCTTGTTTGACGCTTTGTAGAGGTTAATATGTGAATGTCGAAAGGAATAATAAAAAGACGACAAATCTTCTTTGACTAAAAGTCTTGTCATTCGTTATAGTCAGAATATGGGGTGAATGCCCTGATTTTTAGAGTGAAGGGAATGGAATGAACATGCAAGGACGAGTGAAATGGTTCAATGCAGAAAAGGGATTTGGATTTATTGAGCGCGAAGATGGTGATGATGTATTTGTCCATTTTTCTGCTATTCAACAAGATGGGTATAAGTCGTTAGAAGAAGGGCAACAAGTAGAGTTTGACATTGTAGATGGAGCACGTGGACCACAAGCAGCTAATGTTGTGAAACTGTAGGGGATATTGTTTTGGGAAGAGAAAGCTGCGTTTGTGGCAACGTTATATATATGTAGTAGAACCTCTTGTTTTTCGCAAGGGGTTTTTTGTTATAGGGTAAGTTGTCAAAAAGTTGTTTCTTTTCTGTAACGAATTGTCCACAGTTATATTCGTTATTCACGATGTTAATAGGATAAAATAAAGATAGAAACGATGCATCTTTTCATTTCAACAAAAAACGATAAAAAAATCGCAATTCCACTAATTTTTTTAAAAAAGTTAGAAGGAATTTTTAAGCCAGTGTCGAAATTATAGTACATAGGCTTGAAAGGAGGAATTCATCTATGAAATTCAACATTCGTGGTGAAAATATTGAAGTAACTCCAGCATTAAAGGAATATGTAGAGAAAAAACTAAGTAAGTTAGAGCGTTATTTTGATACATTCCCAGAGATTAAAGTTAATTTAAAAGTATACTCTGACAAGCAACGTGTCGAGGTAACAATACCATTTACTGATTTATTACTTCGTGCAGAAGAAACTAATAGCGATATGTACGCTGCTATCGATTTAGTAGTTGATAAAATTGAGCGACAAATTCGTAAACATAAAACAAAAGTAAATCGTAAGTTACGTGAGAAAGGTTCTATGAAAACGAACTTTATCCTTCCAGAAGCAGTAGCTGTTATGGATGAGGTAGAAGAAGATGAATTAGAACTTGTACGTACAAAACGATTCGATTTAAAACCGATGGACGTTGAAGAAGCGATTCTACAAATGGATATGCTAGGACATAATTTCTTCGTCTTCACAAATGCTGATACAAATGAAACTAATGTTGTATATGGCCGTAAAGATGGGAAATACGGTTTAATCGAAACTAAATAATAATTCGAAAGCGCAGCCGAAATGGCTGCGCTTTTTTTATGTTTTAGTTTTTTCTTTTCGAAAGGTGAAAGAATTTATAAGTAGCCCATTTCATTAAGACGTGATTTTTAGACAGTGTTTCGTCAAAACAGCATGGGGAAATTAAAAGGCGAGTTACTCTTTATGATTTGGAACAGGCGTAGGTAAGTAGTTATCTCTATAAGTAATTTGTTGCTAGGAGTGTATTATTATTTTTGTTAATTTGGCAAAATGTTTACAATTGCAAATATAATATTAAATATTCTGAAATGTATTGAAGGTGTGTTGAGAGAATGATATTGTAATATTGTATTATAATGATTTATTTTATTTCTTCAGTGAAAAAATAAAATCAATATAATGCTACAAATTATCGGAGGTGCTTTTAGTGAGTATTAAGAAAAAAAGTCGTTTTATGTTTGGATCTGTTTTATCTTTAGGTATTTTAGCTAGTACTTTTGCTTTAACCGAACCTGCTAAGGCTGATACAAGGGATGATCATGTAGAATTTACCTTTAGACTTTGGAGTGCATATGATTTTACTAATGCACGTCCTAAAGAGAACCCTACTTCTATGTATATGCGTGTGAAGAGTAGTGAGAAGGGCGGTGGTTCTTTTAACGTTTGGACAGAAGCGGATAAAAATAAAGGTAAAGGTGATAGAGATTGGGTAAATGTTTCAGGTAAGCATGAAGGAGAAGTGCAACCAGGTAAAACATATCTTTTCCAAAATTATGCATATGAACGATATAGGAAAAATGTTCCTGTTAGATTTGGTGGTTATTCTAGAGAAAATAATGCTTATCCTACTGATTGGAGTCCTGATAGTGTAAGACCTAATGGACCTTACATTGAATATTGATTTAGAAATTATAAATTGAAATTATTTATTTTGTAGCGCTAGAAAAAGTCGTCTAGTTCCGAATCTGAATTATACGACTTTTCCTGCTATTTCATTTTAAAAATAGGAGGAGCTGTAATGAAACTTATTTTAAAATATATTGTATTCTGTTGTTTTATATTGAGTATTAGTTTCTTAGTTTCTTGTCAAAAGAAAGTAGATGAACCTATTGTAAATATTGAAGATACTTTAACGGAAAAATATAATTTGAAAAGTATTCAGTTGCAAGAAATTAAGAAAAATACTATTTATGAACAAGTATTTTCGGGGAATAAAAATGGTAATGATTTCTTTCAAGGTCAAATAGATAGAAATGATATTGCAATAGAAGATAGGCTTTCAGATAAAAATTTAAAGTCAGGAGTTATACCAGAAAATTATTATGTGTTTTTATCGGGTGTTACGAATAAGAAAAAACCAACGTATCTTTTGGGACGGATTGAACAAACTGATGGGAAAGTAATTGAGTGGAAACAAGAAGTTAAGAGTGTAAAAAGAAAAGGTACAAATGATGTTTATCAGTATGAAGTTGAGTTTCCTAAATTTGAAGGAGAGAGAGCAAATGTTGCTTTTCGTTACATCTGGTTAAATAAAGAAAATAAATGTTATGGTGTTGCGGATCAATTGTTCATATTAAAAAAGGTTTAAATTTAATTAATGGTTTATGGAGGAGCTGTAGATGAGTTACTTTTTAGGAAGGATTTTAAAAGGTAGGATGTTTTGGTTGTCTTTATTTATTATGTTAATAATTGTTACTGCTCAATATATTGCTATGTTTGTGACAACTAAAGGATTTAACGATGCTGGGATTATAAAGGTATCCCCATATTTATCTAATATTTTACATTTTAATAGATTGTCATTTTATAGTGAGTTTTATCTACTTATATTTCCTATGCTTTCTGCAATGGCTGTAGCAGGGATTTATAGAATTGATAAAAATTATGGATTTATTTATCCTGTTATTTCTAAAATGGGAACAGGTTATTATTTTAAGCTACTTTATTTTATTAATTTTAGTGTATCTTTTTTTATTATAAGTTTCCCTTTACTATTTAATTTTTATTTATATGCAATGACTTATCCAACAGTCGCTCCGCATCCAATATTAAATTATATGGCTGCTACTGTCTCACCAACAGCTCAATTTAATACAGTTTATTATGAGTACCCTACTTTATATTTTCTAATGTATGTATTTTTAAATGGTTTATACGGTGCGGTTTTTTCGAGTTTGGCTTTATCAGTTTCATTTTTTATAAAACGAGTTTATTTTATTTATTTAGTTCCATTTGTTTTACATATTTTTTGGCTTGGTATTGGAAAAGGGATTCTCAATCCTAAAGATTATGTAATTAAAGATTTCGGCTTTTTTGAATTACAAATTTTTCTTAGTGTCTTGTTATGTATTTGGTTTTGTTCTGTAGTTCTTTATTTACGGGGGAGTAGGAAGCATGTTCTTTTATAATGTAATGAAAGAAACTATAAGGATGAAGTACGTTTGGTTAAGTATTCTTTTTTTACTTAATGTTAGTATCATTGGTTGCTTGTTCAATTATTTTGAACAGGGCATTGTAAAAGAAAAAATGAACGAATTAGAAACTTTGTATAAAGTTATGTCGTTTTATAATTTGTCGACTATATTTATTCCTTTAACCATCGTTTTTTCTGTATATTCTATGTCGAATTTTTTTAGTATTTATGTAGTTTATCGAGTGAATAATGCAATGAAATTAGTTTCTATATATTATTTGAAACTATTCGTTTTTGTTTGTTTTTTCGCTGGGAGTATGATTTTACAGTTATTTTTACTGTCAAATATGATGGCTGTAACTAGTGTTGATGTAAATTATCCATTATTATTTTGTATTCAATTATTTGCGAATGTTTTTATATGTATGATAAGTGCTTTATTGCAATTATTTTTACCTAGTTTACTTGTAATAATATGTATGATCATTGCTGTTTTACTAGATAGATTTATATTACATGGATTTTTATTTACAAATGCTTTTTATATAAATGTCTTTGAAGATGGTACTGGTTTATTTATACGTTTATTTGGATGTTTTTCTATCTTTTTTATAAGTGTATGGATTTTAGCTAAAAAAAGTTATATTGCTATGAATGATGAGACAGAGGTGATCTAGTTTACATTATGATTTTATATTATTTGTTAAAAAGAGATTTACATGTACGGTTTCGAGATTCCATCAAGATAATGGCTTTTTTATTTTTAATTTACGCTATTATAGCAATTACTTTTTTATACAATCAGCCTCTTAGTAATGGTAAAGAATTTGTATTGGTAGATGTTACCTTTTATCGATTTTTTCATGGAGTAGACTTTGTGGATTTATCTTATTTTTATAAGGAGGGGCGATTTTCTATCCCTTTTTATTGGATATTTTTTCAAATCACTCCTTTGTTGCTTGTAGGGAATTTTGCTTTTTCAGATATTCAACAGAATGGTGTTTATTTATTTCCTCGTGTTAAGAAGAAGCATTTTCTGTGGTTAACGAAAATATTATCTTTGTTTTTTTATATAATTAGTATTTGGATTGTTATGTATTTTCTTTGGTTTAGTGCTTACTATGTGCTTTCTTTAGGCGAGTATACTTTTTTAAATTTATATAGTCAATTTCCTTATAAAATATTAGGTACTATGCTAATTCAAATAATTATAAGCTTTTTATTAGCTTTGATTTTTGAGTTTTTAACGCTTTATATACCAATAACTATTGTTTTTGTACTGATGTTGATGTACCTATTTTTGTCTATTTTCTTTCATAGTACTTATTTTTTAGGTTCTTTTGTTATGCCAAATCGTTGGTATTTTGTTGATCACAGTTCAATTCAATTGACTTTAGGTAATAATCAATCTATTCAATGTAATGATTTACTTTTAATAGGAATAGTAATTGTTATTGTAATGATTTTATTAGGTAGTTTTTGTTTTAAAAAACTAGATGTGATAGGTGAATAATTTATGGACAATTATATTAAATGTGAATGTATGACGAAAAGATTAAAGGGAAATATTGTGTTAGATAATATTAGTTTGTCAGTAAAAAAAGGAGAGTTTTTAGTTTTGAAGGGGCATAATGGTTCTGGTAAAACAATGATTTTACGTGCTATATCAGGATTAATGCGTTTAAATTCTGGAGTTGTTTATGTAGATAATGAAATGATTGGAAAACAAAAGCAATTTCCTGATTCTATGGGGATATTGATTGAATATCCAAGTTTTATTCCGGGGTATACTGGTTTTCAGAACTTGAAGTTTTTATCATTGATTAACAATAAAATTTCTGATGAGGAAATTTATAATATTATTCAAAGGGTTGGACTTGATAAAACAGATAAGAGAAAGTATAAAAGATACTCTTTAGGTATGAAGCAACGTTTAGGGATAGCGCAAGCTTTAATGGAACAACCAAAATTATTGTTATTAGACGAGCCAACTAATGCTTTAGATAGTGATGGAATAAAAGATGTTTTGGATATTTTGAAAGTAGAAAAATCTAAAGGAACGACTATTATAGTAGCTAGTCATGATGTGCATGTTCTAGATAATGAAATAGTAGATCGCATTGTACATGTTAATAATGGAAAGTTGGTAGATTAAGAGTGACAAGAAATCATGTCTTAATAATCATTGGATTGTGTCTGTTGCTATGTGTATTTGCTAGTTTCTTTAGATTTAAAACATTAAATCTAAAGAATGAATCTTATAAAGTGGTAAAAGGTGAGTTTTTATCTAATAGAATTTTTGAAGATGGACAAGGAATTACGTTTCATGCACTTGATCCTCTTGATCCTACAAAAGTTTATGATCCTTATGAAGACCGTGAAGTAGTGACGTATGTGTTACCTTTAGATATTACAAATACAACGAATCGGGATATTAATTTGCTTAGTAATAAGTCTATTTCTAATACAATGTTTTATTCTAAAATAGGAGAGTTTTATAATTTAATTCCGTATTCAATGGAATTACCTGAAAAATATCAGTTTGAGCCTGTAATACCTGCTGGTAAAACGGTACGAGGATATATTGGGACAAATTATTTTATAGGAGATGACCCTGGTAAGAATTATAAAAACTTTTCAAATGAATCAACTAAGGTGAAATTCATTTCTTTTATGAAGGATCAGAAAGGGAAATATCATGAATTAGAAATACCAATAAATTAATAAAATTCATGATTGATCCATATATATTTTAAAGGTGTTTTTTTGCTGTGGTTGAGTAGATCTTGCAACATAATAATATCTTTTAAAGTCGGAGTTGTTTCGCAGGTGTAAGTATCTATGGATGCTGCACCTGCGAAATTTCCGGCTTTTTGTAATTTTTGATTTAAAACTAATAGATTTCCTTCGATCATCCTCTTTTAAAAGGGGATATTTAATACAAAATGTGCAATAGAGGGATGGAGAAAAGACATGTTAGTTTGTTGGAACAAATGAAATAAAAACTTTTTTTGAATATAAGGCCTGACATTCGGTCGATTGTTGTCATAGTTATAAGACAAGTGTTACAATTATCATTAGGTATATACATTTTAGTTTTTTTAATTAGGAGAAAAATTGGCATAACATACATTTGATTTTTACAACGACTGATTGTAATAGAGAAAAAGAAAAACAATCGGAAGTTTTATTTTAATAAAAAGAGGAGCGTATTTCCTATGATCGGTATTTTAAAAAAGGTGTTTGATGTAAACCAACGCCAAATTAAACGTATGCAAAAGACAGTTGAGCAAATTGATGCATTAGAGTCATCTATTAAGCCACTAACTGATGAACAATTAAAAGGAAAGACGCTTGAATTTAAAGAACGTCTAACAAAAGGTGAAACAGTAGATGATCTATTACCTGAAGCTTTTGCGGTTGTTCGCGAAGCGGCAACTCGTGTTCTTGGAATGCGTCCATATGGCGTACAGTTAATGGGTGGTATTGCCTTACATGAAGGGAATATTTCTGAGATGAAAACGGGTGAAGGTAAAACGTTAACATCTACATTACCTGTATATTTAAATGCTTTAACAGGAAAAGGTGTTCACGTTGTTACAGTCAATGAATACTTAGCACAACGTGATGCGAATGAAATGGGACAACTTCATGAGTTCCTTGGCTTAACGGTAGGAATTAACTTAAATAGTATGTCACGCGAAGAAAAACAAGAGGCTTATGCTGCTGATATTACGTATAGCACAAATAATGAGCTTGGATTCGATTACTTACGTGACAACATGGTTTTATATAAAGAGCAGTGCGTTCAACGCCCGCTTCACTTTGCTATTATCGATGAAGTCGATTCTATTTTAGTCGATGAAGCGCGTACGCCGCTTATTATTTCAGGACAAGCTCAAAAATCAACAGAGCTATACATGTTTGCAAATGCATTTGTTCGTACGTTAGAAAATGAAAAAGATTATTCATTTGATGTGAAAACGAAAAATGTAATGTTAACAGAAGATGGTATTACGAAAGCAGAAAAAGCTTTCCATATTGAAAACTTATTCGATTTAAAACATGTAGCACTTCTTCACCATATTAATCAGGGGCTTCGTGCACACGTTGTTATGCACCGTGATACAGATTATGTTGTACAAGAAGGCGAAATCGTAATTGTAGACCAATTTACTGGTCGTCTTATGAAAGGTCGTCGTTATAGCGAAGGATTACACCAAGCGATTGAAGCAAAAGAAGGTGTAGAAATTCAAAATGAAAGTATGACGCTTGCAACAATTACATTCCAGAACTACTTCCGTATGTATGAAAAATTATCTGGTATGACTGGTACAGCAAAAACGGAAGAAGAAGAATTCCGTAGTATTTACAATATGAATGTTATCGTAATTCCAACGAACAAAGATATTATTCGTGATGATCGTGCTGATTTAATCTTCAAATCAATGGAAGGCAAATTCAATGCAGTTGTTGAGGATATTGTAAATCGTCATAAACAAGGGCAACCTATTCTTGTTGGTACAGTTGCAATTGAAACGTCAGAGCTTATTTCAAAAATGTTAACACGTAAAGGTGTACGCCATAACATTTTAAACGCGAAAAACCATGCGCGTGAAGCAGATATCATTGCAGAAGCTGGTATGAAAGGTGCTGTAACGATTGCGACGAATATGGCTGGTCGTGGTACGGATATTAAGCTTGGAGACGATATTAAAAACGTGGGTCTAGCAGTTATCGGTACAGAGCGTCACGAAAGCCGTCGTATTGATAATCAGTTACGTGGTCGTGCTGGTCGTCAAGGGGACCCTGGTGTAACGCAGTTCTACTTGTCTATGGAAGATGAATTAATGCGCCGCTTCGGTTCTGACAATATGAAAGCGATGATGGATCGTCTTGGTATGGATGATTCCCAGCCAATTGAAAGTAAAATGGTTTCTCGTGCGGTAGAGTCTGCACAAAAACGTGTTGAAGGAAATAACTATGATGCACGTAAGCAGTTATTACAATACGATGATGTACTTCGTCAGCAACGTGAAGTGATTTATAAGCAGCGTCAAGAAGTAATGGAATCGGAAAACTTACGTGGCATTATTGAAGGTATGATGAAATCTACAGTAGAACGTGCTGTTGCGCTTCATACACAAGAGGAAATTGAAGAAGATTGGAACATTAAAGGTCTTGTTGACTACTTAAATACAAACCTTCTTCAAGAAGGAGACGTAAAAGAAGAAGAATTACGTCGCCTTGCTCCTGAGGAAATGAGCGAACCGATTATCGCGAAATTAATAGAGCGTTACAATGACAAAGAAAAGCTTATGCCAGAAGAGCAAATGCGTGAGTTTGAGAAGGTTGTTGTATTCCGCGTTGTAGATACAAAATGGACAGAGCATATTGATGCGATGGATCATCTTCGTGAAGGTATTCATTTACGTGCTTACGGTCAAATTGATCCACTTCGTGAGTACCAAATGGAAGGATTTGCAATGTTCGAGTCAATGGTTGCTTCTATTGAAGAGGAAATTTCTCGTTACATTATGAAAGCTGAAATTGAACAAAACTTAGAACGTCAAGAAGTTGTTCAAGGTGAAGCTGTTCATCCATCTAGCGATGGCGAAGAAGCGAAGAAAAAGCCAGTTGTAAAAGGTGACCAAGTGGGCCGCAACGATTTATGTAAATGTGGTAGCGGTAAAAAATATAAAAACTGCTGTGGTATTGTTCAGTAATATAGGGCGATAGCTTTGGCTGTTTTGCAAACTTTTATATCAAAAATGTATAATTAAGAAGGGTTAAACTCTCTCCGTAATAAGTGGAGAGAGTTTCCCTTGTTTTCATACGAAAGTAACAGCAATTACATAGAGGTGAAGGAAATGGAATTAGTAGAAATTAGACAGGAATTAGAGAAAATGGCTAAGCGATTAGCGGCTTTTAGGGGGTCTCTTTGACCTTCCTACTAAGGAGAAACAAATTGCAGAATTAGAAGAAAAAATGATGAGCGCAGGATTTTGGGATGACCAACAAGGCGCGCAAGCTGTAATTAATGAAGCGAATGCGTTAAAAGATATGGTTGGAAGTTTCCGTCAATTAGATGAAACGTTCGAAAATTTAGAAGTAACGCATGAGCTTTTAAAAGAAGAATACGATGAAGATTTACATGAGGAATTAGAGTCAGAAGTAAAAGGCTTAATTCAAGAAATGAATGAGTATGAGCTTCAGTTACTATTAAGTGATCCTTATGATAAAAATAATGCAATTTTAGAATTACATCCAGGTGCAGGTGGAACTGAGTCACAAGACTGGGGTTCTATGTTATTACGTATGTATACACGTTGGGCTGAAAAACGTGGATTTAAAGTAGAAACGGTTGACTATTTACCGGGTGATGAAGCTGGTATTAAGAGTGTAACTTTATTAATTAAAGGTCATAACGCTTACGGTTACTTAAAAGCAGAGAAAGGTGTACATCGTCTTGTACGTATTTCACCATTTGATTCTTCAGGTCGTCGTCATACATCGTTCGTATCTTGTGAAGTTGTACCAGAGTTCAATGATGAAGTTGAAATCGAAGTACGTACAGAAGATTTAAAAATTGATACGTATCGCGCAAGTGGAGCGGGTGGGCAGCACGTTAATACGACAGATTCAGCAGTTCGTATTACACATACACCGACAAATACAGTTGTAACGTGTCAGTCGGAACGTTCTCAAATTAAAAACCGTGAGCATGCGATGAAGATGTTAAAAGCGAAATTATATCAAAAGAAACTAGAAGAACAACAGGCACAATTAGATGAAATCCGCGGGGAACAAAAAGAAATCGGATGGGGTAGCCAAATCCGTTCTTACGTATTCCACCCGTATTCTCTTGTAAAAGACCACCGTACAAATACGGAGGTTGGTAACGTACAAGCAGTTATGGATGGAGAGATTGATCCATTTATTGATGCTTACTTACGTTCTCGCATCTAATAAGTGAAAAAAAGCCAACTAAATTGTTGGCCCACGCTGAGGATATAGAGGATATAAAGAATTTGATTTTATTTTTATAGATGAAGTAAAGAGGAAGAGAAGTTGGAAACGACAACTTCTCTTTTTGATGGGATTATATGTAGATTACAATGGTGTATATTGTTTTGTAAAAAGTAGAGAATAGTAAAATAGAGCGATAATAGGGTAAAGATTTATATAGAACATTTCTAATTTTCCTTTTAAAAAGGATTCTTTATAGAAGTTTTTTAAGCTGTTCACAGAATTGAAACAACTTATGAAAGCTTTATTTTATCAAGGTTCTCACTGTATTTTTGAGGAATATGAAATACACCTTAGTTTTTCTATATAAAGATAATGCTTATAATGAAAATGAGTGTGTTAGGAATAAAAAGAATATCAACAATGGGGAGCGATAGAAGTGAAAAAGAAATTGTTGGCTATTGCGCTAGGGACATCGGTTGTTTTTGCTTTAGGAGCATGCGGAAATAAAGAAGAGAGTAAGTCTTCGAAACAGTCTGCAAGCACAGACAGCGCAGAACAAATTTTCCAAAGAAGTTGTGCTGGATGTCACGCGACAGATTTATCAGGGGCAACTGGACCTGATTTAAGAAAAGTAGGCGGTAAGTACGACGCTGCAGATATCGAAGAGATTATTAAAAAAGGCCGCGGTTCAATGTCACCAGGACTTATTCAAGGTGAAGATGCGAAAAAAGTATCTGAATGGTTAGCTGAACATAAATAAAAAAGGTGAACTGGACGAGTTGATAATATAGGTCAACTCGTTTTCCTTTTCATTTATGTAACATAACTGTAACAAAAATGTATCCGAACTGGAAACCGTTTGATGTTACAATGGGGTTTGTAGAATTTTGCTGAAATATATTACATAGAGTGGTATTGCTTATGAGAAAGCATAAGTAAACTACCTTCAACAAGGATGACTAAGTGAAAATGAAGGATGTCTTTTATTTTCAGATGTACAGAAAAGTATTTCGAAAAAAATCATTAAGTATTGGGTGATAAATAATGATAAAAATGACGAATGTTTATAAGGAGTACCCGAATGGTATGAAAGCCATTGCTGGTCTTACAGTTAACATTAAACAAGGTGAGTTCGTATACGTAGTTGGACCAAGTGGAGCCGGAAAATCTACATTTATTAAAATGATGTATCGTGAAGAGAAGCCATCTACAGGATCAATTAATGTAAATGGACTTGTTATTGAAACATTGGCAGAAAGAGATGTTCCATATTTTCGTCGTCAATTAGGCGTAATTTTCCAAGATTTTAAATTACTACCTAAATTAACGGTATATGAGAATGTTTCGTTTGCTTTAGAAGTAATTGAAGAAGAACCAGATGCAATTCGTGAGCGTGTAACAGAAGTTTTAGGTCTTGTAGGTCTTGAAGATCGTGCAGATGCAATTCCAAGTGAACTTTCAGGTGGAGAGCAACAACGTGTTGCGATTGCAAGAGCGATTGTAAATCGACCAAAGGTTGTAATTGCCGATGAGCCAACAGGTAACTTAGATATTGAAACAGCTCTTGATATTATGAAGATTTTTACTCGCATTAATGAGCGTGGTACAACAATTGTTATGGCGACGCATAATGCAGATATCGTAAATACAATCCGTCATCGTGTAATCGCGATTGAAGGCGGAAAAATTGTTCGAGACGAGATTGAGGGAGGATACGGATATGAAGGCTAAGACCCTTAGTCGACATTTGCGAGAAGGTGTAAAGAATCTATCACGTAACGGATGGATGACATTTGCTTCTGTTAGTGCAGTAACAGTTACATTATTACTTGTAGGTGTCTTTTTAACAGCGATTATGAATATGAACCATTTTGCGACGAAAGTAGAGCAAGATGTAGAGATTCGTGTACACATTGATCCAGCTGCAAAAGAAGCTGATCAAAAGAAATTAGAAGAAGATATGAGTAAGATTGCAAAAGTAGATTCTATTAAATATTCTTCTAAAGAAGAAGAGTTAAAACGTTTAATTAAAAGCTTAGGTGATAGCGGAAAAACGTTTGAGTTATTTGAACAAGATAACCCACTTAAAAACGTATTCGTTGTAAAAGCAAAAGAACCAACAGATACAGCGACAATCGCGAAGAAGGTTGAAAAAATGCAGTTTGTCAGTAATGTTCAGTACGGAAAAGGGCAAGTTGAACGATTATTTGATACTGTAAAAACTGGTCGTAACATTGGGATTGCGTTAATTGCTGGTCTTTTATTCACAGCAATGTTCTTAATCTCTAACACAATTAAAATTACAATTTATGCTCGTAGTACAGAAATTGAAATTATGAAACTTGTTGGTGCAACAAACTGGTTCATTCGTTGGCCATTCTTGCTAGAGGGATTATTCTTAGGAGTATTAGGATCAATTATTCCAATTGGCCTAATTCTAGTTACGTATAATTCGTTGCAAGGTGTGTTTAACGAAAAACTTGGCGGAACAATTTTCGAGCTTCTACCATACAGTCCTTTCGTATTCCAATTAGCTGGTTTACTAGTGTTAATCGGTGCGTTAATCGGTATGTGGGGAAGTGTAATGTCAATTCGTCGCTTCTTAAAAGTATAAAAAGTTGCAAACATAATTCGTACAAGCTTATCATATAGTAGAAATAGGTAAAGGCATCACACACTGTGTGATGCCTTTTGCTACACCACCTGTGTGTTTTGGAAAGGGGAATTCCGCATTGAAACGTAGAGTTGCAATTATTGGAATGGTTGTTGCATTTTTAATTGGTGCTGGCGGAATGTTTGCAGGCATGTCTGTATTTGGGGTTAACCCAGCAGAAGTAACGCAAACAATTTCGAGTGGGAATGCTAGCACTGCGCAAGGGAATTTGGCAAAAATTAATGAGGCGTATGCACTAATTGATTCACGTTATGTGGAAGACGTGAAAGATGAAAAGTTAGTTGAAGGTGCAATACAAGGCATGTTGTCTACGCTGAAGGACCCTTATTCCACGTATATGGATAAAGAAACAGCCAAACAGTTTAGTGAATCGCTTGATCCTGAATTAGAGGGGATTGGGGCTGAGGTGAACAAGACGGACGATAAGCTTATTATCGTATCGCCAATTAAAGGTTCACCAGCAGAAAAGATAGGAATTAAACCGAATGACCAAATTTTATCTGTAGATGGAAACAGTGTGAAAGACTTATCACGTGAAGAAGCAGTATTAAAGATCCGTGGTAAAAAAGGAACGACTGTCGCAATTGAAATTAAACGTGCGGGAGTAACTGATCCGATTGTATTTAAAATTAAGCGTGAAAAAATTCCGATTTTCACAGTGTTTAGTTCTGTGAAGCAAGAGAGCGGAAGAGATATCGGTTATATGCAAATCACTTCTTTTGCTGAAAATACAGCGAAGGAATTTAAGGATCAGTTAAAAGAGTTAGAGAAGAAAAATATAAAAGGCTTAGTTATTGACGTGCGTGGTAATCCTGGTGGCTATTTAAATAGTGTAGAAGATATACTAGGAGAAATTATGACGAATAAAAAGCCGATGCTACAAGTAGAGCAGCGAAATGGTGAGAAGAAGAAATTCTCTACGGAACTGAAAGAGAGAAAACCATATCCAATTTCAGTATTAATTGATAATGGAAGTGCTTCTGCTTCAGAGATTTTAGCTGGTGCGCTGAAAGAAGGAGAAGGATACGATTTAATTGGTGAAAAGACATTTGGTAAAGGTACTGTTCAGCAAGCTGTTCCATTTAAAGACGGCAGCAACATTAAATTAACGATGTTTAAATGGTTAACACCGGATGGGAACTGGATTCATAAAAAAGGAATCGCGCCAACAGTAGAAGTGAAGCAACCAAATTATTATCATGCGACACCAATTCAAATTGAAAAAACACTTTCATACAATTCAAATGATGTACAAGTAAAACATGCTCAAGAAATGCTTAAGAGCTTAGGGTATGTACCAGGTCGTGAAGATGGATACTTTAGTAAAGAGACAGAATCGGCGCTGAAAGCATTCCAAAATGCGAATGAAATGGAAGCGACAGGACAGCTTGATAAAAAGACAGCTGAAGCGATTCAAACTAAAATTATCGAAAAAATCCGTTCTGGAGAAAATGATCTACAATTACAGTCAGCATTAAAATTAATGGCAAAATAAGAAGAAATACAGGCAGTTTTCTGCCTGTATTTTTTTGTGTTAAACAAACGTTTGTTTAGTTATGATAATATAAAAAGAAAGAATGATATAAATGGTGGTGAATGAGTTCGTGGAGTCGTGGATTTTTGAAATAATGCGGGCAGTTGGACGTTTTTTCTTACACCCTGCTGTCTATATATTTGTAATAAGTAGTATCTTCGTTGGATACTTACGTATGTTAAGAGAACGAAAAGATTTTTCTTTTAAAGTTTATGATATTTGGTTTGAACTGCGAACCTCTCTATTTGCAGGGATGGGATACGGATTAGTAGTATCTATTATTACGATTGGGCTTGGACTTGTTGTTTCTAAAGCAAGCTTATGGGCCATTTTAATTTGGACATTACTATTTGGATTAACGGCTATGTATCGATATTTATCGGCGGCTTATACATTTAGCATTGCGATTGTATGTGTTCTATTATCTTCTAAGCTACCAATTTCCTTCTTACAGCTTCGAGAAGGTGAAGAGAATACCATTGTATCCCTTGCTATTTTGCTAGGCGTTATGCTTATTGTAGAAGGTTTATTGATTTCTAAAAACGCAGTAGGATACTCTACACCGAAGATTAGGAAGGGGAAGCGTGGATTAAAGATTGGTTTACACGAATCAAAGCGTTTATGGATCGTTCCTATTTTTATTCTTGTACCGGGTGATGCGGTAACGCAGTTTATTTCATGGTGGCCTGTCGTTTCAATAGGTTCAAATACATATTCTCTATTCCTTGTTCCATTTTTAATTGGATTTATGAGAAAGATTAAAAGTTATGAGCCGACGGAAGCTTTATTATTTACAGGAAGACGTGTTTATGGGTTAGCAGGACTTGTGCTCGTTTTAGGAATCGCAAGTTACTGGTGGCATGTACTTGCAATTATCGCGATGGGAGTCGCAATGCTTGGGCGTTTCACAATTTCGATGCAAGAGAAAATTACTGATGAAACAAGACCAGCGTATTTTGCTGCACGCAATGATGGGCTCGTTGTACTAGATACAATCCCAAATACAATTGGAGCAGAGCTAAAATTACTGCCTGGAGAAATTATTACGAAAGTAAATGGAGTCATTCCAAAAAGCGCCGAGGAATTTTATGATGCGCTTCAAACGAAGACGACAGGAGCATTTTGTAAATTAGAAGTATTAGATACAAATGGTGAGCTTCGTCTTGCGCAAACTGCATTATATGCTGGTGGACATCACGAATTAGGTATTGTATTTGTTGAGCAGGAGCATGAGTGGGATTCGGAAGCGATGTAATAGAAGGAAAGGTATCATCTTGTGGTGGTACCTTTTTTGTTTTTTGGAGGGAGGGTAGTTAGTAAATGAAATTTATATCGGCGATTATTCGAATATATCGACTTCCTGGAAAAAACGACAACTATCAAAAATCTTATTTTTAGTTTCATAGACGGATAACTTGAATAATTATTTGATAATGGTTATCATTTAGAGAGTCTTTTTAATTTTGGAAAATGGAGGTAAGATATGCTGCGTAAATTTTTTTCTTACTATAAACCGTATAAAGGTTTATTTATACTCGACTTTTCTTGTGCGGTTGTCGCAGGATTACTAGAACTTGGCTTCCCGCTTATCGTAAATCAATTTATTGATAAGTTATTGCCAGGACAAAACTGGACGCTTATTTTATGGGCTTGTTTCGGTTTACTTGCAGTGTATATATTAAATGCAGGCTTACAATATGTTGTTACATATTGGGGACATATGCTTGGTGTTAACATTGAAACGGATATGAGGCAGAAATTATTTGATCATATTCAAAAGCTATCATTTAGATTTTTTGACAATAATAAAACAGGTCATTTAATTTCACGTCTTACAAACGACTTAATGGAAATTGGGGAAATTGCTCACCATGGACCGGAAGATTTATTTATCGCTATTATGACTTTAGTTGGGGCATTCTCATTTATGATGATGATCAACTGGAAGTTAGCGCTATTAACGTTCTTCGTCATTCCATTCTTATTATGGTTAGCACTTTACTTCAACAAAAAAATGACAGGTACATTTAGACGTTTATTCTCAGACGTTGCTGATTTCAATGCATGTATTGAGAACAATGTTGGTGGTATTCGCGTAGTACAAGCATTCGGAAATGAAAAGTTTGAGAAAGAGCAATTTGCTGTTAACAACGCTCGTTTCCGTACAACGAAATTAATGGCGTATAAAATTATGGCATTAAATTCATCGATTAGTTATATGCTCATGCGTCTCGTAACACTCTTTGTGTTAATATGCGGTACATGGTTTGTTCTGCAAGGTGAATTAACGTACGGTGGATTTATTGGATTCGTTCTATTAACGAATATTTTCTTCCGCCCAATTGAAAAAATTAATGCGGTAATCGAAAGCTATCCGAAAGGGATCGCTGGTTTTAAGAGATATGTAGAGCTTCTGGAAACAGAGCCAGATATTGTAGACTCTAAAGGTGCGATGGAAGTTAAACATGTACATGGTGATATTCAATATAGCAACATTACGTTCGGATATGAAAATAAAGAACCGATTTTAAATGACATTAGTTTGAACATACATGCAGGTGAAACGGTTGCGTTCGTTGGACCATCAGGAGCTGGAAAAACAACGTTATGTAGTTTACTCCCACGTTTTTATGAACAATCGTCTGGTTCAATCCAAATTGATGGTATTGATACGAAAGATATGACATTATCTTCACTTCGTAAACAAATTGGAATTGTGCAGCAAGATGTGTTCTTATTCTCAGGAACGATTCGTGAAAATATTGCTTACGGAAATTTAAAAGCGTCAGAAGCTGAAATTTGGCAGGCGGTAAAACGTGCGCAGTTAGAAGACTTAATTTACTCACAACCAGACGGTTTAGATACCGTTATCGGTGAGCGTGGTGTGAAACTTTCTGGTGGACAGAAACAGCGTCTAGCGATTGCTCGTATGTTCTTGAAAAACCCACCAATTTTAATATTAGATGAAGCGACTTCTGCATTAGATACAGAGACGGAACTAGCGATTCAAAAATCGCTTGCAGAACTATCTGTCGGCCGTACAACATTAGTTATCGCTCACAGGCTTGCAACGATTAAAAATGCAGATCGTATCGTCGTTGTAAATAAAGATGGTATTGCAGAACAAGGTTCGCATGAGGAACTAATTGAGCAAGGCGGAGGATACAGCCGATTATACGAAGCTCAGTTCAGTTCATAAATATAATTTCTACTGAATTAGTGCACCATAAGTAAGTGAAAATCTTATATGGGAGGCTATAAAGCATGATTGTAACAACAACGTCTACAATTCAAGGAAAAGAAATTATTGAGTACATCGATATCGTCAATGGAGAAGCGATTATGGGCGCGAATATCGTTCGTGACCTTTTCGCTTCTGTTCGTGACGTTGTCGGCGGTCGCGCGGGTGCTTATGAAAGTAAATTAAAAGAAGCGCGCGACATCGCAATGGAGGAAATGAAAACTTTCGCAAGACAAAAAAATGCAAATGCTATTGTTGGTATCGACGTGGATTACGAAGTAGTTCGCGAAGGAATGCTAATGGTTGCAGTGAGCGGGACTGCTGTCCGTATATAAAAGTAAAAAGCCGTGCATCAGCACGGCTTTTTACTTTTATATGTCGAAGTTTCAATATTTCTTGGGAAATGCGGAAGGTCCCGTCGATATATAGGGAAGACATTAGAGTACTTCTTTACATTTTTGAATTTGAGTTAATAATTTTGCGTATTCTTGTTCGAGAGATGGGATGTTATCGTGATGATTTGGCATGGAAATTCGGCCGATGATTTCCGTTAATTTTGTTTGTAATCGTAACAATTCCTGTTCAGTAACATTGACAGAATCCCCGGTTGTTCTTTTTGTGTATTGCTCGTAATTACCGTGGAAGATTCTTGGTTCACTCTCATCTACTTGTAGAATATGGTCTGCAACAGAGCGAATAAAGGCACGGTCATGGCTAATGAAAAGTATTGTGCCAGGATATTCTTGTAACATGGTTTCTAATTCTTCTTGCGTTGCTAAGTCTAAATAGTTTGTCAAACTTATTTCTATTTGCTATTTTTGAATTCATTATTATACAATTGTGCTTTTGCCAGCGCCTCAGCATCGTTTTTAATTTCATCCAGTCCATTCGCATCCCCAATGATATATCCTTCAAATGATGAACCAACAAAATCGAAGATGTATTGAAACTGAGCGATAAGCGGCAATGCTTTCAGTTTAGGATTGTCTCCGCCAACGATGACAACATACATTTTTTTGCCTTTCATTTTTTCTTTGAAATGAAGAGATGTATCGCGCAAGCTTTGTGACCAACGATCGACGAAGTTTTTCATATGTCCGCTCATTCCGTACCAGTATAGCGGTGTAGCAAAGATAATTGTGTCGTGCTCTAACATGCGTTTGGTTAACTGCTCATAATCATCATTTACAGGTTGGAATCCTTCTGCATCATGACGTTGGTCTGTAATAGGATGGACTGTATGGTCTCGCAAGTAAATTTGTTCTGTTTCAATGCCCTCTATCATCATATGTGTTAAAGCTTCTGTATTTCCGTTTTGTCTTGAACTGCCATGTATAACGAACATGTAATCATCCCTTTTCTTTTGCTTGTTTTAGGAGTGAAACGTGTTTTTGCAAATTTGTTTGAATGTTGGAAAGCAATGAGATTTGCTTTGTTACTTCATTGAGTTTATCTTCATAAAGCATAAGGATACTACTGCACGGATTGTCGTACAGGTGCGGTTCAATTTCAAGGCAGCGTAGCATCCTTGCCGTCTCTTCTAAATTTAAGCCAATTTGTAAGTACATTTGAATAAGTTCTACTTTTTCGATGGCACTTTCATCAAAATCACGGTAGCCATTTGCGAGGCGCTTAGAAGGGAGTAGTCCCTTTTCTTCGTAATGTCTTAGTGATCTTTCACTAACGCCAGTTTCTTTTGATAATTCTCCAATTCGCAATGTGTTTCACTCCTTTTACATGTATTGTAAACCTTCACACTAATGTGAAGGTCAATGCTGTTTTTTCGCAAAAGAATCTAGATGATTTAAGAACACTTGAATGGCTTTAGATGGAATGAAATATTTGCCGCGCACGATGGAGAACGGACGGATTAGTTGTTCATTTGGAACTTCGACGTGGAATAGTTCTTTTGCTAGTAACTCTTTCCGTACCGTCCAATCAGAAAGTATAGCGATGCCAAGACCGGCACTAACAGCTTCCTTTACGCTTTGGATACTACTGAATGTAAAGAATCGTTTCATTTTTAAATGGTGTTGATGAATAAAGCGGTCACTATAAGCTCGTGTACCAGAACCACTTTCTCTTAGTACCCATACTTGATCTTGGAGTGTGCTTTCATTTATTTCATTTGTGCGGAGCAATGGATGATTTGGCGGAACGACGAGCTTCATTTCATCTTGCATAAACGTTTCAACGTCAACGTCAGCGTATACGACTTGCCCTTCCACTAAGCCGATATCAATTTGATTAGAGCGAAGACTTTGCAAAACTTCTTCTGTATTTGAGATAAAGGTATGCACTTCGACGCGTGGATTTTCATTCGCATAGTTAGCGAGTATTTTTGGAAGTAAGTATTCGCCAATTGTAAAACTAGCACCGATGCGAAGTGTTCCTGTTACAACGTTATGTAGTTCATTAATTTCTTGCTTAGCATCTTCGTAAAGAGAGAGCATTTGCTTAGCATGTATATATAATATGTTTCCAGCTTCCGTAACTTGGACGTGCTTCGGGGAGCGTTGAATAAGTGTAGTGCCAAATTCGTTTTCTAAGTTGCGTATATGCATACTTACTCCGGGCTGTGAAAGGTTTAATAATTCTGCTGCACGGGAGAAGTGTTTCTGTTCAACGACAGTAACAAAAATTTTTAAAATGTCTACGTTCATATAATGGGCTCCTTTCTTTTCTATCATCTTATCATAAGTATTTCTGATGATAGAGATTCGGTATTGGTATTAAACTTATTATAGAAACTCTCTTATAATGTAAGTAGAAAGAACATGCATGTTCCAATACGATTATTGGGGTGGTACAAGGTGGAACAAACACTTGTTATACAAAAGAAGAAGGGCTTTGGATTTTCGCAAGGAATTGGGATTACATTATTAATCGCAATTGCCGCGAAATATTTAGCAGAGCTTCCATTTTTAAATATTATGGGACAATTAGTAATTGCTATTCTAATTGGGATGGTTTGGCGCGCTGCAATTGGAGTTCCTCATGATGCGATTGCAGGAACGAACTTTGCGAGTAAGAAGTTACTGCGCTTTGGGATTATCTTACTTGGAATGCGATTAAATCTTGTTGATATTGCGAAGGCGGGGCCGAAAGTATTGGTCATCGCGGCGGTTGTTATTACATTTACTATTTTTGTTGTGTACGGACTAACGAAAGTATTTAAAGTAGAAAAGAAACTTGGGATTTTAACAGCATGCGGTACGGCAATTTGCGGCGCGGCCGCGGTTGTGGCAATTGCACCGCAAGTGAAAGCAAAAGATGACGAAACAGCAGTTGGAGCAGCGATCATCGCAATTTTAGGTACAATATTTACGCTTATTTATACGTTATTATATCCAGTGCTTGGTTTATCTCCGTACGGTTACGGTGTATTCTCAGGTGCGACGCTGCATGAAATCGCTCATGTCATCGCAGCTGCGGCACCAGGAGGAAGTACGGCTGTAGACATCGCAGTTATCGTGAAATTAACGCGCGTTGCAATGCTTGTGCCAGTAGCGATTTTAATTGGATTATGGTTTGGTAAGAGTGAAGGTAGCGAGGAAAAAAAATCGTGGCGCGACCTTCCAATTCCGTGGTTCATCTTCGGATTTTTAGCGATGAGTGCAGTACATTCGCTCGGGGTTATACCAGAAGTTGTTGCCGGCTACATTGTTGTCATTGCTTACATGCTTATTGCAATGGCGATGGCGGGGCTTGGTTTAAATGTAGAGTTTAAAACGTTCCGTAAGTTAGGAAGTAAGGCATTCGTGGCGGGGCTGATCGGTTCGGTTTGCCTTTCTATTCTTGGCTATGTTCTTGTATATGTATTAGGATTTATGTAGTAGGACGAAGAAGCTGTTCCAAAAGATATTTTGGGACAGCTTTTTTTCTTATGATTATAGTGCTACGGATGTCGATATATTTAAAAAATCGCTGATATAAATTGAATTACTCTTGTACTTAGTTAGAGAAGATGTTCAGTGAAATGTTTTACTAAAATTTGTAAAGATATCTTTACTTGTAACTGGAAAATATTTATAATTAAAGTAAAGATATCTTTACTTTCGAAGGTGGAGCCTATGGGTGTGAAAAATAAAATAAAAGAGTTAAGAAAGCAACATCATATAACGCAAGTTGAAATGGCAAAGGCGATGCAGGTGACGCGGCAGACGATTGTGGCGATTGAAAATCATCACTATAACCCGAGTCTAGAGTTATCCCTAAAAATCGCCAAATATTTTGGAGTGAAGGTGGAGGAAATCTTTACGCTGGAGTAAGGGGAGGAAAAATGAACGATACTAAAAAGTTATTAATCGGTGCGACTTTTGGATTGTTTTTGGGAGACATTATAGTTCATATTATGAATCCGGCTATACCAATTTTACCGCTCGTAGTGAGTAACGTTTTAGCAATTGTATTTTTGATAGTGTATGTGTATTACAAAAAACGTAAGTACAAAAAAGAAGAACTTCCCGATATAGATGAGCGAGTAAATGAAAATATAAAAAAGCATGTAAACGTCTCATTTGTATTCGCATTTCTGTTGCTTATTGTTTATATTGTTGCGAGTAAAGCAATAGGCAGGGCTGTTATACCAGTGCAAGAGATATTTATAATATGTAGTTCCTTATTTGCAGGTAGTCTCATTATAGGAGTTATGGTAGGAAAACGAGCATAGCGATAGGGGGAATAAAAAATGCAGGATGAGTTTGAGAGATTTCAGTCAGATAAAGCGTTTAAATATGTAGGGTTATTTTTTACGATTAGTTTAGCGATATGGAGTTTATATAATTTAATTGTTGATGGAAATGCTGGTATGCCGTTTGTTTTATTTGTACTAGGGCAGTGGGTGTATTTTCTTGTGAACTATTGGCCGAAGTGGAAATATAGAAATCGAAAAGAGGCTGATCATGTATGAGTAAGAGAGAGGTCATGAGATTCGTAGGGAGTTTGCTTGTAGCAGGAATTCTTTTAAATACGAGTTTAATGATTTTAAGTATTTCGTGGGGAACTATTTTTATATCGAATGTAGCGCTAGTCATTTTATATGGAATTTCGGAATATAAAGAGCAGAAGCGTTTGAAAGAAGAGGGAGTACCATCGATTGATGAGCGAGTTGTGAACAAGATGAAGTCATATTTTACGATTTGTATTACAAGCTTCGTTTTCTTGTTTATTATGTATCTTTGTGTAAATAAGTATTTAGATAGGCAAGCAGTACATGTAACTGAGCTATTATATATTGCTATTTTTGGTGTATTAATAAGTATCGCATCAACGAGCGTGTTAGCAACAAAGAATAATAGATAGAAAAAGGGGAACTGGGATGGAATTACCGGTGTTATGTGTCGCTACAGCTATATTTGCGCTTCTTTGGGGAATGCAAAACTTTTCTCGTAATCCAGTGCCAAGCATTTGTATTATGATTGGCACTGTAGGTTTATCATATTATTTATTAGTTTCAGCTCATTATCATAAAACAGCAACGAGTGTTGTCGTTGGGGCACTTATTTTATTTTGTGGGCGTGCTGTACAAAAAGGATTATTTCCGTAAAAGCTGTTTATACAAAGAGTATAAACAGCTTTTTGTATTTTTTTTACAAAAGACTTGAAAGTTACGTAACGTCATCTTTTATAATGAAGGGGAAGAGGTGATGGTAGTGATTTCAATACAAGAATTGACGAGAGAAACAGGGGTTACAGTACGTACATTACGTTATTATGATCAAATAGATTTATTAAAGCCGAGCGGGAAAACAGAAGGTGGGCATCGTTTATATAGTGAAGTTGACGTAATAAGGCTGCAACAAATTTTATTTTTAAAGGAAATGGGATTTTCATTAAAAGAGGCTGCGAATATGTTAGTAATAGGTGAGCTTAACTTAAAGGATTCTCTTGAAAAACAACTTCGGTTTGTACAGGAAGAACAAAAGAAATTTAATCGAATGGAGCGTGTTTTACAAGCTGTTGTTTATTCGGTAGATGTGGAGGGAGAACTTGATTGGAAAGTTATGTTTGAACTTATTCAGCTTTCTAAACAGTCTCCTCGTATACGTGAAATATTCCAAAATGAAGTGTTTTCAAAGGAAGAACAAAAGTTGCTTCACAATTTGCCGAATATGAGTGAAGAAGATCCGAATGTTTTAGAATGGGTAGATTTATTAAAGCAATTCCATACTTTTATGAAGGAAGGTAAAGAAGCTGCTAGTGATGAGGTACAAGGGGCAACGAAAAAATTAATGCAGAAGTGTTTAGAAATGACTAATGGTGACGAAGCGTTTTTAGATAAGTTATGGGAAGTTAGAAAATCGAAGGAAGATTCACAGAAAATGAGCATGTATCCAATTGAAGAAGAACTTTTAATATATATGGATGAAGCTTTTCGTATTTATGATGAAAAGGAGAAGGATAAATGAGTATACTCGCAGAATATCGTTGGTATTTTTTAATTGGGGCAGAAATTGTATTTTGGTTATCAGCTATCGGTTTCTTTTTACTCCGTTACGGATTCCGTTTGAAAAAGGCGAGCTTTATTATGGGAATTGTACTCCTCATAAATGAAGTGTTTATTTTAACTTTAGGGGTAGTGGACTATTATCAAACAGGAAAGTTCTCTAACTTTCAGATCATTACTGTAATTATTTTATTGTATGCAGTTTTCTACGGGAAAAAGGATTTGAAGAAGCTTGATATATTTGCGCAAAAGCTAGTTGCGAAATGGCGGAATGAACCAGCGCCAATTATGGAAGAGCACGTAGAATTAACAGGTATGGCCTATGCGAAGCAGGAAATAAAAAATTGGGTATTACATCTTGTTTTATTCGTTGGTGTGCACATATTCTTTTTCTTCGCGTATGGATTTATTCCATTTGAACAATGGGGTAATTGGTTAGAATCGGGAATCGTTTTAAATAAAGCTGCAAGCCGTGTGAGCCAAGTGTGGGCAATTATATTTTTAGTTGATACAGCGATTTCATTTTCATATGTGATTTTTCCGAAGAAGGAGAAAAGAAAAGAAAAGAAAAGCTACTTTCATAGTTGAAAGTAGCTTTTGGGTATACAAATAATTTTTATAGGAGAGGATGACAATAGGAAAAAGAACCAGTTTTATATGTCTATTTCTCTTTAGTTTAGTAGCATGTTCACCATCTAACACTACAATTAATAAGAAGAATGATGTCATCGTAAAGGGAACCAGGATTTCCAATCTAGATAAATTCGAGCAGTTCGTTTTGAATGTGGAACAAGGGAAAGTTGATGAAATAAGAATTGTACAGTATACCGATGAAGGTGACCCGGTTTTTCAAACGTTAGAACATAGTGGGAAAGATATACTTTATGTATTAGATAGTAGACAAGACAAATTTGCTGGTGAGGATAAAGGCTTATATAAAGATAGCTGTAAAAGGATTGTTAAAGAGCAGTGTGAATTGCAAACGGCTTATAGGTTAATAGACTGTGTGAATGAAAATGGGCGCAATGGATATGATTTATTATATGTCCCTGAAAAATAGAGTTAGTAGAGGAAGGAAGTTTTGACTCCTTCCTTTTTCTATGTATATATTGTCGAAAATTTTACCGAATATCTGTTCGTTTTTTTAGGTTTTTTATGGGTGTTCGTGGTAAAATAATAATACAGATTTTTATGAGGAGGTCGGATTTTACTTGGAACATCAATTTGAAATTATATCAGCGTATTCCCCGCAAGGTGATCAGCCGGTAGCTATAGAGAAGCTTGTAGAGGGAATTAATAGTGGAAAGAAAAAGCAAGTGTTACTTGGAGCAACAGGAACGGGTAAGACATTTACGATTTCAAATGTCATTAAAGAAGTGCAAAAGCCAACACTTGTCATGGCTCACAATAAAACGTTAGCAGGACAGCTATATAGTGAGTTGAAAGACTTTTTTCCGAATAATGCAGTTGAATATTTTGTTAGTTATTATGATTATTATCAGCCAGAAGCGTATGTGCCGCAAACAGATACGTTTATTGAAAAAGACGCGCAGATTAATGATGAAATCGATAAATTGCGTCACTCAGCAACGTCTGCATTATTTGAACGGGACGATGTAATTATCGTTGCGAGTGTTTCGTGTATATATGGTTTAGGTTCTCCTGAAGAGTACCGTGAGTTAGTTGTTTCACTTCGAGTTGGTATGGAAAAGGACCGCAATCAATTGCTTCGTGAACTTGTTGATGTGCAGTATGGACGTAATGATATTGATTTCAAGCGTGGTACATTCCGTGTGCGCGGAGATGTAGTTGAAATCTTCCCGGCATCACTTGATGAGCATTGTATCCGAATTGAGTTTTTCGGTGATGAAATCGATCGTATTCGCGAAGTAAATGCGTTAACAGGTGAAGTATTAGCAGAACGTGATCATGTAGCAATCTTCCCGGCATCTCACTTCGTTACACGTGAAGAGAAAATGAAGGTCGCTATTGAAAATATCGAAAAAGAATTAGAAGAGCGTTTAAAGGAGTTAAATGATAACGGTAAGTTGTTAGAAGCGCAGCGTATAGAGCAACGTACACGTTATGATTTAGAAATGATGCGCGAGATGGGCTTTTGTTCAGGGATTGAAAACTATTCCCGTCATTTAACACTTCGTCCAGCAGGTGCAACGCCGTATACGTTATTAGATTATTTCCCGAAAGATTTCTTAATCGTTATGGATGAATCGCACGTATCAGTGCCACAAGTAAGAGCGATGTATAACGGTGACCAAGCACGTAAACAAGTGCTTGTGGATCATGGATTCCGTCTGCCATCGGCTCTAGATAATAGACCGCTCATGTTTGATGAGTTTGAAGAGAAAACAAATCAAGTTATTTACGTTTCAGCAACGCCGGGACCGTATGAGTTAGAGCAGTCACCAGAAGTAATAGAACAAATTATTCGTCCAACAGGGCTTTTAGATCCACCAATCGATATACGACCTATTGAAGGTCAAATTGACGATCTATTAGGAGAAATTCAAGATCGTATTGCAAAAAATGAACGTGTACTAATTACGACTTTAACGAAGAAAATGTCAGAGGATTTAACGGATTACTTAAAAGATGTAGGAATTAAAGTGAACTATCTTCACTCTGAAATTAAAACGTTAGAACGTATTGAAATTATCCGTGACCTTCGCCTTGGTAAGTTTGATGTACTTGTCGGTATTAACTTATTACGAGAAGGATTAGATATTCCAGAAGTATCACTTGTAGCTATTTTAGATGCAGATAAGGAAGGGTTTTTGCGTTCAGAACGTTCGTTAATTCAAACGATTGGTCGTGCGGCGCGTAATGAAAACGGCCGCGTTATTATGTACGCAGATCGCATAACGAGATCGATGGGAATTGCAATTGAAGAAACGCAGCGTCGTCGTACTATACAAGAAGCTTACAATGAAGAGCATGGTATCACGCCGAAAACGATTCAAAAAGGTGTTCGTGATGTAATCCGTGCAACGACAGCGGCTGAAGAGACAGAAACATACGAAGCAACTCCTGCTAAGAAAATGACGAAAAAAGAGCGCGAAAAGACAATTGCGAAGATGGAAGCAGAGATGAAAGAAGCAGCAAAAGCGTTAGACTTCGAGCGTGCAGCTGAACTAAGAGATTTACTATTAGAATTAAAAGCGGAAGGGTGAAAAGAGTGAGTAAGAGCAAGGATTTTATCGTTGTAAAAGGTGCTAGAGCACATAACTTAAAAAATATTGATGTAACCATTCCGAGAAATCAGCTTGTCGTTGTAACGGGATTGTCTGGTTCGGGGAAATCATCATTAGCATTTGATACGATTTATGCAGAAGGACAGCGCAGATATGTAGAATCGTTATCTGCGTATGCGCGTCAATTTTTAGGACAAATGGATAAGCCGGATGTGGATACGATTGAAGGGTTGTCACCAGCGATTTCGATTGATCAAAAAACGACGAGTCGTAATCCACGTTCAACTGTCGGAACAGTGACGGAGATTTATGATTATTTACGTTTATTATTTGCACGAATTGGTACGCCAATTTGTCCGAATCATGGGATTGAAATTACATCACAAACAGTCGAGCAGATGGTAGACCGTGTTCTTGAATATCCTGAGCGTACGAAATTGCAAGTGTTAGCGCCTATCGTGTCTGGGCGTAAAGGAGCGCATGTGAAAGTACTTGAAGATATTAAGAAGCAAGGGTATGTTCGTGTACGTGTTGATGGTGAAATGCTTGATGTGTCTGAAGAGATTACGTTAGATAAAAATAAGAAGCATTCCATTGAAGTTGTAATTGACCGTATTGTTGTAAAAGAAGGAATCGCAAGCCGTCTTGCTGATTCACTTGAAAGTGCATTAAAGCTTGGCGGAGGCCGAGTGTTAATTGATGTAATGGGAGAAGAGGAACTTCTATTTAGTGAACATCATGCTTGTCCACATTGTGGTTTTTCAATCGGAGAATTAGAGCCGCGTATGTTCTCATTCAACAGTCCGTTCGGAGCGTGTCCTTCTTGTGATGGACTTGGTTCAAAGCTAGAGGTAGATTTAGAGCTTGTTATCCCAAACTGGGATTTATCATTAAATGAACATGCGATTGCACCTTGGGAACCGACAAGTTCACAATACTATCCACAACTTTTACAATCTGTATGTAATCACTACGGCGTTGATATGGATATGCCTGTGAAACATATACCGAAAGATTTATTTGATAAAGTGTTGTACGGAAGCGGGGAAGAGAAGGTTTATTTCCGCTATGTAAATGAATTTGGTCAAGTAAAGGAAAATGAGATTTTATTTGAAGGTGTTATTCCAAATATTGAACGTCGTTATCGTGAAACGAGTTCCGATTACATTCGTGAGCAAATGGAGAAATATATGGCAGAGCAAGCTTGTCCGAAGTGCAAAGGCGGACGCTTAAAGCCTGAGAGTTTAGCTGTTTTTGTTGGTGATAAAACGATTGCTGATGTAACGAAGTATTCTGTTCAAGAAGTACAGGAATTCTTCTCAAATGTGGAGCTAACGGAGAAGCAACAAAAAATTGCTCATTTAATTTTAAGAGAAATTCAGGAGCGCGTTGGGTTCTTAGTGAACGTTGGTTTAGATTATTTAACGTTAAGTCGTGCCGCAGGAACTTTATCAGGTGGTGAGGCACAACGTATTCGTTTAGCGACGCAAATTGGTTCTCGTCTAACGGGTGTACTTTATATTCTTGATGAGCCTTCAATTGGTTTACACCAGCGCGATAACGATCGTCTTATTCGTACATTGCAAGAAATGCGCGATTTAGGTAATACATTAATCGTTGTTGAGCATGATGAAGATACGATGATGGCTGCTGATTATTTACTTGATATCGGACCAGGTGCAGGTATTCACGGTGGGCAAGTTGTATCAGCAGGGACACCAGCTGAAGTGATGCAAGATGAGAATTCATTAACAGGGAAGTATTTAAGTGGTAAAGAGTTTATTCCAGTTCCACTTGAAAGACGTAAAGGTGATGGACGTAAAGTAGAGATTGTCGGCGCAAAAGAGAATAACTTAAAGAATGCGAAAATGTCATTCCCACTCGGTACGTTTGTAGCGGTAACAGGGGTATCTGGTTCTGGTAAAAGTACGATGATTAATGAAGTGCTATATAAATCGTTAGCGCAAAAGTTATATAAAGCGAAAGCGAAGCCAGGTACTCATAAAGAGATTAAAGGTCTTGAACATTTAGATAAAGTAATTGATATTGATCAATCGCCAATTGGTCGTACACCACGTTCTAATCCAGCGACGTACACAGGTGTATTCGATGATATTCGTGATGTGTTTGCACAAACGAATGAAGCGAAAGTGCGCGGATATCAAAAAGGACGTTTCAGCTTTAATGTAAAAGGTGGACGTTGTGAAGCGTGCCGTGGTGATGGAATTATTAAAATTGAAATGCACTTCTTACCAGATGTATACGTTCCGTGTGAAGTTTGTCACGGTAAACGTTACAACCGTGAAACGTTAGAAGTGAAGTATAAAGATAAGAACATTTCTGAAGTGTTAGGAATGACAATTGAAGATGGGGTAGAATTCTTCGCTAATATCCCAAAAATTAAGCGTAAACTTCAAACGCTTGTAGATGTAGGGCTTGGTTATATGAAATTAGGACAGCCAGCTACGACGTTATCTGGTGGTGAAGCGCAGCGTGTGAAGCTAGCTTCTGAATTACACCGTCGTTCTACAGGGCGTACGTTATATATTTTAGATGAGCCAACGACTGGTTTACATGCACATGATATCGCGCGTCTTCTAGAAGTGCTGCAGCGTCTTGTTGAGAGCGGTGAGACGGTACTTGTAATTGAACATAATTTAGATGTGATAAAAACAGCTGATTATATCGTTGACCTTGGACCAGAGGGCGGAGATAAAGGTGGACAAATCGTTGCTTCTGGCACGCCAGAGCAAGTAGTGAAAGAAGAGCGCTCGTACACAGGTAAGTATTTAAAAGAGATTTTAAATCGTGATAAAGCAAGAATGAAAGAGAAAATAAAAGAAGTAGAGTTATCGCAATAAGTGTATGAATAAAACCGGGTGGAAATGACACTCGGTTTTTATTGTATAGGGGGAGATGATGGAGTTTTTAGATGTGTTGCGAAAGAAGAATATGAAGGTAAGAAAGTTCCAAAAGTGGGGTGTATATTTTCGGAAGCGCTGGGAGAATAACTTTGCAAACCATTTAAGTGATGAAGAAAAAGAAGACATTTTCCTTTACGGAGATAAGTATGTATGTGGATATCTTTGGCACATATTTAGTTATGAGAAAAAGAAGTGCTTAGAAGGAACAGAAGCAGAGAGAGCGTTTCATAATGAAGTGAAAAAGGAGTGCTACATTTTCTACCAACACTGTGATGAGATACTATTAATAAAGGATGCGAGTTTATTACATATGGATGATATATTGTGTGAGACAGATGATGCGTATAAAGGTGATATCTATATTGTAGATAAAGATTTCACTTGGACTTTTGTAAAAACTCATGAACATAGATGGTGTGGTCCCTATTTCACAAAGAAATGTTGGTAGGTATACAAGCGTGAAGAGTAGAATAAGTTGATATAAGTGTTTGTATGATACTTGCGTTTCTTATCTATTAGCGTATGATGAAATATATATGTTTAAAAGGATGTGTAAGAAAATGAGATGGATTGTATCACTTCTTGTAAATAGCGTTGTGTTAATCGCTGTATCGGGACTTTTAAAAGGGATTGCACCAGACGCGTTTTACGTAGCAAATATACAAACTGCAATTATTGCGAGTATTATTTTGGCTGTTTTAAATGTGTTCGTAAAGCCGTTTTTAATTTTAATTACGCTACCAATTACTGTTGTAACTTTCGGCTTCTTCTTAATTGTTATTAATGCGATTACGTTAAAAATAGCAGATTCATTATTAGGAGATGCTTTTAATATATCAGGATTTGGTGTAGCGATTGTTGCGGCAATTTGTATTTCAATTTTTAATATGATTATTGAGAAGGCAATTGTGGAACCTCTATATGAAAAAAAGAGAAAATGACAAAAAGAAAAACATTTCATTATTCGTATGAAATGTTTTTTTCTATTTATTAGAAACCGTATTTCTTGTTTCCAGAAAAAAATGGTACAATATCCGGTAGAATGGAATTTTACATCAAACGAGACTGAACCCGCAGCGGAGTGGAGGTTTATACATATGCCAAAAGTAAGGACAAAAGATTTAATTGAACAATTTCAATTGGAGTTAATAAGTGGTGAGGAAGGAATTCATCGTCCGATTGATACAAGTGATTTATCACGACCTGGAATTGAAATGGCAGGATTCTTTACATATTATCCAGCTGATCGCGTGCAGCTTCTTGGAAAAACGGAGCTTACGTTCTTTGATACGTTAACGACAGAACAAAAACAAGAGAGAATGAAAGCGCTTTGTACCGAGGAGACGCCATGTATTATTATAACTCGTAATCAAGATGTACCAGATGAGTTATTACAAGCATCACGTGAATCAGGCATGCCTTTATTACGTTCTTCTCAAACGACAACGAGATTATCAAGTCGTTTAACCAATTATTTAGAAGGTAAGCTAGCACCAACAACTGCTGTTCATGGTGTGTTAGTGGATATTTACGGTGTTGGTGTTTTAATTACAGGTCAAAGTGGTGTTGGTAAAAGTGAGACAGCTCTTGAACTTGTGAAGCGTGGCCATCGCCTTGTTGCGGATGATAGTGTAGAAATTCGCCAAGAAGATGAAGACACATTAGTAGGAAGCTCACCAGATTTAATTGAGCATTTATTAGAAATTCGTGGTCTAGGTATCATTAACGTTATGACGTTATTCGGTGCAGGGGCAGTGCGAAATTATAAGCGTATTACACTTGTTATTAATCTTGAAATTTGGGATCAAAAGAAAAATTATGATCGCTTAGGTCTTGATGAAGAGAAGATGAAAATTATTGATACAGAACTTACGAAGATTACACTTCCAGTTCGTCCTGGTCGAAACTTGGCTGTTATTATTGAAGTAGCAGCGATGAACTTCCGTTTAAAACGTATGGGAGTCAATGCAGCACAGCAGTTCTCAGAACGATTAATGAGTGCGATTGAGTTAGGGAATCAGGAGTAAACATTGGAGAGGGAGGTCATACATATGCTGTTAGGTTCTGTACCGCAGCTTGACCGCGTAGCTGTCCAACTTGGGCCGTTTCCTGTTTATTGGTACGGGATTATTATCGGTACAGGTGTGCTATTAGGTCTTTGGCTAGCAACTCGCGAGGGAGAAAGGCTAGGTATTCCAAAAGATACATTTGTTGACCTTGTATTAATTGCAGTACCGATCGCTATTCTATTTGCGAGAATGTATTATGTTATTTTTGAATGGGAATATTACGCGCAAAACCCGAGTCAAATTATTAATATTCGTCAAGGTGGCTTGGCGATTCATGGTGGTTTAATCGGAGCGGTTATTACCGGAATTCTTTTTGCAAAGCGACGCGGGGTTTCATTCTGGAAGTTGGCGGATATTGCTGCGCCAAGTATTTTACTAGGACAAGCAATTGGCCGATGGGGAAACTTTATGAACCAAGAGGCGCATGGTGATGAAGTAACGAGACAGTTTTTAGAAGGTCTTCATTTACCAGATTTCATTATTAATCAAATGTATATTGAGGGTGTTTACTATCATCCGACGTTTTTATATGAATCATTATGGAATTTTGTAGGTGTAATTTTACTACTTGCATTAAGAAAAGTGAATTTACGCCGTGGGGAATTATTCTTCACATATTTAATTTGGTATTCAGTAGGACGCTTCTTCGTAGAAGGCTTACGTACAGATAGTTTAATGCTAGGACCACTTCGTATTGCACAAGTAATGTCAATTGGACTTGTTGTTATTTCTATTATTTTCATTATTGTGAGACGAAAAATGGGGCAAGCTGATAAAAGATATTCGGAAAATTAGAGAAAAGTAGCATCTTATTGTAAGATGCTGCTTCTTTCATATTCAGGAAAGCGAAAGGACTAAGGCAATGAGAATAAATACAGTGTTATTTGATTTAGATGGAACTTTAATTAATACAAACGAACTTATTATTTCTTCTTTTTTACATACTTTAAATACATATTATCCAAATCAATATAAGCGTGAAGATGTGTTGCCATTTATCGGTCCATCTTTGCATGATACTTTCAGCAAGATTGATGAAAGTAAGGTTGAAGAGATGATTACAAGCTATCGCGAATTTAACCATGATCATCATGATGAATTAGTAGAAGAATATGAAACTGTATATGAAACAGTTCGAGAGTTGAAGAAGCAAGGTTATAAAGTTGGTATTGTTACAACGAAAGCGAGACAAACCGTTGAGATGGGATTACAGTTGTCAAAGCTTGATGGATTTTTTGATGTTGTCGTGACAATTGATGATGTAGAGCATGTGAAACCACATCCAGAGCCACTTCAAAAAGCGCTTGAATTATTAGATGCAAAACCAGAAGAGGCATTGATGGTTGGGGATAATCATCATGATATTGTCGGTGGTCAAAATGCGGGGACGAAAACAGCTGCGGTTTCATGGACGTTGAAAGGTAGAGCATATTTAGAAGCTTACAAGCCGGACTTTATGCTAGATAAAATGAGTGATTTGCTACCGATTTTGTCTAATATGAACCGTTCATAAAGGTCCAAGTAAGTTAGTAGAGGAGCGAGCTAAGTGCGACGGACAACGCGCTATCCTGTTTCAGGAGGAAATTCATTATGGAATGTGTATAAAACAGTGTCTTTTTGGAAGGTAATGAAAAACTTTATTATTATCCAAATTGCGCGTTACACGCCATTTTTATCTGTGAAGAATTGGTTGTACCGTACTTTTTTACGGATGAAAGTAGGAAAGAAAACATCATTTGCACTTATGGTAATGCCGGATATTATGTTCCCAGAAAAGATAACTGTGGGAGAGAATTCGATTATTGGCTATAACACAACGCTTTTAGCGCATGAATATTTAATTCGTGAATATCGACTTGGGGAAATCATCATTGGAAATGAAGTGATGATTGGAGCGAATGTAACAATATTACCAGGTGTGAAAATTGGAGATGGTTCGACTGTCTCAGCTGGCACACTTGTTCATAGAGATGTACCGAGCGGAGCTTTCGTAGGTGGAAATCCAATGCGTATTATTTATACGAAAGAGCAAATGACCGCAAGAGAAGGTTCATGGTGAAAATGTAACATTTCTCTTCTTTTTTTATGAATAAAAAGGAAATAATTGAGTAGAATATACTGTTTTGTTTTTTACGGAATCGTTTATACTTATAGATAGAAGAATGTGTGAACGAAGAAAACAAAAAACTGGAGGATATATGGGGAAAAATCAAAGAATATATAAGGAGAACGGACAAGTTATCTCTTTTAATCAGCTGGCGGACTTCTTTTATAAAAAAGGGATGAGAGCTTACAAAGGGCAAAAATTGCAAGATGCAATTAAATATTTTCGAAGAGCGGCACAAAGTGAGAAGGAGCCGTTTATTTTATGTCAATTAGCATCAGTATTATCTGAGGCTGGTGAATATCAAGAATCGAATCAAATCTTCTTAAAGTTAGTTAGATCTAATCCAGAACTTGAACAGTGCTATTATTTTATTGCAAATAATTATGCATATATGGGGTTATTTCAACAGGCGAAGAAATATGCGGATCGCTATTTAGAAGTTGCAAAAGAGAAGGAATTCGTAGAAGATACATTAGAACTTCTTGAGATTATGGAAGAAGAAGCAATGGGTGCGGAAGAGATTGAAGATGAAGATGATTTAATTGTTATGCAGGAAGAAGCGAATCGTTATATTCGCAATGGACAATTGGAAGAAGCAATTGCTACATTAGAAATTGTTACGAAAGATTATCCGGAATTTTGGTCAGGTCATAATAATTTAGCCATTGCACATTTTCAATCTGGCAATGTAGACAAGGCACTGAAGTTAACAGAAATGATTTTAGAAAAAAATCCTGGTAATATACATGCGCTTTGTAATACGCTTATTTTTCTATATTCAATTGGAGAGCATAAACAAGTAGAAGCGTTAGCGGGACAGCTAGTTTCAGTATATCCGATTTCATTTGAACATCGTTTGAAACTGGGAACCACACTTGCAACGATTGGTTATTTCGAGCATGCATATAAATGGTTCAAACTATTAAAGCGTCAAGGATACGAGGGAGACGTTAGTTTTTATTATTGGTTTGCATATTCTGCTTATATGGTGAAAGATCAGCAACTAGCTGAAAAAATGTGGCAACATGTCGTGGAATTGCACCCTGATAAAAAAGGAAAAGAACCGTGGAATGCGCTGAATTTAGCAGATGAAGGACAAAGTTTGCTATTTGAAGAATTACGAAAATCATTTCAGCAAAGTGCGACGTTAGAAGAACAAATGCTGGCTTTATATTTAATGAATGAATTATCAACGCCAGAGAAGGTTGGATTCTTCTTTGATATAACGCAAGCGAAGAACGGTGTTCCCATCGTATCACAACTTGCAAATTACTTCTTTTTACTTAATAGTCATAAGAGTATTCCAGCTGATTTACAACAATTTGAGCAGTGCGTACGAATCGCGGATGCATTATACAATTATACGAAAAAAGATGATGAATTAATTGAAGAGTGTTTACACTTTTGGTTTTGTACGTTCATACGTTTATATACATCTGGAGATATATTTACAAATGTGTACGGCTGGTCAGCTGCGATTGAATACATTGTACGCGGCGAACAAGGAAATAAAATGACACAGTCGGAGCTTGGAGATGTATATAATGTATCTGTAGCGACTGTCCGAAAGTATGTGCAAGCTGTTAAGCGTACGCACACATAAGATAAGCAAATCATTGGGAAAAAAATGATGCTAACAGTATAATGAGGGTAACTTAATTGTGTAGGAATGGATAGGAGTGAATAGTGTGTCAGAAGAAAAAATTTATGATGTCGTTATTATTGGTGCAGGACCAGCTGGTATGACAGCTGCAGTATATACATCTCGTGCAAATTTAAGCACATTAATGCTTGAACGTGGTATTCCAGGTGGCCAAATGGCGAACACAGAAGATGTAGAAAACTACCCAGGTTATGAGTCTATTTTAGGGCCAGACTTATCAAATAAAATGTTTGAGCATGCGAAGAAATTTGGTGCTGAATATGCATACGGTGATGTGAAAGAAGTCATCGATGGTAAAGAATACAAAACAATTATTGCTGGTAAAAAAGAATATAAAGCACGTGCAATTATCGTTGCAAGCGGTGCAGAGTATAAAAAAATTGGTGTACCGGGTGAAACAGAACTTGGCGGCCGCGGTGTATCATATTGTGCAGTATGTGACGGGGCATTCTTTAAAGAAAAAGAACTTATCGTAATTGGCGGCGGAGATTCTGCTGTTGAAGAGGGTGTATTCTTAACGCGCTTTGCATCAAAAGTAACGATTGTTCACCGTCGTGACACGCTTCGTGCACAGAAAATTTTACAAGACCGTGCTTTCCAAAATGAAAAAGTAGATTTCATTTGGAACCATACTATAAAAGAAATCAACGAAGCAAGTGGTAAAGTAGGAAGTGTAACACTTGTAGACGTAAACAGTGGAGAAGAGAAAGAAGTCAAAACTGACGGCGTATTCGTATACATCGGTATGTTACCATTATCAAAACCATTTGCTGAACTAGGTATTACAAATGAAAATGGTTACCTTGAAACGAACGAACGTATGGAAACGAAAATTCCTGGTATTTTTGCAGCTGGTGATGTTCGTGAAAAAATGCTTCGTCAAATTGTAACTGCAACAGGTGACGGTAGTATTGCAGCACAAAGTGCTCAACATTACGTAGAAGAATTATTAGAGGAATTAAAAACTGTATCAGAAAAATAAGGGATAATATACCTTGTGAGAAGAAAGCTACCGACAGGAGCTTTCTTCTTTTTTTGTGTGAAAATGTCAAAGTTTTGTCAAAAAATATTAGGATTATAAGCTTTCTTATTGATATACTGGACTTTACGGAAAAAATCACTATAAGAAATGAGGAATTTATTCAGTATGGAATGGCGTAATATATATCGTGGATTTTGTATGGGCGTTAGTGATTTAATTCCTGGTGTGAGCGGCGGTACAATCGCTGTTGTGTTAGGGATTTATGAACAACTGCTTGCGGCAATTAGTGGATTCTTTAGTCGTGAATGGAAAAAACATTTAGGATTTTTAATTCCCCTTGCAGCTGGTGTGGCAGCAGCATTTTTAACGTTAAGTCACGTTATTAAATATTTACTTGCAAATCATTATGAACCGACTCAATTTTTCTTCCTCGGTTTAATTATTAGTATATTACCGATGTTAATGAGAGAAGCTGATGCAAAGTCATCGTTTAAAGGTAAGCACATTGTTTTATTAATAGTTGCGGCAATTCTTGTTGCGATTACAGCTTTCTTTAAACCAGATAAGGCAGCAGATCCAATTACGACGTTAACAATTTTAAATGCAATTGGTTTATTTTTCGCAGGATGGATGGCGAGTATGGCCATGTTGCTTCCTGGAATTAGTGGATCGTTTATTTTACTAATTATTGGTGTGTATCCAACAGCAATTAACGCTTTAACTACACTTAACTTACCTTTAATCGTGGTTATCGGTGCTGGTGTTATGGTTGGGTTTGTTGTAAGTAGTAAAGGCATTAGTTTTTTATTAGATCGTTATAAAAGTATGACATTTGCGGCAATTATTGGACTTGTAATCGGTTCGATTGTAATTGTGTTCCCTGGGATTCCGACTGGCGGATTTTCAATTATAAGTTCGATTATTACCTTTATTTTAGGATTTGCGATTGTTACTTATTTCGGTAAGAAATAAGGGCTTTAATCCCCTTGGCGATAAAAATCGTTAAGGGGATTTTTTATGCTATTCATTGAATAAGCATTTACATTGCTTGTTATAGAAAGCTTTTTTAAAATTGTTGAGTTAACGAAAGAGGACTGGCTCCTTCGTTGTAGCAAACTGTTTTTGATAGTATAATGAAAGAAGTATGCAGTGAGGAATTTTACTGCAAGTAGCTGAGGTGAAGAAACATGCAAAGAGTGACAAACTGTGTGTTAATTAGAGATAATGAAGTACTCTTACTCCAAAAACCTCGCCGAAATTGGTGGGTTGCACCAGGCGGGAAAATGGAGCGTGGTGAGACTGTAAGAGATTCCGTTGTTCGCGAGTATCGTGAAGAAACAGGTATTTATTTGAAAAACCCAGCGTTAAAGGGGGTCTTCACCTTTGTCATCCAAGAAGGTGATAAAGTTGTTTCTGAATGGATGATGTTCTCCTTTTTAGCGACAGATTTTGCAGGAGAAAACAAACTAGAGAGCGAAGAAGGCATCATTGGTTGGCATACATTTGACAAAATTGATGATTTAGCAATGGCGCCAGGAGATTATCACATTATTGATTACTTAATTAAAGGAAATGGCATAATCTACGGTACATTTGTATATACCCCAGATTTTGAGTTGCTTTCATATCGATTAGATCCGAGTTAAACCGTCAAGGAGAGGATACGATGACAGAGAATAATGATATAAAAATGGTAATTATTACAGGGATGTCTGGAGCTGGAAAAACAGTAGCTTTACAAAGTTTTGAAGATTTAGGATATTTTTGTGTAGATAATTTGCCACCGATGTTATTGCCAAAGTTTATTGAACTTATGGCGGATTCAAAAGGGAAAATGAATAAAGTGGCACTTGGTATTGATTTACGTGGCCGCGAGTTTTTCGAACATTTATGGGGAGCGCTTGATGATTTATCAGAACGTACATGGATTATTCCTCATATTTTATTTTTAGATGCGAAAGATAGTACGCTTGTAACTCGTTATAAAGAAACGAGACGTTCGCATCCACTTGCACCAACTGGTTTGCCATTAAAGGGAATCGAAGCAGAGCGCGATTTATTAACAGATATGAAGGCACGAGCGAATATTGTGCTTGATACATCGGATTTAAAACCGAAAGAATTACGTGAAAAAATTGTTCACTTGTTCTCAACAGAAACTGAGCAAGCATTTCGTGTAAATGTTATGTCATTTGGATTTAAGTACGGTATTCCAATTGATGCAGATTTAGTATTTGATGTTCGTTTTTTACCAAATCCATATTACATTCCACATATGAAGCCATTAACAGGACTAGATGAAGAAGTTTCTTCGTATGTACTGAAATTTAATGAGACACATAAGTTTTTAGAGAAGTTGACGGATCTGATTACTTTCATGTTGCCTCATTATAAAAGAGAAGGCAAAAGTCAACTTGTAATTGCAATTGGATGTACAGGTGGACAGCATCGTTCTGTTACGCTTACAGAATACCTTGGGAAACATTTGAAACCAGAGTATAGTGTTCATGTATCTCATCGTGATGTGGAGAAGAGAAAGGGCCATTAAGGGATGAAAAAAGAGAGAAAGCCTAAAATTGTTATCATGGGAGGCGGAACTGGACTCTCTGTTTTATTAAGAGGATTAAAGCAATATCCTGTTGATATTACAGCAGTTGTTACAATCGCTGATGATGGTGGCAGTTCAGGTAGATTACGTGATGAGCTAGAAATTCCACCTCCAGGTGACATCCGTAACGTACTTGTTGCGTTATCGGATGTAGAGCCACTGGTGGAAGCTTTATTTCAGCACCGTTTCACAACAGGGGACGGACTGAAAGGTCATGCGTTAGGAAATCTATTGTTGGCAGGTATGACCTCAATTACAGGAGACTTTTTCCATGCAATTACGGAAACAAGTAAAGTATTAAATGTCAGAGGACGTGTATTACCAGCAGCGAATCAAAGTGCGGTACTTCATGCGGAACTTGAAGATGGAGAAATTGTAACAGGCGAATCGAAGATTCCTTATTACGGAAAGAAGATTAATCGTGTCTTTTTAACTCCAGAAGATGTAGAGCCATTGCATGAAACCTTGGCTGAGATTAAACGAGCTGATTTACTTGTTTTTGGTCCAGGAAGTTTGTATACAAGTATATTACCCAACTTAGTTGTTAATAAAATTGGGGATGCTGTTCTTGCTGCAAAGGCGAAGAAGGTGTATGTATGTAACGTTATGACACAAGCGGGTGAAACGATGGGATATACTGCTTTTGATCATGTGCAGGCATTACACGATCATTTAGGGCAACCATTTATCAATACTGCAATTGTAAATAACCGTGATATTCCTTGTGAATTACGTAAGTTATATGAGGAAGAAATGTCTACACCAGTTGTAGTGGATGAAGAACGTTTTGCTGAAAATAATATTGATGTCATTCAAGGTGGATTAGCGAAGTATGATGATCGTGTTGTAAGGCATGATACGTTAAAGTTAGCTTCGATTTTATATTCATTGTTATAAATATGCGTTGCCTCGTTTGAGGTAGCGCTCCTCATTCATATAGGACAAGAATTTTGTTCCATAATAATCGTATAAGGAGGTGTTGACTGTGTCATTTGCATCAGAAACAAAGAAAGAGCTGACGAACCTTGAAATGAAGGAATGCTGTGAAAAAGCTGAATTATCAGCGTTACTTCGAATGAATGGATCGCTTTCTTTTTCAAACCGTCGTCTATCTATTGATATTCAAACAGAAAATGCGGCAATTGCAAGAAGGATTTATACGCTTTTGAAAAAGGGATATGACGTAACGGTAGAATTACTTGTTCGTAAAAAAATGCGATTGAAGAAAAATAATGTATATATCGTAAGGCTTGTTGAGAAGTCTCGCGAAATATTAGCCGATCTTCATATCGTTCGAGATGACTTTTCATTTATTCGAAATATATCACAAGAATTGATTGAGAAGAAGTGTTGTAAACGATCGTATTTACGCGGTGCATTTTTAGCAGGTGGTTCAGTAAATAACCCAGAAACATCATCTTATCATTTAGAGATCTTTTCGTTATATAAGGAACATAATGATGCTATATGTGAACTGATGAACGGATTTGATTTAAATAGTAAGACGCTGGAAAGAAGAAAAGGGTACATTACGTATTTGAAAGAAGCGGAGAAAATTACGGAATTTTTAAATATTATTGGTGCTCATAATGCGCTTTTAAGATTTGAAGATATTAGAATCGTACGTGATATGCGTAATTCCGTAAATCGTTTAGTGAACTGCGAAACAGCTAATTTAAATAAAACAATTGGTGCAGCGCTAAGGCAGATTGAAAATATCCGCTATATTGATGAGACGGTTGGTCTTGATATATTGCCAGATAAACTACGAGAAATTGCGCAGCTACGAAGAGATTATCAAGATGTAACATTGAAAGAGTTAGGTGAGATGGTATCCGGGGGGAAAATTAGTAAATCGGGTATTAATCATCGTTTGCGTAAAATCGATGAAATTGCAGAGAAATTACGCGCGGGGGAAACGGTAGCAAAAAAATAAGAGGTTAAAGGGGAAATGGAGCTGTGGTTCAAAAACGAGTTCAGGTTTCATTAAAAAACGGTTTACAAGCACGTCCGGCTGCGTTGTTTGTACAAGAGGCAAATCGCTTTCATGCAGATATCTTCATCGAGAAAGACGGAAAGACAGTAAATGCAAAGAGCATAATGGGGATTATGAGCTTAGCAATTGGAACTGGTAGTATGATAACAATTACAACAGAAGGTTCAGATGCAGAAGAGGCTTTAGAAGCATTAGCTGCATATGTACAATAAGAAGCTATCGCGTATATGCGATAGTTTTTTTGTTTTTGCTGTTTACTTAAAGGGAGTTTTCGGGATAGGGGGTATGTAGGTGGTTTGTCCTTGTCGTAGATTGTCGGTAAATCGATATGTTGTGTCGAACCGTTGATATATTAAAAAAATCGTTGATATAATTTAAGTTTTGTTCGATATAATTGAAAAATCGTTGATATATTTATGGGGATACTGGATGGGGTATATTCATGCGGAGGCTTAACTATAAAAAAGCACCCTGTAATAGGGCGCTTTTTTATGTATCCAGCTTCAGCGGCTAGAATCTCCGGTCGTTTCGCCCCTTCATTCGAGGCAAAAAGCGCCTCGGAATCAGGGGCTCCATCGCCCTGCTATTCTGAACGAGCCGCTTCCGCTTTTAAGTATTAACGATTTGTAAAGATCTTATCGATTAAACCGTATTCTAAAGCTTTTTCTGCTGTCATGAAGTTGTCGCGGTCTGTGTCGCGTTGTAGTACTTCAAGTGGTTGACCAGTACGGTCAGCAAGAATTTGGTTTAGTTTTTCACGTAAGAATAGGATACGTTTTGCAGCGATTTCGATTTCAGTCGCTTGACCTTGTGCTCCACCAAGTGGTTGGTGAATCATTACTTCACTATTTGGAAGTGCATAACGTTTTCCTTTTTCACCTGCTGCAAGTAAGAATGCACCCATAGATGCAGCCATACCGATACAGATTGTTGATACTTGTGGTTTAATGAACTGCATTGTATCATAGATTGCCATACCCGCTGTGATAGAACCACCAGGGCTGTTGATGTAGATGTGAATATCTTTTTCTGGATCTTGAGATTCCAAGAATAAAAGCTGGGAAACGATTGAGTTAGCTACGTTGTCATCAATTGCACTACCAAGCATAATGATGCGGTCTTTTAGTAGTCGAGAGTAAATATCGTAAGCGCGTTCTCCACGATTTGTTTGTTCAATTACTGTAGGAATTAAATTCATCTGTTATTTCCTCCTTCTAAAGCTTTCTTAGTCTTATAATACAATTATGGTCAATAAAGGTCAAACAAAACCACTTTAAATCAAAAAAATATGTAGTTGTACCATGAAATATTCGCTATGTTTTCGAAATTCCCTGCTTATGTATCTTAAACATCATAACCGAATTACATAAATTTAAACGTTATGGAAACTGGAGAAAAAAGAAAAGAACGCCTTTTAACTGAAGCGTTCTTTCGATAATTAGTCTTTTAAAAGATAGGTTACTTTATTTAAAATGTTTTCGATTTGTTTCGCGTTTTTACTATACATTTCGCTTGCTGATTTCGACTTTGTTTCTAGGGAAAATAGTTCAAGATCAGCATGACATTTTTTTAAAGATGCTAATAATAAAGGTTTGTTTTGAGGAGAAGGCATTTGGAGTTTGTCATTGTAAATGTCGATAGTAAGTTGTCCGTATGAATCCACTTGACCGAGAAAGACATTTTCAATAACAACACCGAGTTTTTCTAGTTCAGCATGTAACCAAGCGCGGTTATGTCCACTGGAGGATAGAGGTTCATCTAGTACATTTCCATCCATAATAACAGTTTGCGGTTCTTTCTCGTTTGGTACTTTTAAACCAATGTCTTTTGCTGTAAGTGGCTGAGAATCTTTCTTTAATAGTACATTTAATTCTCCGCTGGGTTCTAAGACAGCAAATTCGACTTCAGCTACGCTGAACGCACTTTTTCCTCGGAGTAGTTCAAGTAATTCGTCACTCGTATATTTTTCTTTCTTTAAGTTATCTTCGAGTATCTTTCCATCTTTTATTAATACGGTAGATTTCCCTTCAAAGAAATCCCGAGCTGTTTTGTTCTTTAAGGAGAGGATTCCTGTGAAAAAAGGTACCGCAGCGAAAATGAGTATTGCAAAGACGCCATGGAAAAATTTCGAATCGAGCCCTGTAGATACTTGGGCAGCGATGTCACCGATTGTCATTCCGGCAATGTATTCAAAAAAGGAGAGCTGAGAGATTTGTCTTTTCCCTAACCATTTCGTAATAGCGAATAAAATAATTAATATGAATACAGAGCGAAGAATGACAAGTGTCCATTCCGGCAGGTGAGACATAGTCATTTCCTCCAGTCTACTTAAAACCCTTTATATTGAGGTTCTTCACGTTCTAATACTGAAACTCTATTCTGTAAATCAGCGATGATGCTGTCCATTTCTAACATACATTCATGAAATACGCGTTTGGATTCGTCGTCTTGTGAATTTAATGAAAGCGAGCTTAAACTCGCTTGAGCTCCTCTTACACTAGCAAGGCAAGTTTTTACGCTAGCGATAACAGTCATACAAACACTCCTTATCCTTTCGGTTTAAATAATAATGCTCCTATGAAACCAAAAATAATAGCTGCGGATACGCCGGCGCTCGTTACTTTAAACATTCCGGTAATGACGCCAACGATACCATGTTTTGCAGCTTCTTCCATCGCACCATGAACGAGGGCGTTACCAAAACTTGTAATAGGTACAGTTGCACCGGCTCCAGCGAAGTCAATTAATGGTTCATACAAATTGAATCCATCTAATATTGCTCCGGCAACAACGAGTGTTGCCATTGTATGAGCTGGTGTTAGCTTGCCAACATCAAACATGAGTTGTCCGATTACACATATGAGTCCACCAATGACGAAAGCCCAGAAAAAAATCATTGCGTTGCACCTCCAAATTCAATCGAAACGGCGTGAGCGATACACGGAATCGTTTCTTCTTGTTGGAATGTAAGTGGAGATAGTAAAGCGCCTGTCGCAACGACAAGTATTTTTTTGAACTCTCCTCTTTTCATTCGATTTAATAAGTGACCGTACACTACGGTTGCAGAACATCCAGGGCCACTAGCACCGGCTATGACAGGTTGTCCTTCTCTATAAATGATAATCCCGCAATCTTGAAACTGCTCGCTCGTTACTTTTGTTCCATGCTTATGTAGTAAATCGTAAGCAATTTCGCGACCGACATGACCAAGATCACCGGTCACGATTAGGTCATAGTAAGAGGCATCGATTTGTCGTTCGCGTAAATGGGCTTCGATTGTATCGACTGCAGCTGGAGCCATCGCACCTCCCATATTAAAAGGATCTGTTAATCCCATATCAATAACTCGCCCAATCGTTGCAGAGGTTACTCTTGGACCATGTCCAGTATCGCTTAAAATAGCTGCGCCAGCGCCAGTTACTGTCCACTGTGCAGTAGGTGGTTTTTGTCCACCATATTCGGTAGGGTAGCGGAACTGTTTTTCTACAGCGGTGTTATGACTTGATGCACCAGTTAATAAATATTTTGCACCTTTTGCATTTACGATACTTGCTCCAAGTGCTAAACCTTCCATAGAAGTAGAACAAGCCCCGAATAACCCGAGATAAGGAGTGCCCAGTGTGCGGCAAGCAAAGCTTGTTGGAGTAATTTGATTAATTAAATCTCCTGCAAGTACAAATTGAATATCATCTTTACGAAGTTCTGCTTTTTCAGTAGCACGACTACAAGCTTCTTCGAATAAAATTTTATGTGCTTTTTCATAGGAATCTTGTCCAAGCCATAAATCTTCATGAAGGATATCGAAGTCTTCTGGGATGTTCCCCTTTGCCTCAAAAGGTCCACCAACGACTCCTGTTGAAATAATAACGGGTTTGTTTTCAAATACCCACGTTCGGTGTCCTTGTAACATTTATAGCCCTCCCCATTGAACAAGAATCGTTTTAATAAGTGCGATGACGAAAGCGGAAAATACACCAAATAAAATAACAGAGCCAGCTAATTTAAACATGTTACCGCCAACACCAAGAACAAATCCTTCCGTTCGGTGTTCGATACAAGCTGCAATAACGGAGTTTCCAAATCCAGTAACAGGTACAGCTGTACCAGCACCAGCAAACTGCCCAAAACGATCGTATATACCAAATCCAGTTAGTAACATAGAAATGAAAATAAGAGTTGCGACGGTTGGATTTCCTGCTGAACGTTCAGTGAAATCAAAATATGTGATGTAAAAAGTAGAAATGAGTTGTCCGATGAAGCAAATAAAACCACCAACGAAAAAGGCTTTTATACAATTTTTTAAGACAGGTCGTTTCGGTTCGCGTTCTTGCTCGAATTTTTTATACTCCTGTTGTACAGGTGTTAAGTTTTTATCTTTACTAGACATTGCAATCCTTCCTTTTCTTTTAAAAAGCGTTAAGTGTTAGACTCCATTTTTTTACCAATGAGTTTTAATTGCTTATTAATCTCATCTTTAGATACTTTTTTTTCTTTAATCTTTCTTTCGAGCTTTTCGAGTAACATAAAGATTTTTTTATCTGTACTTACACGAACATCGAAAGTAGGGTGCTCATCACTTAGCTGCTTTTGAAGCTTTTTACGAAGCGGTTTTAATCCAAACCTTTCGTGATGCTCAGGTGTAACTGCTATGTAGAGATCTAAATTTGAATTCACTGCTGTGCTTTTTATAATTTCATCCATAGCGAGAGCTCTTTTCTTCGCTCCTTGTGATATAGATTGATTAAAGGATTCCGTACTCGTCTTTGTTAACTTTGGACCTTTTTCTTTCTCCGTTTGTTTTGCTTCTTCTTTCACTTTTTTATCTAAAGGACTATTATCACATCCGGTAAAAGAGCTAAATAGAAGTGCAAATAATGCGGTTATGAGGCCGAGTTTTCGCATAATTATCATTCCATTTCTATTGCAATATGTAATGTGATAGAAAAAGGATGATTGCATATCATCCTTTTTCTATTTCACAGCAAGACGGATTCGTTATTGCTGTGAGTATTGTGGTTCTTCTTGTTGGACTTCTTCAACGCGTGGGTTTAAAGAATCGATAATCGTTTGTGTTTGCTGCGCAGCTGTTTGGAAAAGTTGCTTAGCTTGTTGGTTATCCGTATCAAGAGCGAATCCCTCTAAGCTAGCTTGTGCACTTTTTAATCCAGAAACAGTTTGCTTTAATTTTGTAATTACAGTCATTGAATGAAGCCCCCTTTGGAATATCAATTCAAAGATTATAATTTGTGAGTTGGGGTGAATTTATGATTGGAAAATTTAGGGGTGGAATATATTTTATATGTTTTTAGCTAAGGTGCATAAGGGAATGCGGGGATATTTTTATTGATTTAGATGGATTTTATTGCTATTATTATGAGAAGAAAATGAAGTGTTTTCTATAATCATGCGCCCATAGCTCAGTCGGATAGAGCGGTGGTTTCCGGTACCACGTCTGGTATGAAAAAGGAAGCTAAAGAGGTTTTAAGGCGCGATATAAAGCCGTTTGGTAGCGTTTTTAACGCTTAACTTGAGCGAGAACAAACCGCAAGTGTCCTACGAAGGTATTAGCGGGTTAGTGTCGCATAGTTAAGACGTACTACGGACTTTTAAATAAGGATAACGATAATATATTTACGAAGAGCTTCCGTCTGAAAAATTTCAGATAGGGGGCTCTTTTTTATTATGTTAAAAAATAGACGAGTTGTAAAAAGAAGAAGGGAAGTAGTTGATTTTATTGATGCTACCGAAGAATTGAACACAGAAATGGTGATAAAAATCGTTACGCAGGCATTTCAAGCAGAAGGGTTCAGAAAGCGTACTATCGATGATTATACAAAGCTCTTTCGTTATTTTATGCGAGAGTTGAACATCGATAAAGTTGAGATTATTACAGTGAAGCACGTGCAAATGTATATTAATAAATTGATTAGTCGGGAGTTAGCGCCTGCTACTGTAAATATTCGTATATCGGCATTAAAATCGATTTTTAAGCGACTACATGAACAAGGGTATATAAAAAGTAATCCTGCGGTGGACTTCGTGAAATTACGTACTGATGAAGCGCCAATATTTACGCTAAATAATAATCAAATCAAGCGTCTCTTTTGTGTTGTAGATAAGACTACCTACGCAGGATATAGAGATTATTGCGCTATGTTGCTTATGTTACACTGCGGACTACGTGTGAATGAAGTTAATCAGTTAGAGGCTAACGATTTAGATTTTGATAACCTTACGATTATGTTGTCGGGTGCTAAGAATAAGAATCGCAAAACTAGAGCAGTACCTATGACGAAGAAAATAGGGGAAGAGTTACGAATGCTTATCGATGAAAGTCGGGAGTATTTTGAAGGCACGACAAACGTCTTTCTAACGCAAGATGGAAATTCGATAGATAATGATTTGTTGCGTAAGCGTATGTATCGCTATGGACAATTAGCGGGGCTTTCAAAAGAATGTCGTCCATCACCGCATAGTTTGCGCCATACTTTTGCTACGAACTTTTTAAGAAATGGCGGAAGTGTTAACGCGTTAATGCGAATTATGGGACATGCAGACATCACGACAACTATGCGATATGTCCGTCTAAATGATGAAGCAGTAAAAGAACAATATGAAAAAGTAGCCGCTAAGAACGACTACGGGGTTTAAAGCAAATAAAAGAGCCGTACGCTGCAACGTACGACCCAAAACAATTCAGCTTAGAACTAAATAGCGGAAATCACCGCATATTCAGTAACAATTAAATAACGGACATTACCGTCATTCAGTACCCCCATTATAAATTTTTCAAAAATATAATGCAAGGGGTTTAGTTTCTTATTGTCTTTTTTAGGTGATCGGGAGCGTTGGTGTGCGGTAATTCCGAACGTGGAATTGCCTGTAAACCACGCTAAAAACTGATTGGCTTGCTATCGGTCGTGCGGAAAGTACTTAGTATACTTTTACAAGGATAGCGCTCCGTAGTGTATTCCTATTCATATGCTGCGGGAAGGTGAGAACTTACCTAGACGATCAGTCTTAAAAGGTTCGGGAGGTTATCGTTGTAGTTACGGCTACAGGGAGCGCATTCAGTTTGTCGTGTAGGGACGATATTACACGGACAAGCCTACGTAAAAGGGTGCGTGCGGTGAAATTCGCTAAGTGAATAGGGCTTACATATACGTATACGGCATAACGCAAGCCATGTATAGCACTTATCCTTCTAGCTTTCTTAGTTATTTTTAACTTTGAAATCTAGGGGATAACTATGCTTCCACCGTGCCAACAACTTCCGCTTCACCATGTCAAAAGGCGTTCAAAACCGTCAAGAGATTTAAAAGAATTTTGACCACTAACCGCGAGATGATGAAAACGGGATTTAAACGATACGTAGAGTAAAAACTATAAGATAGAAGAGAAAAAAGAAATAAGAGAATACTACTTAATTAGATGTTAGGGGAGACGTGCCCATAGCGGGAGGCGACAAGGTTCTTCGATTTTCCCTTTAAGATAAACGCAGATATGCGATAATGGAAGAACGATAGAAGGAGGATTCGCGAAGATGAGGAACAGAAAGAACGATAACAACGGCGATAATAATAAACTAACTGAGCGCAATAAAAGGAGATTCGTATTAATTGGTACATTTGTTATGCTTTACGTGACTAAGGCGATTACGATCGCTACAGGTAACGTTTATATCGGCGGGCTAGGCGTGGTTTTAGCTCTAGCGGTGGCGGCTGCGTTTATAACTGAAATGATAGGCAAACGTATTCGTAAACGGAAGGAATCGGAATAGAATCGAATTTGATATCGCAGACTTGTCATGTTAACGGGATTTCTATATACTGCTAACGATATCATGACGCGAAAGGTTGAGATCATGGCGAAGATTAAAGTAGAGTATATCGAAGTTGATGGCGACATAACTGCGGCTAAAATGTGCCGAGGGTGTTCAAAGCTATTACCGTTAGATTTATATTATAAAAATGTGCGTGGGATAGGCGGTGCTGCCAGTAAATGCCGAATATGTTCGTCACGCAGCGAAGGAAGCGCACCACCAGTCGAAGTTGAGCTAATTCGTGTAGAAGGATTGGAAGGTGGATCGGTAAGATCGTTCGTAAGAGGTCGGAAATGTAAGGCGTGCCATATATTAAAATCTTTTAGCGAGTATCACGTAGACACCCACGCGAAAACGGGATATATGGCGGTATGTAAGGCGTGTAGATCAATACATCGAAGTGATACAAACAAGGATGATAAAGAATAGTTGTATGTACATATTTTCTGTTATAGAGTGGTGTGTCTGACTTATACTAATTAGTGTAAGTCTTTTTTATTAGAAGTTAGCGCCAAAATGAAAAAGCTATTCTTTTATATAAAATTGTTGCAATACGAAACAAATGATGGTAATATAATAAGTGTAGTAAATAAAAGACGCGTCAGTTACTAGTAATTACACGAAACAGTGGAGATCCACAATACTCGCAAGATACCATTCACCACAACGATATTAATGCGGATCACCACACGTGAAACCACACGTAATTCCGCACAAAACGAAGGCACAAGAGTATGGAATTTAATACAAAGATATTACGAAGAAATACGCGGCAAAGAGCGGTATATAAACGAACGGAAACCGATCTTCACCATTTGCCACATTGGATGCACGAACATATGGCGGACACCACTCGCCTATATAACGAGGTTACACTATAACTGAATACTGAATCGCTCACCATATTAAATAGACGGCGCTAGGAATCGGATTAACCACCCGAAATCTAGCGTCTTTTTAATTTGGTTCTATTTATGATGAGGTACGTACATTCATAAGAAGCGTACCGTTTTGATGTTCTTTCATGCTCTCCCAAAATTCTTTCATGGCATTACTGTATTTTTCAAAAGATATTTTATCAACATCTAACACTCGTTCCAAATTTGTTGTACGATATAAATCCATTAAACGAGTGCTATTTACTTTTTTAAAGTATTGAGGATATGCCTCATATAGGTTGGTAGAGGAGTAGCCACTTCCATGCTTATAAGTATTGGAGAGTAGATTGCATTCTCGAATCATTTTCCAAATGTCAGTTTCTACTATAAGCTCTTCATCGCCAAAAGGATTAGTAAATGTTAATTTTAATGCGGTGAATAAGTCAGTTAATTTACCGAAATTATTGAAAAAGTTATCATATGCATTCTTATTCTTATTGTCAATATGGGTAAATTTAACTTGATTAATATATTCATTAAAATGATGAGTCATCGCTTCATACAACCATTTCCTTAGTTGTTGTTCGAAAACTTGATATAAATTGCTTAGAGACATTAATTCGAATTGATAATGCATTAGAAATTGTTCATCAAGCCGTTCATATACATATTCACGAATTGAGTCTGCATAATCACCGTAATCAAAGTAATCTGGGTCAATGTAATTAAAATCGATTAGTACATTTTCAGCTTCTTTCACCAATTCAGCTTCTACTTCATCTGTACGAGTATTTAATCGTTCGTATACTGCTTTAAATGTATAGTCATGTGTGTCTTTCAATACGTCATAAATCCGCACGTATTGATCTTTTGCAAAACTATTAAGATAGAATTTAAAGTTTAAGTTTCTTTTTTCAGTAACAGAATCTTTAGGGTTGTTACTACGCTTTCCCAAACTCCTCACAACCTTTTTGTAATTTATTTCAATTTTATCATTTATATAGTGGATAAAGAAGATTGTTTTTATCATCTTTTAACAGAATATACTTTAACCTTCTGTACCCGCGTAACCTTTCGTCTCTCTTCATTCCTAGACTTAGCTAATCTATCAATTATCTACGTTTACTAACTATGTATAAACGGTGATATGACAGTGCCATGACTGCGGTACGTTCGCTTGAAGCGAATTTTTTAGCTTAACTCGCTTGTAACTGGACTCTCAGTTAAGTTATAATGTTGCTATAAGGATACAAAAAGTATCACTTTTGATAAAAAGGTTCGCATATGATCCTAGTGGTGGAATGATGAAAGTCGCTTTCGGGGGTACATGAGTTCACTTAAAGTTCACCTACTAGATTATTTTTTTATATGCATGTTGCCTAAGGGGCAACAATGAGCTAAATGTTCTCAAAATGAAGACTTCGCATACCTAATTAGCAAACTACAGGTTTATAAGTAATATTCTACATTAGATGTGGAATACTATATAAAGAAAAAAGTCTCTCAAGTGCTACCAACACTGAAAGACTTTAGATAAAAATATTACTTCTTTCCTTTGCTCATGTTAATCATTCCCATAACAACCATGAGTAAAGAGCAAACCGCAGTAACGGTGATTGCATCCATATGTATTCACCACCTTACGAAGCTTGTCGTACTACCAATACGACGGGCTTTTTTCGTATATTCGTATTATAACCTATCTTGGTTATAGATTCCAAAAGTTATTTTCTATACAAAAAAAATATGCCTATCCTATGTGTTGTGTTTTGTTTTGAAACTATTAGGGATAAATCTAAAGTAATCACGTTGGATATATCGCAGCGCCTTTTTATTTATATAATATATCGTATAAATAGAATGTGGTTGTTAATGTAAATTATCTGATAATTAAAGGTCAAGTAATCGAATCCCCTTGCGAGAGTAGACGTCACACGCACATGATTAAGCATAAATACGTTTACGTGCGTATACATATATACGAAACTCGTAGGGCGGTACATTTCACTACATTTCGGTAGTAATTCGTGTATATCGCTAGTGATTTGTGATAGATTGCGTATAGCGGGCGATGCACATCGATACATATGTGTAGTATTTCGTGGAGATCGGTAGGATTATCTTCGCATTTCTCTTCGCTACATCAGCACGGCGGTGTATGGAGAGAGCTACTTTGAACTCAGGGGGTTGCGATTTCCTGCGCAGAAACTTATTTAATTTATTTTACGATATGCATACAACTCATGGCGTCATAGAGGTCTAAGGATTCGATCTCAGCGCAACAAAAAAGACACCGACGTTATTTCGCTGATGCCTCGTACTCTTTTACTTTCTTATAGAATGTCGCCTTCTTCATATTAACTGCCGCCATAAATTCGACTGCCATGATCTTCTTCGCTTTCCATTCGCCGTATAGTCGATCCCAGTCTGCGGGAAGTTCCATAACAGGGCGACCGATATGTTTTCCCTTTTCCTTTGCTGCGTCGATTCCTTCTCGTTGGCGCTCCTTTATTGTTCTGCGTTCTTGCTCGGCTATTGACGTATAAACCTCGATAATAATGTTATTGATCATATCGATAACCCAGTCTTGCCCCGCAGGAACGTCCGCCATTGTCGTAGGAAGGTCGATGATCTTGACGCGGATCTTTTCTCGTTTGAAGTATTCTAGATACTCTTTGATCTGCTGCTTATTCCGCCCTAGTCGATCAATCGATTTAATATAGAGCGTATCGCCTGCGCGCATTGCTTTAAGCATATTCTGAAAGCCCTCACGATCCATATCCTTTCCGCTTGCCTTATCGGTATAGATATATTTCTCATCTGTTACATACGGCTGCACCGCTTTATATTGTCGGTCAAGATTCTGATCGTTCGATGATACTCTCAGATATGCGAAATTAATTGTCATAATGAAAACCCCGTTTCTTTTTATCGTTAACCTAAATATACACCGATAGTCTATAAAGGTCAATTGTTTAAAAGACGTCCATAAAGGTTTATTACTAATGATTAATAGACTGGTATATGATCGTTTTTTTAGCGTCTACAAACGTGTACCTTTTTAGACTACTACCCACGAGACGCATAGTATATCAAATAGGGCGCACCATGTACCGTGTTTTCTAGCGAACACACCGCAGTATGTATATTTCACAAGGGCGGTGTATGTTTCCACAATAGCCCGCACTATGTATCGAATACCCCACTATATGACACCCCGATATAACAAGCCCGCTATATGTCCGTACAAATGCCTCTTATATATTGCCGCACCTGCTCGATATATTCCCGCTGCTATTCTCTTCGCTGCGCTAACGTCACGAGACTACACGCTAATAGATTGATACGTCTACACGAATACACCGCACGTCACCACGTCACTATACTGCACCATTACACGGTCATAGCGCTGCGTGTAACGGCTGCTGCGTCTATCGTATGCAATTGTATTCGAATCATTTTAAAGCTGCGTTAAAAGAATCGTGAGAAGAATTATAAAACGTTGTCTTCGGAATGATTCGAGAATCTTCGTTCTTCTTTCTTCGAATAAAAAAGAATAAAAGAATTTAATTAAAACATCTTCGTTTGATCTTCGATTAACAATTAAAGTAACAAAGTTATTAACGAAGTCTTCTAACAAGCGAATGAACGAGTGGAAGCGATCACCGTCAACATTCCGCAGCAAGTCGAAGCGAATCGAGAAGCGAGCACACCACACCGCCGACCCCGAGAGAAAAATCTCGTGACCCCCAACCGCCCCGCCGAAGCACCCGCATCAACGGTATTCACAAAGCGCGCACCATTTTTAACTCGAAGGGTTTATACGCAGCAGCTAACGATTTCACCAACGTCACCCAAAACCCAGCGGTCACACTTCGTAAAAAATTCGCCCAATATATCTAGTCATTGCGCCAATGTTTTCAAGAATAGTATCGCAGCCTTCACCAATATTAGAAAAGTTCGCGTTTATATACGTGTAAGGGAAAACGAGCGAGATAATAAAAAATATTATCGATGTTAACCCAAATCAAAATAGTACGAGCGTTTATGTACGTGTAAGGCAAAGAAGAGAGATGGCGGATATTACTTAAATGTCTTGTACGCTCTTATTTATATCCTTATCTTATGCGTAATAGAAGAACAAAAAAGAACGTAGTTATATTTTTTAGTTATAGTTCTTTAGTTCTTGTAAATCTAGTTGACCTGTAGTGGGCTGCATATTAGAAACGCAGTGTACTTCCTATGAGAAACGCAGTTTACCGCCAACTCATACGCAGTTCATTGCCTCATACGCAGTTTACCGCTAAATAGAAAAGGAGCGATCAGGTAATGAAAACAGAAAATCTAGTCCAACAAGTAGAAGAAACGTTACAAGAAATCAAGAATCACCAGAATTATGCTAAGTCAGCAGTGGAGATCCAAAAGGATATGATCGATCAGCCGATGTTCGATAAATCTATCAATCCTAAAGAAAAAGATCATACGCTAGACTTTATTAAAATGCCGACCAATCTGCGTTATTACTCATACATGCAGGACTACGGCGTAACAGAAAGCGCGTTGATCCTATATCAAATCATTATCGATTTTTTCAATGCGAAGGAAAAGAAAGCATTCCCGTCACAATATCGCCTAGCGATGGAAACGGGCAAAAGTATACGAACGATTAACCATAATATAAAAATTCTGCAAAGCGTCGGTCTAGTTACGGTTAAGCGTCGTGGGATCGGACGTAGCAACGAATATATTCCATTATTACCGCTAACATTAGATGAATTACTCAAACGATTCCCAAAAACCGAGGAACGTTACTATAAACACGCGCTAGCAGTCGAGAAGATTCGCAAGAATGATGAAGAAAAGAAACATGAGATCATGCAGCGCATTGAACGACGCAAGGTGAAGGTAGAAGTGGCATCAGACGATCTAAAAAATATGAGTTTCTAACGAAAAAGGAGAAATGAAAAATGACAAATAAAAAACAATGTACATATTGTAGAGAAGTTAAATATCTAGAGGATTTCCACAAACAAACGAAGGCACACGACGGCTTGCAGCGACGTTGTAAGCCGTGTAATGTCGCTTCAAAAACAACAAATAAATGGACGCCAATTATTCAGATCGAAGTTAACGGAGAAATTATAGATCACCGCGAATGTAAAGACTGCGGCGAAACACTACCGCTAGATATTTTTCATAGGAACGGTCGTGGCGGTCACATCCCGCGATGCAGAATGTGCTATAACGCGAGAATCCATAGAGGTAAGGCGATTTTAAAGGCGCTAAAAGGAAATTAAATAATAAAAAATTAGATTGCTAGTACAATATTAGGTCGATTAGGGGTACAGATAGTATGAAGGAAGAAAGACAATGATCGTTCTAAGCGCAATAATTCTTCCGATTCCCGAATTAGAAGTAGTAAAGACATGTGAAGTTATTAGGTGACAGGATTTCCCCCTGTTACCCCTCTTTTGGGCGTTTGCCAGACGCCACCTTATGATAGTAATTCTTCGAAGATCTACCGACACGTATTCGCCTTCCTGCACGATAGCGTGTCGGTAGATTTATTTTTAAAGTAAAACTAATCAATGACAAGGAGCTAAAAGAATGAATCCTAAAGTATTGTCGTTATTCCTACAATTATCAGGAATCTCACAACATCAATTAGCGAAGATGTTAAACGTATCGCAAGCGACCGTTTTTAATTGGACAATAGGAAAACATGAAATGAAGTATACGCATTACGAATCACTCGTTGATCTCATAGGCGAGCATAACGTTTTCCTACTCGAAGCACAAGCGGGATCAAATGAAGTGATTGCAGCGGATCTCAAAAAACGATTAAAGGAGCGGTTATAATGAGCAATCACGAAAAACTTCTAGTGTCTAACTGCCACGAACTACATGGAAAGAAGTTCTTCCTAACAGTCTTATACGTCGATGGTCAACGCGTTAATGAGTACCTACAAGCCGAAGAGGATATCACGAACCTTAACGAAAGATATCGTGAGTATGTTACAGAAAGCGGCTATGAATGCGATAAAGTTATTGACGTTATGACATCTACGGAATACGTATATATATCGACATTGGGCGATAGTAGGTTATCAGGTCATATCACATCTGCCGAAGAAACATGCGAAACTAAGCGCTTATTCGAGACAAAGATGGTACGTGATACGTTAATCGACCTATATAACTTGGTAGATCCTGCGACACTACCAAAAAAGATTAAAGATCCGAACAGAGTGGAAAAGATATTAATAGCAGTTCTACTAAAGATCGCGAGCGGACTAAATAACTTATCGATGAAATTACAAACGAAACTAGGGGGGCGCAAAATATGAAATGGGAACTATACAATAAATTCAGGGTTCAAGACAAGGAAGCGAACGAATTTATCGCAACATATCAAGAAAAGGTACAAGCTGCAAAAGAAAAAGTAACGGTTGCTACAAAGGCATACGAGACAATTCTACAACGAGAATTCTCGGGCGAGGACGTGGCAGCAGAGAAGCAGAAAGCACTAGATAATATCGAAAAGGCACAAGCTGCGGTAAAAGTTGCCGAAGGGGAACACAGTAAGGCACATGAATACGCCATCGCGAATCTATCGGGAACAATTACCCTCGACGATCTCGTGGATGACTGGCGTAACAATGTTGTACCAACGGTGCGTAGGGAGAAAGTGGATCCCCTTAGACAAAAAGCGCAACAAGGATTAGCGGATTACTATGCTGCGATCCAAGAAATACTTCGTATAGAAGACGATCATACGTGGGTGCGTGAGCATCTGAATGAAAAACTTAGAAAACGCAAGGGCGCAACACAGATCCTACTAGGCGTCACAGGTATTGGGGATATTCCCGAACACCCATCGGATCAAGATTGGTACAACATTGTAAAATACAGACAAGTACCCGCAAGATTTAAAAAATAAATAGTTTAAAATGTCAAGTCACCTATTAATCAGGTGGCTTTTTCTAATTATAAGGAGGAAATAAAATGACAAATACATATTCTAATAATCTTATCGGTGTAAAAGAATCCGTAACAGACGAGTTTTTATTATTAAATCCACTTCAAACACCTATGTTAAACCTGTTAGGTTTCGGAGATCCAGTTACTAGCGTAGAACACGTTTGGTTCGAAGATGAAATGTTCGCACAAGAAAGCACGTTAACGAAGGAATTAACGGTTGGCGCGGCGTTTATTGATGTGGAAGAAACAGACGCATTCCGACCTAAACAAGTGATTCGAGTCGGAGAAGAGTTAATCTTAGTAGTTAAAGTAGAAGGAGAAAAGTTAACAGTAGTTCGTGGATACGCAGGAACAGAAGCGGAAACACACGAAGCAGGTTCAAATATCGAAGTAATGTTCGTAGAAGGTCACGAAGGCGCGGACGCTCGCGACTCCCGTTACAAGCCACGTAAGCGTGTTTCTAATATCACGCAAATCTTCGACGATTCTGTAGAGTTGACGGGTACGGCGCAAGCGATCGCTCAATACGGTATCAATGATGCATACGAAATGGAGAAGCAAAAGAAGCAGCTAGAGTTAGCGTTACAACTAGAAAAAGCAGTCATTAACGGTGTTCGTTACGAGAGAGGCAATACACGTATGATGCGTGGTGTTCGTTCATTCATTCAAACAAACGTAATTAAAGCCGACGGTGCGGCAATTTCAGACGAGCATTTAGTCGAAGCATTCCGTGCTATCTTCGAGAAAAGCGGTTCTACTGCTAGCGGTAACTATAAGATTATCGTAGGAGCTACGCAAAAGATCGCAATCTCAGCGTTTGACAATGCTCTAATTAGATTATCTCGCGAAGATAACGGACGCGGAAACGTAGTAGATCACTTCGTATCTGACTTCGGTAATGCGGAAATCGTTCTTAACAACAACTTACGAAGCGACGAGATCTTCGTGATCGATGCGAATCGCTTATCTATCCGCCCACTACAAACGCGTGAATTCGCTCACACGTTCTTAGGCAAGACAGGCGATTACATGCGTGGAATGTTAGTCGGTGAGTACACGCTAGAATTACTACAAGAAGCAGCACACGCTAAAATCGTAGGACTTGCTTCCTAATGTACCAATTAAGTTTATAAATAAATATAAAGAAACGGCGAAGGCGCTGCTCATTATGAGTGGTGTCTTTTTGTCTTACATAAAAACGAAAAAAGGGCGTGATGAAAAGATGGCAACTGCGGGTGAAATAAAAGCAAAATTAACCCTCGACAATGCGCAATTTAGACGAGGGATGCAGGAAGCACAAACCGAAATGCAAAACACGGCGAATAAGTCGAAACAAACTTCGGAAGGCGTATCGATGTTAGGAAAGGCGTCAGCAGTAGCGGGTGTTGCTATCGTGGCGTCGATCGGGGCTTCCGTAAAGGCTGCGGCGAACTTCGAGCAAAGTATGGCGAAGGTTAAAGCAATCAGCGGTGCGACAGATTCCGAATTCAAACAACTAGAAGCAACGGCGAAGCATTTAGGAGCGACGACGCAGTTCAGCGCCTCACAAGCGGCGGACGGTTTGGCGTTTCTATCACTAGCAGGATTTAAGGCACAAGATAGTATCGACGCAATGCCCGCAGTATTAAACCTAGCGGCAGCAGGGGCGATCGATTTAGGATCGGCGGCAGATATCGCATCAAACATCATGACAGGTTTTGGACTAGAGGCGAAGGATACGAGCAAAGCAGCGGATATCCTAGCGAAGACATTCACTACGGCAAATACTGATATGAATCAATTAGGTATGGCGATGAAATACGTTGCACCAGTAGCGAACGCGTTAGGTTGGGATATGACCGACGCAGCGACGGCAGTAGCGAAAATGTCGGACGCAGGTATACAGGGATCGCAAGCAGGTACGTCATTACGTGCGATGTTACTATCATTAGCGAATCCGACGGGACAAACTGCGAAAGCCTTCGATAAGCTAGGGATCAGCGTAGTAAATTCAAACGGACAGTTCAAACCACTTCCCGAATTGATCGGTCACATTAGTTCTAAGATGGACGGAATGACGGACGCACAAAAAACTGTTACTGCGGCACAATTAGTCGGAACGGAAGCAAGTGCGGGTTTCCTCGCATTACTAGAGCAGGGACAAGGGTCGTTACAGGACTATAAAACAGAATTAGAATTATCGGGCGGAACTGCGGAACGAGTAGCGAAGATCCAACAAGAAACGCTCGTCGGCGCATGGAACGCAGCTAAATCAGCGATGGAAGGTCTAGCGATCGGATTAGGTACAACGTTATTACCTGCATTTACGGCGGTAGTTAATGGAGCGACGGCGCTTGTATCAGGATTAGCGAGCATCGATCCCGCATTTTTATCGGCAGGATTATCAGCAGCGGCAGCAGCTACGGGATTAATGGTAGTCTCGACGAATATCGGAAAGGTAGTCGGTGCGCTAAAGATATTACAAGGCGCGATGAAGGCGAATCCATACGTCGCAGCTATATCGCTAGTTGGTGCAGCTATCGCAGGGTTAACGACTTATGTAAAGAGTGCGAAGAAAGAAACACAAGAGCTACAAGACGTTAATTTAGACACATATAAAAAATTAGGTGAAGATGCTAAAAATCTAGACGAGTTAGCGAATACGCACGACGAGTTAAAAGGTAAAATTAAATTAAGTACCGACGAGTTACTGCGTTACAAAGATATACAAAACGAGATCAAGCGAACCGAAGAAGGTGATTCTAAGAAAAAATTAATCGAAGAGTACGAAGCGTTAGGTAAGAAAGCGGGCGTTACAAAAGAGGAGATGGACAAGTATCTCAAAGCTAACGACGAGATTATTTCTAAAGCACCTGCGACGGCTACGGCATTCGACGGGAAGGGAAATGCAATCGCTAAAACTGCGGACGAAGCGCGTAAACTATCGGATCAATATCGACAAATGCAGCGAGAAGAATTAATTTTAGCACAATCTAAATTAATGATGAGCCAAGCGAAGGATCTAGAGAACTATACGAAGGCATTAGAAAAGGCGCGTGAAGTTAAAAAGGAATTACCGAAGTTAGAAAAAGAGTATAACACGCAGCAAAAGGAATCCGAGCGATTACAGGCGGCTTATAATTCTACATTAGCGGATTCAAACGGAAAAATGACGGAGAAAGCGAAGTTCGCGGGCGAGCAGCTAGAGAAACAAAACAAGATCACGGAAAAAGCGCGTGAAGAATATCGCGAAGCACAATCGGCAACGCAGGAATTTAATGCGCAGACTTTAGCGTTAAACGGTAAATCGATGCAGTACGATAAAATTACAAAAGCCGTTATCGAGGAACAAATGGCAGCGGCGGGCGTTAGCGGTGAAATGTCGAACGCGGTTAGTATGATTAACGATAAATTAAAGGGTGAAATAAAGAACGTCGAAGCGCTAGAAAAGCAGAAAGAAGCAGCGGGCGGACTTACTAAGGAGCAGCAGCAATCGTTAGACGCATCGAACAAAATGGTCGATAAGTTACAAGATGCGAAGGGCAGCATTCAGCAAGCGGAAAATCAAGCGAAGATGTTTAAAGATGGCGTTAAGGCAGTGCAGGATCAGGCTATCGATATGAATAACGAACTAGAAAAGCCGATCAACAAGAAAACGAAGGGAGATACTTCGGACTTTGATGCGAAGAATGCCGAAGCGGATAAAAAAGGATCTAAGGAAAACGTTAAAAAGACGAAGGGTGATACGTCGGATCACGAGAAGAAGAACGCCGAAGCCGATAAGAAAGGGTCAAAAGAGAACACGAAGAAGACGAAAGGCGATACGTCGGATTTCGATTCCAAAAATGCAAAAGCCGATAAGGATGCGCAGAAAGAAAATACGAAGAAGACGAAAGGTGACATCGCGGACGTCGAGAAGAAGAACGCCGACGCTGAAAGGCAAATGAAAGAGGAAGTTACGAAAAATCTAAACATGAACGACAAAGAGGCGAAAGCGCGTCTAGCGGAAATTAAGAAGGAAGCGACGAAAACCGAATTCAAAGACGTCATTATCAACATCAAAGAGTCTATCACACGTACAGTATCGAACATATTCGGTAATGCGGAAAAGCGACACAACGGCGGTACATTATCGCAAACTACGAAGCGACCGAAGTATCATAATGGCGGATCGCCCGCGGGACTTGCAGCGCACCGCCCGAAATTCGACGAAGTAGATGCGCGACTGCTTAAAAACGAGATGGTATTAACACAAGCGCAGCAGGCGAATTTATTTAATGCCCTTCGTACTGCGCATCGACCTAGTAACACAAGTTCGATATTCGACAACAAGGACGACAAAAAGAGCGAGAATGTTACTAAGAATGTCGTTATCAATGTCGCGGAAATGAATGTACGTGACGATCAGGACATCGAGAAGATAGCACAAGAGTTAGCGCGATTAGAAAGATCAAAAGAACGAGCAAGAGGGATCTGATGAATAAATGTGGGAACGCAGAAAGGAGGGAAGCCCAGCGGTTTTCAATTGGCGGCATATATTGCCGTACTAAAGCGAATTGGAGCGATGAAAAATGAAGAAGAAGTTAAAAACGTAGTAAGCGAAGAGATAACGGCAGGCGACGGATAACGACTAGATTACAGTACCAAACGCAGCCGTTATCGGAACTTATCACCGATAGTGTGTTACAATTAATCGAAGCGGAAAACGAGAATCTCCAATTGACTGGACGTGTGATTGGTTGGACAGTTTAAGAAGGTTGTATAAAAAGGGAGATGGCGCAAAGATGGCGAGAGCAAACGAGAATGATATAACGGAGAAATTGGCAGAAGGTCACCGAAAATATGGTGACGGCAACTTTACAATACAGAACATCGGTGATGAAACTAACCCAAATTGGACTGTCGTAAAAAACGTGAGGAAGGGAGCGGCGGGTATTCACGAGGGCGAAGATATATTTAGCATGCGATCAAAATATATAAAATAGTGCGGAGATGGACGGGCATCACTTCGTCTGTCTTTCTTTTTATAGACTATATACGGAAATTGCGATACCGAGAGACGCAATTCTAGACGATTAGATTTAATGTGATGAACAGTTATGGGCTTATATGCGTTCTATTTCGATTTAAGTAGATTAAGAGGGGGAAACGAAAGTAGGAAAACTGCGTGCTAAGGCTAGTGTAGACGAGATTTTTATGCTTGCGTATTAGGTTAGCGTCAGGATATAATATCCATATGTAAAGAAACGAACGTCTACGTGTTGGTGTTCGTATCCTACGTTTAACTTTCGGTAAGAACAAATCGGAAGAAGACGGAGGCAAACCGTTGATATTATCATAATCTCATGCGCCCATAGCTCAGTCGGATAGAGCGGTGGTTTCCGGTACCACGTCTGCCGGGGGTTCGAATCCCTCTGGGCGCGTCAAAAAGTCCTAACTTATGTTTTGTAGGTTAGGACTTTTTTATTTATTCCATTATTCGAGGGCTAAACAAAATAAACTGATAGGAGTTTTATTTTATACGTGTACTTTCAAAATGCCTTGTCTCATTGCTTCTGTTAATGCTTCGGACCTGGATCCTACTTTTAATTTTTTGAAGATTTTTGTTAGGTTGTATTCTACAGCTCTTGAACTCATGTACAGTTCATCAGCAATTTGTTTATTGCTACTTCCTTTAGAGACGGATTCTAAGATTTCTAATTCTTTTTGTGTAAGAAGAGCGGTTTTATTTTCAATTTGTTGAGTTGTTATATCGTCTGTACGTAGTTGACGTAATAAAGAAATAGGAAGCAAAGTATATCCGTTTACAGCTGCACGAATTGCCATTAAAAGCTCTTGCTGAGATGCTGATTTACTAATAATTCCGCTGATACCAGAGTTTATTAATAAATTAAATTGGGATATGTATTCAAAACCTGTGTATAAAATGATTTTTGCATCTGTTTGAATATGTAATATTTTCTGGGCGAGTTCAATACCACTACAATTGGGCATATTCATATCCAAGAGATATACGTCAAAAGGTGTAGCGTCACTTTTTATAAGTGCTTCCTGTTCATTTAAAATATATTCTGCTTGCATATCTTCTTCTAATTCAATCATGCTCTTGGTTCCTTCACCTACAATTTGATGATCATCTACGATTAATACTCGAATCATTATTTACCACCTCGGAACTGTAATGTTTACTTGAAGTCCTTTTTTAGCTGCGGATACTATATGTATTTCTCCACCAATTGATTGAAGCCTTTCTTTTATACCAGAAAGCCCCATATGCTGCTTAGGGGAGTAGGGAGTGTCTATATTAAAACCTTTGCCGTTGTCTCGGTAGTCTAGGAAAATACAGTTATTCTCTTCCCATAAAAAAATCGATACGATAGTTGCCTCGGAATGTTTATCTGCGTTTGTTAGTAGTTCTTGAATGATACGATATAAAGATAAAATTTTGTCAAAATCGTAATAATGTTCTTGAATTGATTCATGATCAAATTGAATTTGAAATTGCACACGTAATTGTGTTTGGGCTAGCAATTCTCTTAATGCACCAATTAAACCAGCGTCTGATAAAAGTGATGGACGCAATTCATTACATGTATCGCGAATTTGTTGTATTACATCGTGCATACCGAAGCGAATTTTTTTTAGTTCATTTTTAAATTCTAGTGGAACGGATTTGTTTTTTAGTAAAGAATCTAGTTTACGGTACCATACGATTTGATCTTGTAATGCAGAGTCGTGTAAATCTGAAGCGAGTCGGCGCCTTTCTTGTTCAGAAATTTGAAAGAGTAGGCGTGATAAGCTTGCAGAATTTGTTTTGGATTCTAAACTCTCCTGCTCTAGAGAATGAATAATTTCATTAATGGTATACAAGTTTTCGTAAATAAGACGGACGTATGTCGTGACAGTGATGAACCATGATTTTTCATGCGTATTATATTTAATATTATTCACTTTTCTTCCAATCCAGATGTAGTGTTTTATATGTTTAGTAGAGTATAAGTAAATGCCGATGCATCCATCATCCTCTAATAAATCATTAATTAGTAATGCTGCCATACTCCATTTTTTCTTTTTAGAAAGTGTGAAATCTTTCGTTTGTCCATATCCGTTACAGAGTGTATATGTGTTGTCTTTCATATCATATTGAACAAATAGAATAAAAGAAGGTTTCAACATCGAAATGATTTCATTAGTGAATTTTTTCTCTAACTCTTCTGTTTTCATAATAGATGATAGCTGTGCGGTAAACTGTTCAATGTTTACGTATAAGTTTGTTTTAGTCCGAAAGAGGTGATTACGGAATGTAAAATCTAATCTTTCTTTTAATATGAGAAATAGAATGTTTAACGGAAAAATAATAATAAAACTTTGCAGTAGTCGAGAGAGAAAATTGTCTTTGTAATAAATGCTCCAGCTCGTAATGATTGCAATTAATAGAGTTGGAATTAGTGACAGAAATGCGTAATACCGTAAACGATCAAATACAAACTCTATATCAAAAATCTGCTTCGTCGCTACTAAATAAAAATAACCGATTGGAAGAGTGATTAGGAACATAGCTCCAATACCTGCTGAGAGAATCGGTGTTCTGAATATTGCATCTGGAAGAGCATAGAGTGTAACGAACGGAAAGAAGGCAATGGAATGAATCGTGAGCATTAATTTTAAAAATGGTTTATGTACTGTACTGTGATATTTGATATAGGCACGGATTAAAAAATATATACAAAAGATAATATTTATTGAAAGGTAAATTAGTTCTAATCCATCGGTATTAACTATCGGAAATGGAATGAACATCGTTAAATTAGAGAGTAATAGTAAAATAATGCCGATTGTAATATCGATTTTTAGAAATCTCATAGAAATAACGTATAGTTGTTTTTTCTTGAATAATTCATTCAACAATAAAATGAGAGACATAGGTGTACCTTGAAATACAATACTTAAAATAATGAGAGCGATAAAATCACCTTTACCAGATTCAACTGCGATTAGAAGACTTGAGGAAGTCATGAATAGAAACGTGATCAAAAAGAATGTTTCCCGGTTCAAAGGCTTCTTTGTATAAAGAAAAATAGATAACCCTAAACAAATAAAAGCGAGTAGGAAGGGAAAGTATACAGAAATAATTTTGTCACGAGAATCAATAAAATGTTGTGTTCCTTTATAAGTTTGGGTGATATCGTCTTTTTTAATTTGTATTTCAGATGCATTTAGTGATTGGTTTTGATATCCAGGAAGTATTCCTAAATGAGGCTTTTCTTTATTTATCGAATAGATTATATCTCCTTCTTTTAAGTCCGTATGAAAAGCCCAACCGGAGGATTTAATTTTTGCTATTGTGTATGCAGTTGAGTCTGTTTTAGAAATAAGAACTCCACTATATGGTTGGTTTATTTTATATAAGATATAGCCTTGTAAACAAAAATACAGGATAGTTACACATAAAATGAAAACGAAGTTACGTTGTATCTGCAACGGTTTAGACACCTCTCTTTGTAGGTATATCGTTTAATTTCTGAATATTTTTATAATAACATTTAAGAAGTTTTCATACAATCAATGTCATCTGTTGAAATTGCGGTGAACCACATAAGAGTGGTTCGCCTTTTTTACGGTAAATACAGTACGGATTGCGGACAATAGCATCAGAAAGAAGTCTATGATAAAGATACAACTTAACAAGTAAATGAAGGAGGCAATAGTGATGAAAAAGTTTTTGTTGATGGTAGGCGGGATTGCATTAGGAATGGCGGTTATTTATTTCGTAAAAAGCTAAAAGGGGATGTTATATATGGCATTTGAAATTCAAGGATTAAATAAAACATTTGGTGAATATAAAGCCGTTAATGATTTAAATATACGTGTAGAAGAAGGTGGAATTTTAGGGATGCTGGGCCGGAATGGTGCTGGTAAGACGACAACGATTCGTATGATCTTAGATTTAATCAAACCGGATAGCGGCCAAATTCTATGGAATAATCGCCCTTTTTCAAAGAAAGACCTATCTATTGGCTATTTACCAGAAGAGCGTGGATTATACCCGAAAATGAATGTAGTGGAGCAATTGGTGTATTTCGGCAAGTTAGAAGGAATGCCAGCTAATCTTGCAAAAAGACATGCGTTACAATGGCTAGAAAAATTAGAAATGACACCACATTTAAAGAAGAAAACAGAGGAATTGTCAAAGGGAAATCAACAAAAGATTCAATTGATTTCAGCGATATTGCATAATCCGGAATTCATCATACTAGATGAGCCATTTAGTGGATTGGATCCTGTAAATGCAGAGATGTTAAAAAATGTTGTGCTCGAGTTAATTGCGCAAAGAAAAACGATTATCTTTTGTAGTCATCAAATGGACAGTGTAGAAACGTTCTGTGAGGAAATTTGTATTATGAAAAACGGTCAACTTGTATTATCGGGTGCTTTGTCAGATATTAAGAAAAGTTATCAGTACAAATATATGACGTTGCAAACGGAAGGGGATATTGAACCTATTCTTAAGAAGAAAAATTTCAATTTTGAAAAAGTTAATCGTACGTTCATGATTAAAGTTAATGATGGAGAGGATGCATTTTCGCTGCTTGAAGATATTAAAACTAAACAATATATCCGAGATGTTTCTATTAAAGAGCCTTCTTTACATCAAATCTTTGTTGAAAAGGCGGGTGCATAAGTAATGAGGAATTTCTGGATTGTTTTAGGGCAAACTTACTGGGACCGTGTGAGGACGAAAATATTTATTGGGATGACATTATTATTAATAGGAGGAGGGATATTCTTATTCTCTTTTCCAACTTTAGTACAAAAGTTTTCTGGAGAGAAAGAAAAAGCAAAGGTTGTATTTATTTCTGAAGCACCTAATGTTACGGTGGATCAATCTAGTCTTAGTAAAGCTCTTCCAGAATGGGATTGGTCTTTAGGAGATAAAACAAAATTAAATCAATATAAGCAAGAATTGTTAGATAGGAAAGTCGAAGCGCTCTTTATATTAAAAGAGGGTGCGGGTGCTGAACCAGTATTAGATTACTTTATGAAGCTGGATAATCCTAAGTTGATTCAAAGTGCACAGGTATTTGTACAAAATCAGTATTTTCAAAGTGCGGTAGTTAAACAACAGTTATCAGAAGAGGCTGTGAAATCACTGACGATGAACGTGCAAGCGACAAAGCAGAACTTAAATAACGAAGAAACAAGTTCATTTTTACTAGTATATTTATTAGTAGCGATTATGTACTTAGCAATCACTTCATATGGAAATGCTATAGCGACAGCAGTTGCATCAGAGAAAGCCTCCCGTGTTATGGAAGTGATGGTTACAAAAGTATCTCCTGTCCATATGGTTTTCGGGAAAATTTTAGGAGTCGGTCTTGCTAGTTTGACACAGTTATTTATTTTCTTCTTTAGTATGGCGTTATATATTAAATCTGGAATTTTCAAGGTATCGGATTCGTTTTTTTGAGTGAATATTGATGTAAATATGATTACAGGTGAGCATGCTGCATATTTCTTGTTATATTTTGTTCTCGGTTACTTCGTTTATGCGGCACTTTTCGCGGTGTTTGGTTCTATGGTAAGCAGGCCAGAAGAATTATCCGGAACAACGATGCCGATTACTCTTATATTGATGGGAAGCTTAGTGGTCGAGTTGTTAGTAGTACTTGATAACCCTGAAGGGCTAGTATCAAGGGTGACATCATATGTTCCGTTTACAGCTCCAATTAGTATGGTAGTTAGGATTATTAATGGATCTGTTGGGAGTTTAGAAATTATTACATCTATGGTTGTATTATTGGCTAGCATCAGCTTAATTGCTATGTTTGCAGCGAAGGTCTATCCGAAAGGTGTATTAAGAAGTGGTAAGAGCCTTAAATTTAGTCAATTGTTAAAAAATAATTAATTGTAGGGGGGAATAAATAATGGGATTTTTTTCGAAAAGAAAACAAAAAATGATGGATAGTAGTGGCGAGAGAAGCGTGAAAAAAATAGTTGAGTTGTCTGTGGAAGAGATGAGAGGAATTCAAGGAGCGTCTAGTGAATCGAACGATTATCTCTATGATTCATATGTAATTAGGAATCAAAGTTCCTTAGCTTTAAATAAGAGGTTTCTTCCTTAATTAAGAATCGTAAAAGAGTAGTTAGGCATAGTGAAGTGTCACTATACCTAAACTGCTCTTTTTATTTTGGAATTGAACAGAGATAAATTTAATGTTGTTATATATAAAATTAAGAGTTACTATTAGTATGTGGTGACAAAACATGAGTTTATCCCGCATTAACGGGCAGTAAGACCCCCACCTCAAAATTCAGCGGAAGCAAAGAAGTTAGGTGGGGGGCGTCTACCCGTAAAAGCCCGATTGGTGAGGGTTGATTAAAGTTTCACTTTATTATTTTCTTTCAATATTATTCAAATTTCGGTTGTAAGTTGTAAATATCATTAATACATATAAATTAATAATATTTTGGAATGGGCGTCTGCGTGAGGATTCTCCTTTTACCAAACTTATTGTACAATAGAAACAAGGGGGAGATTAGTTTGAAGGCAAGTCTTTTACAAGAACAAAGCTTACGTTTGGCAATGACACAAGAGTTAAGGCAAGCGATTACAATGCTTCAGTATAATGTACAAGAATTATCGGAGTTTTTGTATGAGCAATCGTTAGAGAATCCCCTTATTGAGTTAGGTGGTTTTGAGAGGGAGAAGAAGAAGAAGAGCTCTAACAACAGTAAAAGTACCAGCAAACAAGTCGAGAATCAGATGGAAATCTACAGTGTGGATTCTACAACGATTCAGCAACATTTATTAAATCAAATACAGTATTATAAAATAGAAGAAGAAGAGCGAAAAATAGCTTCTTTCATTATTATGAACATGGATGGAAATGGGTATTTACAAGAAACGAATGAAGAATTAGCAGATCTCCTTTCTGCGCATATTCATGTAGTCGATCGCTCTGTAGAGATTGTCCAATCACTTGAGCCAGCAGGGGTAGGAGCGCGTAATATTCAGGAATGTTTAACCTTGCAATTGAAGCGCTTACAAAGAAGAAATGGATTAGCGGAAGATGTTGTAGAGGAGCACTTTGCTTATTTCGTGAAGAAGGATTGGCGAAAGCTCGTTCATGTGCTGAAGTGTAGTAATGAAGAATTACAATCGGCGGTGAACTGTATTACATCATTGCAGCCGAAACCGGGCCTTGCGTATTCTTCGGATAAACCACTGTATATTGTGCCTGACATGGCAGTGAAAAAAGAAGGCGATCGCCTCGTTTTACAGATGAATGAGAGAAATATGCCGAGAATTGAAATTCACTCTGAGTACAGTGCGCTTCTTAATAATAGTGAAAGTGAAGTAGCGTCTTACGTTTCAGAAAAGTATCAGCATGTGCAATGGATTATGCGCAGTTTGAAACAGAGAAAACAAACACTTCTGCAAGTGATGACGATTATTATGGAAAAACAACGTGATTTCTTTTGGGAAGGTCCAGCGTATTTAAAGCCGCTCGCTTTAAAAGAGGTGGCGGAAGAGCTAAGTGTGCATGAGTCTACGATTAGTCGTGCAACAAGAAATAAGTATGTGCAAACGCCACACGGTTTATTTGAGATGAAATCGTTCTTTAGTAATGCAGTTTCGACGACAGAGGATGAGGCAGTTTCAACGAAGCGAGTGAAACAGTTTATTCAAACGCTTGTGGAAGCAGAGAATAAGAAAAAGCCACTCTCAGATCAAAAGATTTCAAAATTATTAGAAGAAGAGCATGAAATTGTTATTTCTCGAAGAACGGTGGCGAAGTATAGAGAACAAATGCATATCCCAGCTTCGTCATTGCGAAAAACAATCGGATAGGTGAAGAAGATGAAAGTTGTGCTGTATACAAAAAAGGATTGTGGTCTTTGCGTGCAGGCGAAACAAGTTTTGCAGGAAGTACAATGTGAATATTCTTTTCAAATTGAGGAAATAGATATATATGAAGATCATGACCTTTTAGAAAAATATCACTTAATGATTCCGGTTGTAGAAATAGACGGAAAACAAGTAGAATATGGTAACATTCACAAAGGTGTCATAATAAACTATATAAAGAATGCAGTTAAGAGTTGAATAAGTTTCTATCTCCTGTTACAATAATACACGTAGCAGGGATTATTTTTTTAACCCACGTGGGACACAAAATGTCACTACGGGACGTAAAGTGACCACCGAGGGAAAATGAACCAATGTAGTGAGGAGAAAAGATATGCGCTCATGGATTCAGAACACAAAAAAATTATTACCTGATCTGCTACCTGTTATGCAAACGAGAATGCAAATTCTTCAATACATTAGGCTCATGCAGCCGATTGGAAGAAGAAACTTATCAGCAAGCCTCGGTATGACAGAACGAGTATTGCGAAGTGAAGTTCAAGTTTTGAAAGAACAAAACTTAGTTCACGTCGCTTCTTCTGGAATGACTTTGACAGAAGAAGGAACAGCTTTAGTTCTTGCTTTGGAAGACTTTATGAAAGAAATTTCCGGGTTAAAGGTTTTAGAAAAACAACTTAAGGAAACATTAGACTTGGATGAAGTTTTCGTTGTCCCTGGTGATAGTGATGAATCACCTTGGGTCAAACTGGAGATGGGCCGTGCTTGTGTGACTTGTATAAAAGACCGTCTGACAGCGAATAATATCGTTGCTGTGGCTGGAGGAACTACGCTAGCTGCTGCTGCGGACATGATGCAACTTGATTGCAAAGATTTACATATGCTATTTGTCCCAGCACGTGGTGGAATTGGAGAAGGTGTTGAATTAGAAGCCAATACCATTTGTGCCAAGATGGCGCAAAATACGATGAGTAATTATCGCTTATTGTATGTTCCAGACCATGTTAGTAGCGAAGCATATGCGTCTATTGTGACAGAGCCTTCCGTGAAAGAAGTTCTTGAGTTGATTCGATCTTCCAATATCGTCATTCATGGAATAGGTGATGCGTTAACAATGGCACGTCGCAGAAGTACTTCAGAAGCAGATTGGTTAAAGATTCAGGCAAGCGAAGCAGTTGGCGAAGCTTTCGGTTACTACTTTAATGAAGAAGGAAATGTTGTTCATAAAGTAAGAACAGTTGGTATGCAACTTGAGGATTTACAAAATGTATCTCACGTTGTTGCAGTCGCTGGAGGTTCTTCAAAGGCAAAAGCAATACAGGCTGTAATTAAACAAGGGCACACTTCAATTCTAATTACAGATGAAGGTGCAGCAAAACAGTTAACAAAGGGTTTTACCCTTTAATATAATCCCCCAAGGAGGAAATTCAAATGACTAAAATTGGTATTAATGGATTTGGACGTATCGGACGTAACGTATTCCGCGCAGCTCTTAACAACTCTGAGGTAGAAGTAGTAGCAATCAACGACTTAACAGATGCTAAAACATTAGCTCACCTTTTAAAATATGACACAGTTCACGGAACTTTAAATGCAGAAGTATCTGCTAACGAAAACAGTATCGTTGTTAACGGTAAAGAAATTAAAGTTATCGCTGAGCGTGACCCAGCTCAATTACCATGGAGCGACTACGGAGTAGAAGTAGTAGTAGAATCTACTGGCCGTTTCACTAAAAAATCAGACGCTGAAAAACACTTAGGTGGATCAGTTAAGAAAGTTATCATCTCAGCTCCAGCTTCTGACGAAGATATCACTGTAGTTATGGGTGTTAACCACGAACAATACGATGCAGCTAACCACAACGTAGTATCTAACGCTTCTTGTACTACAAACTGTCTAGCTCCATTCGCTAAAGTATTAAACGAAAAATTCGGCGTAAAACGCGGAATGATGACAACAATTCACTCTTACACTAACGACCAACAAATCTTAGACTTACCACACAAAGATTTACGTCGTGCTCGTGCAGCAGCTGAAAACATGATCCCAACATCTACTGGTGCAGCTAAAGCTGTAGCATTAGTATTACCAGAACTTAAAGGTAAATTAAACGGTGGCGCTGTACGTGTTCCAACTGCTAACGTTTCTCTTGTTGACTTAGTTGTTGAACTTGACAAAGAAGTAACAGTTGAAGATGTAAACGCAGCATTCAAAGCAGCAGCTGAAGGCGAATTAAAAGGTATCCTTGGATACAGCGAAGAGCCATTAGTATCTATCGACTATAACGGATGTACAGCTTCTTCTACAATCGATGCATTATCTACAATGGTAATGGAAGGTAACATGGTTAAAGTACTTTCTTGGTACGATAACGAAACTGGTTACTCTAACCGCGTAGTAGACTTAGCAGCTTACATGACTTCTAAAGGTCTTTAATTCTTAATTATATAAGCAATCAATGACAAAACGAGGGAGAGGGTTTGTTCCCTCTCTCTCTTCTTTCGTTTTAAAAGCAAATGTGTTAAGCTTTTGAATGGGTTTTGTCAATCCTAACTAGTAGTCGGAGGGAAATCCAATGAACAAAAAATCAATTCGTGACGTAGATTTAAAAGGTAAGCGTGTATTTTGCCGCGTTGATTTCAACGTACCTATGAAAGAAGGCAAAATTACAGATGAAACTCGTATCCGTGCAGCTCTTCCTACAATTCAATATTTAGTAGAGCAAGGTGCGAAAGTTATTTTAGCAAGCCACTTAGGCCGTCCAAAAGGTCAAGCGGTAGAAGAATTACGTCTTACTCCAGTAGCAGCACGTTTAGGCGAGCTTCTTGGTAAAGATGTTAAAAAAGCAGACGAAGCATTCGGACCAGTTGCACAAGAAATGGTTGCAGCAATGAACGAAGGCGACGTATTAGTTCTTGAAAACGTACGTTTCTATGCGGGCGAAGAAAAGAACGATGCAGAACTTGCGAAAGAATTTGCAGCACTTGCTGACATCTTCGTAAACGATGCATTCGGTGCAGCTCACCGTGCTCACGCTTCTACAGCAGGTATCGCAGACTACCTACCAGCAGTATCTGGTCTATTAATGGAAAAAGAGTTAGATGTATTAGGTAAAGCACTTTCTAACCCAGAACGTCCATTTACAGCTATTATTGGTGGTGCGAAAGTAAAAGATAAAATCGGTGTAATTCGTCATCTATTAGACAAAGTAGATAACTTAATCATCGGTGGCGGACTTGCTTACACGTTCGTTAAAGCTTTAGGTCATGAAATTGGTCTATCTCTATGTGAAGACGACAAGATTGAACTAGCTAAAGAATTTATGCAACTTGCAAAAGAAAAAGGCGTAAACTTCTACATGCCAGTTGATGTTGTAATCACTGAGGAATTCTCTGAAACTGCAACAACTCAAATCGTTGGTATCGACTCTATCCCTTCTAACTGGGAAGGCGTAGACATCGGTCCTAAAACACGTGAAATTTATGCAGATGTAATTAAAAACTCTAAGCTTGTTGTATGGAATGGACCAATGGGTGTATTCGAAATGACTCCATTCGCAGAAGGTACAAAAGCAGTAGGACAAGCATTAGCAGATGCAGAAGATACATACTCTGTTATCGGCGGTGGTGACTCTGCAGCAGCTGTTGAAAAATTCGGTATGGCTGATAAAATGAGCCACATTTCTACTGGCGGCGGTGCGTCATTAGAATTCATGGAAGGTAAAGAGCTTCCAGGTGTAGTTTGTCTTAACGACAAATAAGTAGCAGCCAAAGAAAAAGGACGGTGCAAAGCATGCGTAAACCAATTATCGCAGGTAACTGGAAAATGAATAAAACTCTATCTGAAGCAGTTAGCTTCGTAGAGGAAGTTAAAGGTCAAATCCCAGCAGCTTCAGCTGTTGATGCAGTAGTTTGCTCTCCAGCTCTATTCTTAGAGCGCCTTGTAGCAGCAACTGAAGGAACTGATTTACAAGTAGGTGCACAAAACATGCACTTCGAAAAAAATGGTGCATTCACTGGTGAAATTAGCCCAGTAGCACTTAGCGACTTAAAAGTAGGCTACGTAGTACTTGGCCACTCTGAGCGTCGTGAAATGTTTGCTGAAACAGATGAATCAGTAAACAAAAAGACTCTAGCAGCATTTGAACATGGTTTAACACCAATCGTATGTTGTGGTGAGACTTTAGAAGAGCGCGAAAGCGGAAAAACATTTGATCTAGTAGCAGGTCAAGTGACAAAAGCACTTGCAGGTTTAACAGAAGAGCAAGTTAAAGCAACTGTTATCGCTTATGAGCCTATCTGGGCTATCGGTACAGGTAAATCTTCTTCTTCTGCAGATGCAAATGAAGTATGTGCGCACATCCGTAAAGTTGTTGCAGAAGCTGTTTCTCCAGAAGCTGCAGAAGCTGTTCGTATTCAATACGGCGGTAGCGTAAAACCAGAAAACATTAAAGAGTATATGGCACAATCTGACATCGACGGCGCTTTAGTTGGCGGTGCTAGCTTAGAGCCTGCTTCGTTCTTAGGTCTTCTGGGGGCGGTAAAATGAGAAAGCCAACAGCTTTAATCATCCTTGACGGTTTCGGACTTCGTGAAGAAACTCACGGGAATGCTGTAGCGCAAGCTAAGAAACCTAATTTTGATGGTTACTGGAACAAATTCCCTCATACAACGCTTACAGCTTGTGGTGAGGAAGTAGGTCTTCCAGAAGGTCAAATGGGTAACTCTGAGGTTGGTCACTTAAATATTGGTGCTGGCCGCATAGTATATCAAAGCTTAACACGCGTAAACGTTGCAATTCGTGAAGGTGAGTTCGATCAGAACGAAACATTCCAAAATGCAATTAAAAGCGTAAAAGAAAAAGGTACTGCTCTTCATTTATTCGGTTTACTTTCTGATGGTGGTGTGCATAGTCACATGAACCATATGTTTGCTCTTCTTCGCTTAGCAGCAAAAGAAGGTGTGGAGAAAGTTTATATCCATGCGTTCTTAGACGGCCGCGATGTTGGACCACAAACAGCAAAAGGTTATATCGATGCAACAAATGAAGTAATTAAAGAAACAGGAGTAGGACAATTCGCGACTATCTCTGGTCGTTATTACTCCATGGACCGTGACAAGCGTTGGGATCGCGTAGAAAAATGTTACAGTGCTATGGTGAATGGTGAAGGCCCTACTTATAAATCAGCAGAAGAGTGTGTAGAAGACTCTTATGCGAACGGTATCTATGATGAATTCGTATTGCCGTCTGTAATTGTTAACGAAGATAACACGCCAGTTGCAACAATCAATGATGATGATGCAGTTATCTTCTATAACTTCCGTCCAGACCGTGCAATTCAAATTGCTCGTGTATTTACAAACGAAGACTTCCGTGAGTTCGATCGTGGTGAAAAAGTACCTCACATTCCAGAATTCGTATGTATGACACACTTCAGTGAAACTGTAAATGGTTACGTGGCATTCAAGCCAATGAACCTTGATAACACTTTAGGTGAAGTTGTTGCGCAAGCGGGATTAAAGCAACTTCGCATCGCGGAAACTGAAAAGTATCCGCACGTTACATTCTTCTTTAGCGGTGGTCGTGAGGCTGAATTCCCAGGAGAAGAGCGTATCTTAATTAACTCACCGAAGGTTGCAACGTATGACTTGAAACCTGAAATGAGCATTTACGAAGTAACGGACGCTTTAGTAAATGAAATCGAAAATGATAAACATGATGTTATCATTCTTAACTTTGCAAACTGTGATATGGTTGGCCATTCTGGGATGATGGAACCAACGATTAAAGCAGTAGAAGCAACTGACGAATGTTTAGGAAAAGTTGTAGAAGCGATTCTTGCAAAAGATGGTGTAGCACTTATTACTGCTGACCATGGTAATGCCGATCAGGAGTTAACTGCTGATGGCGAGCCGATGACAGCTCATACAACTAACCCGGTTCCTTTCATCGTTACAAAAAATGATGTAGAGCTTCGTGAAGGTGGTATTTTAGGAGATATCGCTCCAACAATGCTTACACTTTTAAATGTGGAACAACCGAAAGAAATGACAGGTAAAACAATTATTAAATAATTTGCTTATATAAAAAGGAGAGAATTTATTATGTCAACAATTATTGATGTTTATGCTCGCGAAGTCCTTGACTCTCGTGGTAACCCAACTGTAGAAGTAGAAGTTTACACAGAAAGCGGTGCTTTCGGACGCGCTATCGTACCAAGTGGTGCATCTACTGGTGAGCACGAAGCAGTAGAATTACGTGACGGTGACAAATCTCGTTACCTTGGTAAAGGTGTTGTTAACGCAGTAAACAACGTTAATGAAATTATCGCTCCAGAAATCGCTGGTTTCGATGTAACTGACCAAGCTGGTATTGACCGTGCTATGATCGAATTAGATGGCACTCCAAACAAAGGTAAACTAGGCGCTAACGCTATCCTTGGTGTATCTATGGCAGTAGCTCACGCAGCAGCTGACTTCGTAGGTCTTCCATTATACCGTTACCTTGGTGGATTCAATGCAAAACAATTACCAACTCCAATGATGAACATCATCAACGGTGGTTCTCACGCTGATAACAACGTTGACTTCCAAGAGTTCATGATCTTACCAGTTGGTGCTCCAACATTCAAAGAATCAATCCGTATGGGTGCTGAAGTATTCCATGCACTTAAAGCTGTATTACATGACAAAGGTCTTAACACTGCAGTAGGTGACGAAGGTGGATTCGCTCCAAACCTTGGTTCTAACCGTGAAGCTTTAGAAGTAATCATCGAAGCTATCGAAAAAGCTGGTTACAAAGCTGGCGAGAACGTATTCTTAGGAATGGACGTTGCTTCTTCTGAGTTCTACAACAAAGAAACTGGTAAATATGACCTTGCAGGCGAAGGCCGTACTGGCTTAACTTCTGCAGAAATGGTTGATTTCTACGAAGAGCTTTGCAAAGACTTCCCAATCATCTCTATCGAAGATGGTTTAGACGAAAACGACTGGGATGGTCACAAATTATTAACTGAGCGTATCGGTGATAAAGTACAATTAGTTGGTGACGATTTATTCGTAACTAACACTCAAAAACTTGCTGAAGGTATCGAAAAAGGTATCTCTAACTCAATCTTAATTAAAGTTAACCAAATCGGTACTTTAACTGAGACTTTCGAAGCTATCGAAATGGCTAAACGTGCTGGTTACACAGCAGTTGTATCTCACCGTTCTGGTGAAACTGAAGATGCTACAATCGCTGACATCGCAGTTGCAACTAACGCTGGCCAAATCAAAACTGGTTCTATGAGCCGTACTGACCGTATTGCTAAGTACAACCAATTATTACGCATCGAAGACGAACTAGGCGAAATCGCTGTTTACGATGGTATCAAATCTTTCTATAACATCAAACGATAATTGTAGAAAATAACGACAGACCGTGAGAAATCACGGTCTGTTTTTTTATGCTAAAATTGTTCACCAGTCATAAGTGACATGAAATGTTTGAAGAAGCGGTTATAATCAAAATCAATTGCTATTTGATGACTCGGCCAATCAATAAATGGCTTAGATTCTCCTAAAGAGCGAAATTCTCTAATGCTTGCCCCCTGCGCATAGGATTCTGTCATGACAACGATAGGTGATTTGTGATAGGTAAACATAGAGTTATCAAGTAAAGCGAGTATTGGCATTGTGTCATGGAAGGGGCTACCCTTTAAATGTGGTAGGGCGTCTTTATAATATCCGTAGTAATAATGATCGAATAAAGGTTTGACAAGTGGGGCTTTTCCTTTTGTTTCAATATACTCCGCCATCTCGGGTGTAATGACGGAATATTGGGTGACGTTTAATGGGTATATGTACATGTTAGCTGTAGATTGGAGGACTATATTAGCAGCAGTAGGATCGCCATAAAAGTTTGCTTCGGAAATAGGGGTAACATTACCAGGGTGTAAAAAGGCACCGCCCATTACGTAGTAAGATTTAACTTGCTTCATTAACTGTTTACATACGATGAATAAAATTGCTAGGGAGGTAAGTCTTCCTAAACTTACAATGATTAATTCATCTTTATACTGCTCAATAAGAGGAATAACTTCAAAAAAATTCTCCATTTCTCCGTTAGTCACATTCACCTTTGGAATAATTGGCCCAAGCCCCTGTTTCCCATGTACATCCGTAAAAAATGCAGGTGGGGCACCAGTAAGAGGACGTTCTGAACCACCGAATATCTTGATATTTCTATTCTTTGTTTCGTTATTAAAAAAATGAGCATTTTGTACGGCCATTTTTTTCGGGACATTGCCGTAATCAGCAACAATACCGATAATTTCTATTTCATCAATAAAGAAAGCTAAGAGCAGAGCCATCGTATCATCAATCCCAGGATCACAAAAAATGAGAACTTTTTTGGGCATATGTTCACCACCTATCTTGTTTATCCCGTACAAACCCGCTTGATGAAGGCTAACAATCAGTATGGATGTGGGAATCCTCATGGATTAAAGTTTCACTTTATATATATGTAAGCTTAAGGATAAAAAGATTATTTTATTGAAATAATAGTCTTATAAATTCAGAAAATAAAAACTTTTTATATTAGGTCAAGGTTTTTGACGTAATTTCTGTTTGGAAATGCAGTCATATCAAGGTTGTAAGCGTATAACATAGGCTGTTTTTGCTGTCAAGTTGATAAATTGCAGCTTTTTACAATTTATACTATGATAAAGATATTAACAGAAGATCGTATAAACATGAGGGATGATGAACATGAAATTTACAAAGATTCTTGTCCAAATTGCTGCTCTTTACGTGTTTTATATGGTTGGAACTTGGGTGCAAGAAATGCTAAATATTCCAATTCCAGGAAGTTTGATTGGGATGTTCCTCTTACTTGTTTTACTTAGCCTAAAAGTTCTTCCAGTGAAATGGTTCGATTTAGGAGCAGAAACACTCGTTGCTATTATGCCGTTTTTATTAATTCCGCCAACGCTTGGCTTAATGAATTACGGTGCTTTTTTTATGAGTAAAGGAATTTCTCTTTTCATTACAGTTGTAGCGAGTACATTTTTAATTATTATTGTCGCAGGACATACAGGACAATATCTTGCGAATAGGAAGGAAAGAGAGTCGCGATGAGCCAAATATTAATCGGAATCGGTTGGGTTCTTTTTACGGTGCTATTATATCAATTATCTAAAAAAATCTATAAATTATTTCCAACACCATTCACCATTCCAATGCTTGTAGCAACAGGATTAATGGCTTTCCTATTTATCGTGCTTGATATACCATATCAACATTATATGGAAAGTGGTGGTGGCTGGATTGCAAAGCTACTTGGACCCGGTGTTGTAGCATTTGCAATTCCTCTTTATAAACAACGTCATATTCTGCAAAAATATGTTGTACCGATTGCCGGCGGGGTATTAGTAGGTACAACAGTTGCAATCGCTAGTGATTTTGCCATTGCTTCACTTATGGGAACAGATAAAAGCTTAATCTTATCGTCTTTACCAAAATCGGTGACAATGCCAGTTGCGATGAGCGTTTCTGAACAAGTTGGTGGTGTACCTTCCTTAACAGCAGCTTTCGTTGTTATCGCAGGTATTACTGGAACGATTACAGGACCTCTCTTATTAAAATGGAGCCGTGTTACAAACTCAGTTGGTAAAGGTATCGGATTTGGATGTGCTTCTCATATTATGGGCGTTATGAGAGCGATGAAAAATAACGAACATGAAGGTGTTATTGGATCGGTAACAATGACATTAACAGCAATTTTGACATGTTTACTTGGACCGTTATTTGCAATGATGTTTATGTAATAGAAGAAAAGCGAGAGCGACTCTATAGCTCTCGCTTTTCTATAGGATTTATGCTACAGTTACAATAACTGAATCTTTGTAGGAGGTACGCCAAGTGCATACGTTATTATCCGTTTTACTTATTACTGTATCGATTTTAATGATTGTTATGGTACTTATGCAGTCTAGTAATAGCTCAGGCCTTTCAGGTGCAATTTCAGGCGGTGCAGAGCAATTATTTGGTAAGCAAAAAGCACGTGGAATTGAAGCGGTATTAAACCGTATTACAATCGTTTTAGCTGTATTGTTCTTTGTATTAACAATTGCTGTTACGTACTTAAACTTATAGAATTGAAAGAAGAAGCGTTAGTAAGATGTACTAATGGTTCTTCTTTTTTTGTTTTGCTATTTGAAAGATGTTTCTAATTAGATTATAGAAATATAAATATGGTACACTAGATATAGAAAGAATACGACTAGATTACAGAAGAGAAAGAGGAGAAGTACATGATGAAATTAGCATCTCCGAAACCATTTACATTTGAGGGTGGAGACCGCGCTGTTTTATTACTACATGGATTCACAGGGAACTCAGCTGATGTACGTATGTTAGGGCGTTTCTTAGAAAAGAAAGGCTATACTTGTCATGCGCCAATTTATAAAGGGCACGGTGTACCACCAGAAGAGCTTGTTCATACAGGGCCTGAAGATTGGTGGCAAGATGTAACGGAGGCATATCAGCTTTTAAAAGATAAAGGTTTTGAGGAAATTGCTGTTGTTGGATTGTCACTTGGCGGCGTATTTTCTTTAAAATTAGGTTATACAGTACCGGTTTTAGGTGTAGTACCAATGTGTGCACCGATGTATATTAAGAGCGAAGAAACGATGTACCAAGGTATATTGGCATATGCCCGCGAATATAAAAAGCGTGAGCAAAAATCACCAGAGCAAATCGAACAAGAAATGTTGGAATTCCAAAAGACACCGATGAATACATTAAAAGCATTACAACAATTAATTGCTGACGTACGTAACAATGTGGATATGATTTATGCACCAACATTTGTTGTACAAGCCCGTCATGACGAAATGATTAATACAGATAGTGCTAACATTATTTATAACGGTGTAGAATCTACGTTAAAAGACATTAAATGGTATGAAGACTCTACGCATGTCATTACACTTGATAAACAACGTGACGAGCTACATGAGGATGTATATAACTTCTTGGAGCAACTAGATTGGTAAGATCTAGTTGCCTCTTTTTTTCATAAGGAATTTTTTGTGAAAACTGTAAAAATCATAAGGGGAGTATTGAAGTTTCGCTTTATACATCCCCTATCTTTCGGATACACTAAATAATATAAGGTTTTAAAGGAGGTATTTTTGCTTGGAAGAAATTACACAAGAACATATTGATAAGTTGTTATTATTTATGAGAGAAGAAGCGTATAAACCGCTAACGATACAAGAGTTAGAAGAGGCATTTGGAATTGAAGGTTCTGAGGGCTTTAAAGATTTTGTAAAGGCACTTGTAATGATGGAAGAGAAGGGGCTTGTTATTCGTACACGTAGCAACCGTTACGGTCTTCCTGAAAAGATGAATTTAGTAAGAGGTAAGTTAATTGGACATGCACGTGGCTTTGCATTCGTTGTACCAGACGAGAAGAAAACGGGAGACGATGATCTTTTCATCCCGCCTACAGAATTAAACGGTGCACTTCATGGCGATACAGTATTAGCACGCCTTAGTTCTCAATCGAGCGGTTCACGTCAAGAAGGTTCAATTGTACGCATTTTAGAGCGTGGAACGAAAGAACTTGTTGGTACATATACAGAATCGAAAAACTTTGGCTTTGTTATACCTGACAATAAGCGCTGGACGAGTGATATCTTTATCTTGAAAAGTGCATCAATGGGTGCTGTAGAAGGTCATAAGGTAGTTGTGAAAATTACGAGCTACCCAGAAAACCGTTTAAGTGCAGAAGGTGAAGTTATTCAAATTCTAGGTCATAAAAATGATCCAGGAGTAGATATTTTATCTGTCATTCATAAACATCATTTACCTTTAGCATTCCCTGAAGAAGTGATGGAGCATGCAAACAGTGTACCAGAAACGATTTCAGAAGAAGATTTAAAGAATCGCCGTGATTTACGTGATCAAATGATCGTAACGATTGATGGTGCAGATGCGAAAGATTTAGATGACGCTGTTACAGTAACGAAGCTTGAGAACGGCAATTACAAGCTAGGCGTTCACATTGCGGATGTAAGTCATTACGTTCAAGAAGGTTCTCCAATTGATGTAGAAGCAGCGGAAAGAGCGACAAGTGTGTATCTTGTTGACCGTGTAATTCCGATGATTCCACATCGTCTATCTAACGGTATTTGCTCATTAAATCCGAAAGTAGACCGTCTGACATTATCTTGTGAAATGGAAATCAATAACTTAGGTGATGTTGTTAAACACGAGATTTTCCAAAGTGTGATTAAAACGACAGAGCGTATGACGTATGCTGACGTAAGAAGCATTTTAGAAGATGAGGACGAAGAGTTAATTAAGCGTTATGAGCCATTAGTACCGATGTTTAAAGAGATGGGGCAATTGGCACAAATTCTACGTGAAAAACGTATGCGCCGTGGTGCAATTGACTTTGACTTTAAAGAAGCGAAAGTATTAGTAGATGAAGAAGGAAAACCGACTGATGTTGTCATGCGCGATCGCTCTGTATCAGAGAAGTTAATTGAAGAATTTATGCTTGTTGCGAATGAAACAGTAGCAGAGCACTTCCACTGGATGAACGTACCGTTTATGTACCGTGTCCATGAAGATCCGAAAGAAGATAAGCTTGAGCGTTTCTTCGAGTTTGTAACGAACTTCGGATATGCGGTAAAAGGACGTGCGAATGAAGTGCACCCTCGTGCGCTGCAACAAATTCTTGAAATGGTTCAAGGACAGCCTGAAGAAGTAGTTATTTCAACGGTTATGCTTCGTTCTATGAAGCAAGCTCGTTACGATGCGGATAGTTTAGGGCATTTCGGTTTATCAACTGAGTTCTACACACATTTCACATCACCAATTCGTCGTTACCCAGATACAATCGTTCATAGATTAATTCGTGAATACATTATTAATGGTAAAGTAGACAATGAAACGCAAGCAAAATGGCGTGAAAAATTACCTGAGATTGCAGAGCACTCTTCTAATATGGAACGCCGTGCTGTTGAAGCAGAGCGTGAAACAGATGAGATGAAAAAAGCAGAGTATATGGTTGATAAGATCGGTGAAGAGTATGACGGTATGATTAGCTCTGTAACAAACTTCGGTTTATTTGTAGAGCTTCCAAATACAATTGAAGGTCTTGTACACGTTAGCTACTTAACGGATGATTACTACCGTTATGACGAGCAGCATTTCGCTATGATCGGAGAGCGTACAGGAAACGTATTCCGCATCGGTGACGAAATTACAATTCGTGTTATTAACGTAAATAAAGATGAGCGTGCAATCGACTTTGAAATCGTTGGCATGAAAGGTACACCTCGTCGTAAGTTCAAAGATCGTCCAGTCGTTATCGAGCAGCCAAGAACAGGCAGAAAGAAACGCGGTGGACGTAGCGAGCGCAGTAATGAGCGCGGCGGTGAACGTGGCACAGGTAGAAAATTTGACCGTGGTGGCAAAGGAAAAGGAAGAGGATCCGCATCTGCATCCACATCCGCATCCGCAAGTCAGCCAGGGAAAAAAGATGGTAACGGCAAGAAGAAAAAAGGATTTTTCGAAAACGTACCAGGATTCAAGAAGAAAAAGAAAAAGCGTAAGTAAGAAAAGGATGGCTTCGCTTTGATGAAAAGCGGAGCCTTTTCTTTTTTTATTGGTGGCTTGAGAACGAGCCACTTTCGCTTTTTATTAACATTTGTTACAATAGTAAAAATAGAGGAGGGACGTTATATGCCAAAAGGTACAGGTAAGGTTATTGCACAAAATAAAAAAGCGTTTCATGATTATTTCATCGAAGAAACATACGAAGCAGGGCTTGTCCTTCAAGGAACGGAAATTAAGTCGATTCGCGCTGGTCGCGTGAACTTGAAAGATGCGTTTGCACGTATACATAATGGTGAAGTATGGGTTCATAATATGCACATTAATACATACGAACAAGGGAATCGTTTCAACCATGATCCACTTCGTACGAGAAAATTACTTCTTCATAAAAAAGAAATTGATAAGCTAGCGGGCGCTGCAAAAGAAACAGGTTACGCATTAGTTCCACTTAGAATCTATTTGAAAAATGGATTTGCAAAAATGGCACTTGGTTTAGCAAAAGGTAAGAAACAATATGATAAACGTCACGATTTAAAAGAGAAAGAAGCGAAACGTGAAATTGCACGCGTGTTCCGTGATCGCCAAAAGATGTAATACAGATATTTACATTTGTAAAACCGCGCGCGTATGATATAATAACTTATGTAAGGTTGTTGCACATTGAAAAACAGCTCTTAGTAGCTATCACGATATTTTCTTCGTATGCTCCATTTTTATCATGGGGACGTTACGGATTCGACAGGGATAGTTCGAGCTTAGGTTGCGAGTCGAGGGGATCGGCCTCGTTAAAACGTCAAAGCCTATAATTGGCAAACAAAACAATCTTTCTTTAGCTGCTTAATTGCACTAAAGGTTCCTCCCTCCATCGTCCATGTGGTAGGGTAAGGGACTCAAACTAAGTGGACTACGCCGGAGTTCGCCGTCTGAGGGCGAAGGAAGAGAACAATCAGACTAGCAACTTGGAAGCCTGTCGATAGGCCGAAGAGTTTGCGAAATGCTAATATATCGACTACACTCGTAGAAGCTTAAGTGCCGATATTTTTGGACGTGGGTTCGACTCCCACCGTCTCCACCAATACATATTTGGTGGTTTTTTTATTTTGTGTGTGATTTGAACCATAAATTTGCCACTTTGGCAAGGTTATGGTTCTTTTTGTTTGCGGCAAACTTATGCTTCAAATTTTTATGTTTAGGGGTCAACATACATACCCAATAACCTATTGTTAAAAATAGCATTTTAAGAGCTATTTCTTACACACGATATGCAACAATTAAATACATGAAATTTTAAGGTATCCCCTAAAAAAAATATCTTTCACTGTGCTTATAAAAATTTAGCTTATCTTAAGGTACTAAAAATAAAGTGAGAGAAATTGCTGTCTACTTCCGATTATGTATTAAAAAGTTTAATATAGGGATTAAAAAATTATTTGACAATCTAAATATAAAAGGATATTATCTTACACTGTAAGATAATAAAAAAAGGAGGGGACTCAATGTTTTATAAAAAGTTGGCAGCAGAGTTTTTTGAATTTATGGTAAAAGCACAAAATAGATCGATGGGACCACTTGATACGCAAGAATTTTCTCGTGGCGAAATGGGAATCTTGGTGTATTTAACATTTAAAAAGGATGGAGTAACCTCTGGACAATTAAGTGAGGCTTTATATGTAAGTACTGGTCGAATTGCTACCGCTCTTAAAGGTCTTGAAAAAAAGAATTTAATTGAGCGTCGTACGGATTCTACGGATAAGCGTAGAGTCAATGTATATATTATGGAGGCTGGTAAACAAATCATCTTAGAGAAACATGAGCAAGCACTTAAGAAGATGGAGATGAAACTGCAAAAGCTTGGGAAAGAAGACGCACAGAAGTTTGTAGAACTTTCGAAACGTGTGTTCTCATAATCGTATATAAAACACCTTATAGACTTTAAAAAATAGGCAGTTTTCATGAGTATTATTAAATTTGCAGTTCAACACTGGACTGCATAAAAATTTATTATATATCTTACACTATAAGATAAAAGGGGCATTGATATGTTGAAAATATTTAAATATTTGAAAAGGAATGAATGGATACTTGTTCTATTTAGTATAGCATTCATTACGGTACAGGTTTGGCTGGACTTAAAGCTACCGGACTATATGGCTGAAATCACGACATTAATCCAAATGGAAGGTACGAACTTTTCTCAAATTATTGAACCTGGAGCATATATGCTACTCTGTGCAGTAGGAAGTATGGTTACTGCTGTTATCGTAGGATACTTTGCTGCTAAGGTTGCAGCGGGATTATCAAAACGTCTACGCGGATTAGTTTTTGATAAAACTTTATCTTTTTCGTTGGAAGAAATTAATCGTTTTTCGATAGCAAGTTTGATTACTCGTTCAACTAATGATGTTACGCAAATTCAATTTATTGTGGCAATGGGATTACAGATAATTGTAAAAGCGCCAATTCTAGCTGTTTGGGCAATCATGAAAATTTCAGGGAAAAGCTGGCAATTGACAACAGCGACGGGTATAGCAGTTGTCGTTTTATGCATGATGTTAGCTGTGATTATTCTATTTGCAATACCAAAGTTCAAAATCATTCAAACTCTTACTGATAATTTAAACCGTGTAACTCGTGAGAACTTGACAGGGATGCGCGTTGTACGTGCTTATAACGCTAAGGACTATGAAGAAAATAAATTTGAAAAAGCTAATATGGAATTAACAAAAACAAATCTTTTTGCAAATCGTTTAATGGCAATTATTGGACCAGGGATGACTGCAATTATGTCCGGTTTAAGTGTTGCGATTTATTGGATTGGTGCTTATTTGATTAACGAAGCACAGATGGTAAATCGAATTACAATTTTCTCGGATATAGTTGTTTTCTCATCGTATGCCATGCAAGTTGTAATGGCATTTATGATGGTAAGTATGATTTTTATTATGTTACCTCGTGCTACGGTATCAGCAAAACGTATTATGGAAGTACTTGAAACAGAAGCGAAAATTACAGATGGTACAGTTACAGAAGGAAAACCAGGTATTGTAGGAGAGATTGAGTTCCGCAATGTTAGCTTTAAATATCCAGATTCAGAGAACCATATTCTTCGTAATATTAGCTTTACTGCAAAAAAAGGAGAAACGGTAGCTTTTATTGGATCCACGGGGAGTGGAAAAACAAGTTTGGTAAATCTAATTCCTCGTTTCAATGATGTTTCTGAAGGGGAAGTATTGGTTGATGGCATAAATGTAAAAAATTATAGACAAGAAACTCTACACGATAAAATTGGTTACGTTTCACAATCGTCTGTGTTATTCAGTGGTACTGTAACTTCGAACGTATCCTATGGAGAATCTGGACATATGGATTCGTCACTAAATGCTGTCAAAGAAGCATTGGAAATTGCACAAGGGAAAGAATTCGTGGAAAAACTTGAAGGACAATATGAAGCGCAGATATCACAAGGTGGTACAAACGTATCTGGGGGACAAAAACAGCGTATATCGATTGCACGTGCAATTTATCGGAAACCAGAAATTTATATATTCGATGACTCGTTTTCAGCATTAGACTACAAAACAGACAGGGTTCTACGTTCTGCTTTAAGAAAAGAAACGAAGGATGCCACTACCTTAATTGTTGCACAGCGTATCGGAACAATTAAAGACGCAGACCGCATTATTGTGCTTGAAGAGGGAGAAGTAGTTGGGAATGGAACACATGAACAATTAATGGATAGCTGCGAGACGTATCAAGAGATTGCATATTCTCAGCTTTCGAAGGAGGAATTGACTGATGGCCAAAAATGATTATACCATTGGAGATCATGAAAAAAACTCAAAAAATGGGAGACAGATGGGCGGAGGGCTTAGTCCAATGGGTGGCAGGGCCCAAGGGCAAAAAGTAAACAATTTTAAAAAAACGATTCAACAGCTGATTTCCTACTGTAAGTCTTATGTACCCATTGTTATTTTTGCCTTAATATTAGCTTTTGTGGGTTCTGCATTTAATGTATATGGCCCAGATAAATTAAGTGAAATGACAGACCTTATCCAAGAAGGGATTAGGGGTGACATTGATTTAGGTGCAATCAAAAATATTGGAATCATTTTAGTGGTTCTCTACGGATTAGGCTTGGTATTTAATTATATACAAGGTTTTATAATGGCAACGGTAACACAAAAAATCACAAAAAAAATGCGTACAGAATTATCGCAAAAAATGAATCGAATCCCTTTAAGTTACTTTGATAAAATGAGTTATGGAAATATATTAAGCCGTGTAACAAATGATGTTGATACAATTGGCCAAACGCTAAATAATAGCCTAGGACAATTAGTAACGGCAATCGCAACTTTTGTTGGTGCATTAATAATGATGTTCTATACAAACTGGATTATGGCTATAACAGGAATTGTTGCAACCTTAATTGGATTTATTTTAATGACATTGATTATGAAGCGTTCTCAAAAATACTTTGTACAACAGCAGGCTGAACTAGGGAAAATCAATGGACATATTGAAGAAATGTATGCAGGTCACCATATCGTAAAAGCATATAACGGCGAAAAGGAAGCAAAAGAAGTGTTCCATACAATCAATGATCGTCTTTTTGATAATGCTTGGAAATCACAGTTTATGTCTGGGATTATGATGCCTATCATGCAGTTTATCGGGAACTTTGGGTATGTAGCAGTTTGTATTGTTGGTGCATTACTTGTGACAAATGGTGTAATTACAATTGGAACAATCGTTGCCTTTATGGTCTATATTCGTTTGTTCACACAGCCATTATCACAATTAGCACAAGCTGCAACGAATCTGCAATCTACAGCAGCAGCAAGTGAACGTGTATTTGAATTTTTAGAAGAAGAAGAATTATCAAATGAAAGTGAAAAAACACTGAGATTAGATAATGTCAAAGGAGATGTGGAATTTAAGCATGTTAAATTTGGCTATGATAAAGATCGTCTTATCATTAAAGACTTCTCTGCTAAAGTGAATGCAGGACAAAAAGTAGCTATTGTAGGTCCAACGGGTGCTGGAAAAACGACATTAGTAAATTTATTAATGCGATTTTATGAACTGAACAGTGGCGAAATTACTATTGATGGTGTTCCTATAAATCAATTAACTCGTGAACATGTGCATGATCTATTCTGTATGGTACTTCAGGATACATGGCTATTCGAGGGGACGATTCGCGAAAATATTGTCTATTCAAAGGAAAATGTTTCAGATGAAGAAATTATAGCAACATGTAAAGCAGTTGGGCTGCATAATACGATTAAAAACTTATCTAACGGTTATGATACCTTATTAAATGATAAAGCGAATTTATCAGCTGGACAAAAACAATTAATTACGATTGCCCGTGCGATGATTGAAAATGCCCCATTATTAATTCTAGATGAGGCTACGAGCTCAGTTGATACACGTACGGAATTATTAATTCAAAAAGCAATGGATCGTTTAACAGTTGGGAAAACATCCTTTGTCATTGCACACCGTCTTTCGACGATAAAAAATGCTGACTTGATCTTAGTGATGAAAGAGGGAGACATTTTAGAAACAGGAAACCATGAGGAGTTACTAGCAAAAGGTGGATTCTATGCGGATCTGTATAATAGTCAATTTGAATCAGTCTCTTAAGTATTGATTACTAACTTCTTTCTCAGGATCCTTGAGGCTAAAAGCTAGTGACTGAAGTACGAAGGTTTAGTAGGTAGGGCTAGAAATAGATATAGACTCTTTCCAGACCATAAAATTAATTTACTGGGTGAGGTTGGTTGAACAAAGACGAGTTTTGAGATTATTGCTCACGTAATTTAAATATCTTATGTTGGGCATACTATTCAGTTGTGCCATAGGTCAAAAAATTTAGCAAATATGTAAAGCTCCATTAAATTAAAAATGGAGCTTACTTTTTTTATACATTAAACCTTCAAAGTTTCAGGTGCTACATTTTCCGAATGGATATCATCTCCATTCAGTACTCCATGCATTTAGAAGCCAAAAAATCAATCCATTTCCTAATAAATTTTGGTTAAACCATCGTGACAACGTGTCATATTTTCCCTTTGACGTATGACATGTTGTCATGTACTATTGATTTACACCCAGTTGTGACACATTGTCACATTCTAGTTAGATTGGAGGGAAAAAATGCCTAAACAAACATTTTTTAATTTAGCAAGTGAAAAAAAAGAAGCATTAATTCAAGCAGCAATGAAAGAATTTTCAAGAGTTCCATTATTTGAAGCATCGATTTCCAATATCATCAAAGATGCTGGAATACCGAGGGGGAGCTTTTATCAATACTTTGAGGGTAAAGAAGATGTTTTCTTCTTTTTATTAGATGAATATTCCAAAAGAGACAATGAAAAATTCATTTCGATATTAAAAGAAAAGGATGGGGATTTATTTGACGCATACATTGAGTTATACCAATATATGCTAACGAAATTTCAAAACCTAGAAAATAGAAACTTTTTTAGAAATGCCTTTTTGAATATGAATTATAAAGTCGAAAATACATTGACTCGAAATGTGAACGAGGAAAACTATAAGAGTCGATTATCAGAAATCATGGTTTTAATAAATACAGAAAAATTGAACATTATAGAAGAAGGAGAAATATTTCATATCATGAAAATTATCATGATGGTGACATTTCAAAATCTTATTCAAAGTTTCGCAAAGGAAATCCCTTTTGATGAGTCGGTGAAAAACTATGCTTTAGAACTTTCTTTGCTTAAAAAAGGGTTTTATAAGGGGGGCGAATAAATGAAATTTTTAGAAGGCAAAGAAATGAGGGAATCCCAAATGGAAGATATGCAAAAATGGGGTCAGTTTTTATTACCTTATAAGTTTGCTTTAGACGAAATGAAAACAAAAATCACTATTATAGCTGAGGAAGCAAAATATTTAAATAATCACAATCAAATTGAACATATTAAGACCAGACTCAAATCTTTAGAAAGTATTCAATCAAAACTTGATAGAAAGAAAATTGCGCCTTCCCTGTTAAATACGAAAGAACATTTGTATGATATTGCTGGGATGAGAATTATTTGTCCTTTTGTAAGTGACATCTATGATATCTATTCGCAATTATCTAACCGAAATGATATCGAGATTGTACAAGTGAAAGATTATATCACAAACCCAAAACCAAATGGATATCAAAGTTTACATGTAATTGTTCAAATTCCTGTGACACTATCCAAAAGTGTAGAGAAGGTTTATGTTGAAATTCAGCTTCGCACCTTAGCGATGGATTTTTGGGCTAGCCTAGAACATAAAATTTATTATAAGTATGATAAAGAAATCCCTTGCTACCTTGAAAAAGAACTTAAAGAGGCAGCGGAAACAGTAAAATCTCTGGATGAAAAAATGAAAGATATCCATAAAAAAGTAAAAGATTTAAATTGTTAAACAATGCTATGGAACCAAGGAAAGGAAAGAGAATCTTTAAATATAGAAATAAAAAAAATTTGAGGGAGATGCATGCGTTTGGCCGAAACTGCACAAAGATAACTACAACATCAACGATTGCCTATGTTCCAAATTATTAAGCGGGCTATAGCTATAATCATTGGAGCGCTATTAATGGCCACAGGACTCGAAATTTTCTTAATTCCTAATCAGGTTATTGATGGAGGCATTACCGGAATCTCGATTATGCTTTCTCACCTCACCGGATTAAATTTAGGTATCTTCCTATTTATATTAAACCTTCCTTTTGTTTTCATGGGCCATAAACAAATTGGAAAAACATCCGCATTTTCTACTGTTTTTGGTATTTTAACTTTATCAATTTTAACTACACTTTTTCACTCAATTCCTGCATTTACAGATGATATTCTTCTTGCTACTATTTTTGGAGGCATGGCACTTGGGGTTGGTCTAGTCATTAGATATGGCGGGGCATTAGACGGTACAGAAATCCTGGCGATTTTAATTAATAAAAAGATTCCTTTTTCTGTAGGAGAAATTGTTATGTTTTTTAATGTTTTTATTTTAGGAGCTGCAGGATTCGTATTCAGTTGGGATCGCGCAATGTATTCCATTTTAGCTTATGTCATTGCATCGAAGGCAATTGATACTGTAGTTAATGGTTTTGAACAATCGAAATCTATATGGATTATCAGTGAACAGCAGGAAGAACTTGGCGAAGCAATAAATTCAGAATTAGGTCGTGGGGTCACATATCTTCACGGCGAAGGTGCTTATACGGGGGATAACAAAAAGTTATTTTTTGCATTATTAACCGACTTGAAGAGGCTAAATTAAAATCTTTAATTGAAGAACTAGATCCATCTGATTTCCTAGCCGTAGCAGATATTACAGAAGTACGTGAAGGAAGATTTAAAAAACGAGATATACATTAGTGTTAAAAATATCACAATATATGCCGCTTACAAGTTGATTTAGGTGGCTATCAATTGTTTGTAACTAAATTTACAAAGATATATCGCCACGGTAATTATAAAAAATATATAAATTACCATAAAACCCCAAACAATTTATTTATAATCCGTTTTATCAATTTCCTCCACGATTCTTTGCATAAGGAATTCTATTCCAATACATGGTATGATAAGTAGTGGTTCAATATTTAACCAAGTTAATTATAAATTAAGTTATATAAATAAGGAGTGTTTATTATGTCAAAAGTACTTTTTATTAATTTCCCCGGAGAAGGCCATGTGAATCCGTCAATTGGAATTGTAAGTGATTTGATACAACGAGGCGAACAAATTATTTATTATTGTATTGAAGATTATAGAGATAAAATTGAAAAGACAGGTGCAGAATTTCGAACATATGAAAACTTTATGCCAAAAAGAGATATTAATACGGATGTTAAACAAAAAGCTAATCAGTTAGATATGTTATTTAACATGATTTCTGCCATGGATAGAATAATAAAAGATATTTTATCCGAAATCGAAGGTGAACAATTTGATTATGTAATTTATGATCATCATTTTGCGGTGGGATATATTATAGCATCTGCTTTACAATTACCAAAGATTTCTTCATGTACAACGTTTGCTTTTAATGATTCTATTTCGTTATTCGGGAAAGATAATTCTGGGTATTCAGGCGGGAATGCTCCTTTGAATAAAAATTGTATAGACATTATTAACAAATGGAAAGAACAATACGGAGTCATGTACGATAGCTTCCCTGACATTTTAAGTAATCCAGGAGATATTACTATTGTATATACTTCGAAAGAGTACCAACCGTATGCGAATGAATTTGATGATTCTTTTATATTTGTCGGACCTTCCATCACACCGCGTCATGATGTGGGAGATTTTCCTATAGAAGATTTAAAAAATAAAAAAGTGATTTTCATCTCTATGGGAACTATAGTTAATCAACAACAAACTTTATATGAAAAATGCTTTGAAGCCTTTAAAGACATACCTGCAACAATTGTATTAGCAGTTGGTAAAAAAACAGATATAGAACAATTTAAAAATGTTCCTCCGAATTTTATTCTATATAAATATGTTCCACAATTAGAAGTATTAAAGCATACAGATGTATTCATTACACATGGAGGAATGAATAGTTCCAGTGAAGCGCTATATTATGGGGTACCATTAGTCGTAATACCTATTTCAGGAGATCAACCTTTAGTTGCTAAAAGAGTAACTGAATTAGGAGCGGGTATTCATTTAGACAAAACGAGCTTAACTCCAGAAATATTACGGGAAGAGACAGAAGCAGTACTATATAGAAAAGAATTCAAAGAAAATAGCTGTAAAATTAGGAACTCTTTCCAAATGGCAGGGGGATATAAAAAAGCAGTTGATGAAATTCTGCACGTTCTTTCAAAAACAAACTATAAGAAATAAATAATGGAACAAATCTAATGAATTATATGAACTATAAAGGAACTTTCTATATAAGGAAGTTCCTTTTTTATTGGTATCTTCATAAAAAAATTCTAAAAGAACTAGGATATATAAACGTAACTTAAAATAAATGGATCTTAGTGAGTAATGTACGACAATAAGAGTAAGCTGTTTAGGTTTTATCATTAACTATACAAACTTGGGGTTTTATAGGATAGAATCGTAACGAATTTTTGTTTTTTTATTGTACTTGTGGCAACCTTATGGGTTAATTAGGTACTCACGGCAACATTATACTTCTAATTTTTTGGTTATCTATTTTGAAAATGTGTTGTTCATGGCAATTTTATGATTCAAACCATGGTAATTTTATGGTTCAAATCACATTTTGTATGATCTGAACCATAACTTTGTCAGGTTGGCGAGGTTATGGTTCTTTTTGTTTGTGGTTGTATAGAATACTTAAGTTGATGGGGCGGTATCCCTGAAACAGAGAATAAAAAATGGTTATTGATGATAAACAGGTAGATACTATAGCTGCTAGTAAACGCCCAATTGGTGAGTGTTTATTAAAGTTTCACTTTATTCGAATCTTCATATGTTTTGTGTTTTTATCCATACCTATTGTAAGATTATATAGAGTTCTCCTAATAAGCTGTTTTAATGGATTATTTAGGAATTTTAAATTTATAAATCTTAAATTGTTTTTTCAGGATAATTTTTTTATCTAAATAAGTTATATTGAAGTAGAGGTGAACCATCGGTGAGGCAGGTGTTAGTAATTAAGAATGAAAGGTCTTTAGCGAAGAAAATTGTAAGCGGTCTAACGCAAGAAGGCTATTTCATTTTAAAACTTCACAATGAAAACGAAGGTTTAAATATAATATATGAACAAGATTGGGATATTATCGTATTAGATTGGGATTCATTAAGTATATCGGGACCGGAAATTTGCAGACAAATACGACTTGTTAAAACGACACCGATCATTATTGTGACTGACAATATTTCTAGTAAGGATTGCGTAGCAGGGTTACAAGCAGGAGCAGATGATTATATAAGAAAACCATTTGCGAAAGAAGAATTAGTAGCAAGGGTTCAAGCTATTTTAAGGAGAAGTGATTGTAACCAGCAAAATGAGACGAATTTTTTTCAGTTTAAAGATCTCTTTGTTGATGCATCTAGCAATATTGTGAAAAAGGGTGGCGAAAACCTCTCGCTTACTAAGCGCGAGTACGACTTACTTGTATTTTTAATCAAGAATAAAAACACAATATTGAGCCGTGAAATGCTTTTGAATCAAGTTTGGGGATATAACGTAGTAGTAAATCCAAATGTAGTAGATTTATATATTGGGTATGTAAGAAAAAAGTTAAAGTGCGAGAAGAAAGACAGATATATTCAAACGATACATGGTAGAGGTTATTCAATGACTGAATGATAAAATAAGGTAATAGAAAAAAGAGTAAAACTGTTTCATTCAGTTTTACTCTTTTTTCTATTGAATCTAATAATCAAATAGTTTCTTAGAAATATTAAAAGACGTAAAAAAATGGATTATAAAAATATTAGCTATTAATGAGCGTGTTTTGTAGAGGAAATCATGGTTAATCAACACGCCTGACTTCACATATTACTTTTTATGCCTGATTTTATGAATTCACACCATTCACAAGATTTTCACAGAATTAATGACTATACTAATTAACAGGATGTTCAAATGAAAATGATTATCAATAGCGATTCAATTGAATAAAAGTTACTTTCTAATTCAATCTATGGATGTCATCATTTTCGAAATAAATCACACTATAAGGAGTATACATATGAAAAAATCTATGCTTTTAAAATTAGTGAGTATTCTAGCAATTTTCACTTTAATGTTAGTAGCTTGCTCAGATTCAAGTAAAGAAACTTCGAAGGCTAATAATAAAGATAATGGTAGTGATAAGCCAAAAACGGTTGAAATCACTGATGCTCATGGAACTGTTAAAGTCCCTGTAAACCCAAAGAATGTAGTTGCTTTGGATAACAGAACTTTTGAAACTTTATCTGATTGGGGAATTAAATTAGCGGCTGCTCCGAAGGATGTAATGCCTGCAGATTCAGCATATGTAAAGGATAATTCAGTTCAAAATATTGGAAATCACCGTGAACCAAATCTTGAAATTATTGCAGCTGCAAATCCAGAACTTGTAATTGTTGGTCAAAGATTTGCTGGTCATTACGAAGAAATTAAAAAATTAGTACCAAATGCAGCTGTTATTGATCTTAATTTTGATGTTTCTGAGAAAGCTACTAAGCCTGGCGAAAACTTAGTAAAAGGACTTAAAGATTCTACAGTTACTTTAGGAAAAATCTTTGATAAAGATAAAGAAGCAAAAAAATTAGTAGCTGATTTTGATAAATCTATTGAAAACGCAAAATCTGCTTATAACGGAAAAGATAAAGTTATGAGTGTTATCGTTACTGGTGGGAATATTGGTTTTGCTGCTCCACATTCTGGTCGTGTTTGGGGACCAATGTATGAAATTTTCGGTTGGGTTCCAGCATTAGAAGTTTCTAATTCTACTGCAGGTCATAAAGGTGACGACGTTTCTGTTGAAGCTATTGCACAAACAAATCCTGATTGGATTTTCGTATTAGATCGTGATGCTGCAACATCTGATGCAGCTACTTCAGCTCCAGCTAAGGATGTTATTTCTAAATCACCTGCTCTTCAAAACACAACTGCTGTTTCTAAAAACCAGGTTATTTATGCACCAGAAGATACTTACACAAATGAATCAATTCAAACTTATATAGAGTTGTTTGGAAATATTGCAAAAACTTTAGCTAAGTAGTGTAAAGGAGTACGAAGCAGTGTCAAAAAATATAATTTCTAGGGTTGAGAATATTTCTCAACCCCAGTTTTATAATCACAATAAATTATGGACAAAACCTTTTATAATAGCGATTATAGTTGTTATAATTTTAGGGATTATATCACTGTTTACTGGAGTTTATGATATACGTGGACAAGAGGACGGAATGGAGATGTTTTTCATAACTCGTGTTCCGAGAACAGTTGCATTAATGCTTACTGGAGCTGCAATGGCGATGGCAGGGCTCGTAATGCAACTCATTACACAGAATCGCTTTGTTGAACCTACTACAACAGGGACTATTGAATGGTCAGGCTTAGGCCTGCTTTTTGTATATTTACTATTTCCTGCCCCAACTTTAGTTCAAAGAATGACTGGTGCAATCATTTTTTCTTTTATAGGAACTATGATTTTCTTTCTATTTTTAAGAAGAGTTAAGCTTCGTTCGTCTTTAATTGTCCCGATTATTGGATTGATGCTTGGAGCAGTAATTTCTGCAGTGTCTACTTTTTTGGGACTCCTTTTTCAAAAGACGCAAAGTATTGAAACTTGGTTCGTAGGTTCATTTGCTAACGTTCAGGTGGGAAGATATGAATATTTATGGCTGATTGTTATCATTACTTTTCTTATTTTTATGTATGCTAATAGATTGACTTTAGCTGGACTAGGAGAAGATGTCGCAACAAGCCTTGGAGTTAATTACAATAGAATTGTTCTTTTGGGGACTGCTCTTATCTCTGTTGCAGTTGGAATTGTTGCAGCTGTTATTGGACACTTGCCTTTCTTAGGATTAATTGTGCCAAATATCGTTTCAATGTTTAGAGGTGATGATCTTAGGAGTAATTTACCTTGGGTTTGTGTGATCGGAATGGGGTCAATAACTGCCTGTGACATCATTTCTCGAACAATTATACAGCCTTTTGAAGTACCTGTTTCTTTAATACTTGCAACAGTGGGAGCAGTCGTGTTTATTACTATTTTATTGAGACAAAGAAAACCAAGGAGGCTGCGATGATCACATTAGATTATAGAAATAAAGAAAATGTCGAAATCGATTCTAGCCTTCATAATGAAAGTAGATCGGCCAGTGCTTTTCGGTCTAAGAAGGAAGCAAGACGTTATTGGATTTTACTGATTACATTGATTGCTTTAGGTCTCCTTTCTTCGTATGGACTTTTAGTTTATAACAATCCAGTTCCGATAGATTCACCTTCTTTTATTCCAGTTGTTAAGAGAAGGATAGTAGCTATTGTTGCAATGATTATCGCTGCAGTTTGCCATAGCTTGTCGACAGTTGCTTTCCAATCTATTACGAATAATAAAATTATTACTCCTTCGCTTTTAGGTTTCGAATCACTTTATTCAGCAATTCAAACGAGTACAATATTCTTCTTTGGTGCTAGTGCATTAATAAATTTTAATGGAATTGGATCATTTTTATTCCAAGTTGTTGTTATGGTCTTCATGAGTTTGATACTTTATGGATGGTTACTTTCCGGTAAATACGGGAATTTACAACTTATGCTTTTAGTTGGAATTATTATTGGTACCGGGCTAAATTCTGTGTCAACTTTCATGAGAAAACTACTTGCGCCTTCAGAATTTGATATTTTACAAGCAAGATTATTTGGTTCTGTTAATCATGCAGACCCTGCATATTTTCCTATTGTAATTCCTATGATCATAATTGTAGCAGTATTAATTTTGGCTCATTCTAAGAATTTGAATGTTTTGTCACTAGGAAAAGATGTTGCTACTTCTTTTGGCGTTAAATATCAACCTAGTGTAATTTATACGCTTGTATTAGTAGCTATTTTGATGTCCATTTCAACAGCTCTAATTGGACCACTTACTTTCTACGGCTTTTTAGTAGCAACTTTGAGTTATCAGGCAGCGTCAACTTATGATCATAGATACATTTTTTCGATGGCTTTTGCTATAGGATTTTTAATAATGACGAGCGCATACTTTTTAATGTATCATGTATTCCATGCTCAAGGTGTAGTTTCAGTTATTATTGAATTATTTGGTGGAATCATATTCTTAACTATAGTTTTAAGGAAGAGGGCTTTATGATAAAAATTGATAATGTTAAAAAGTTCTATACTGATAAGGTGAAGATAGGACCTTTGGATATTGAAATACCAAAAGCAGGCTTTACTTCTTTAATTGGACCAAATGGTGCTGGAAAGTCAACGACACTTTTGATGATTGGCAGACTTTTAGATATGGATGAAGGTCAAATTCAGGTAGCAAATATGGATGTTTCTGAATCTAAATCAAAAGACTTAGCAAAAATTTTGACTATATTGCGACAAGAAAATCATTTTGTAACTAGGCTTACTGTTAGACAATTAGTTGGATTTGGGCGCTTTCCTTATTCAAAGGGAAGATTGACTAAAGAAGATGAGGTTATCATTTCTAAATATATCGATTTCTTAGATTTAACTAGTTTAGAGAATAGATATTTAGATGAGCTTTCTGGTGGTCAAAGACAAAGGGCATATGTAGCGATGGTATTGTGCCAAGAGACGGAATATGTACTTTTGGACGAACCTTTGAACAACCTTGATGTTGCTCGTTCTGTTCAAATGATGGAGCATTTGAGACGTGCAGCTAATGAATTTGGAAGAACAATTTTGACTGTTATGCATGACATAAATTTTGCAGCTAAATACTCGGATAAAATTTGTGCTATGAAAGATGGACAAATTGCTGCTTTCGGAACAGTAGAAGAGGTTATGGACCCAACACTTTTGACAGATATTTTTGAAACAAAAATAGAGATTATTAATGGTCCTTATGGGCCAATCGCAGTTTATTAGTTATAAAATGTCTTGCGTAGATTATGCAAGACACTCTAGTTGAAGTTGCTGTCTATATTTTATAGGCAGCAGCTTTTTTTATGTGATTACTCATAAAATGAAAAAGAACGCTTCACCTTTTCAAGTATGTACCAAACGGAAAAAATATCTCTGTATAACTTTTTAAAAGAATTCAGCTTGTTTTTTTATATGTAATATTGCATATCAGAGTGTATTGATAAAAGTGTAAGGGGTCACTATAATGAGGGCATAAAGATAAATCACATTTTCGTAGCAAGAAAAAGGAGGAAATAATATGGAAATCGCAATGGCAGTTTTAAAATTTGTAGGTGGCGTAATTCCGTTAATTCAAGAACTTTTAAAAGTATTTATGTAAGTTTATTAGTTAGCTATCATTTATCAATCATTATCATATTTTACTAAAAAAAGAACGGGGTGATTTTTCTGAATATTAAGAAAAACACTAAAAGAAGAAAGTTCCTTGCATGTTTATTAGTTAGTCTATGCACTATTAATTATTCATCTATTTCCTTCGCAGAAACACAAGCAAGTAATGCAACTGATGTAACTAAAAATGCTAGTGGCATTGATACTGGTATAGCAAATCTTAAATATAATAATCAAGAGGTTTTAGCTGTAAATGGTGATAAAGTGGAAAGTTTTGTTCCGAAAGAAAGTATCAATTCAAATGGTAAATTTGTAGTAGTGGAACGCGAGAAAAAATCACTTACAACGTCACCAGTCGATATTTCAATTATTGATTCTGTAGTGAATCGCACGTATCCAGGAGCTGTACAACTTGCTAATAAAGCTTTTGCAGACAATCAACCGAGTTTATTAGTGGCTAAGAGAAAGCCTTTGAATATTAGTATAGACTTACCGGGCATGAGAAAAGAAAATACAATCACTGTCCAAAATCCGACATATGGTAATGTAGCTGGAGCAGTAGACGATTTAGTATCTACTTGGAATGAAAAGTATTCTACAACACATACGTTACCTGCAAGAATGCAGTATACGGAATCTATGGTTTATAGTAAATCACAAATAGCAAGTGCTCTTAATGTTAACGCTAAATATCTTGATAACAGTCTAAACATTGATTTTAATGCAGTTGCAAATGGAGAGAAAAAAGTGATGGTAGCGGCGTATAAGCAAATATTTTATACGGTAAGTGCTGAACTACCTAACAATCCATCCGACCTTTTTGATAATAGTGTTACTTTTGACGAGTTAACTCGAAAAGGCGTAAGTAATTCGGCTCCACCTGTTATGGTTTCAAATGTAGCTTATGGTAGAACGATTTATGTAAAATTAGAAACAACATCTAAGAGCAAAGATGTACAAGCTGCTTTTAAAGCCTTACTTAAGAATAACAGCGTTGAAACAAGTGGACAGTATAAAGATATTTTTGAAGAAAGTACCTTTACTGCTGTAGTATTAGGCGGAGATGCGAAAGAGCATAACAAGGTTGTTACTAAAGATTTCAATGAAATCCGAAATATCATTAAAGATAATGCTGAATTAAGTCTTAAAAATCCAGCATACCCAATTTCATATACAAGTACTTTCTTAAAAGATAATGCAACTGCTGCTGTTCATAATAATACAGATTATATTGAGACGACAACTACAGAATATTCAAGTGCTAAAATGACACTTGATCATTACGGTGCATACGTTGCTCAATTTGATGTATCTTGGGATGAATTCACATTTGACCAAAAGGGTAACGAAGTACTAACACATAAAACATGGGATGGTAGCGGAAAAGACAAAACGGCTCATTACTCTACAGTTATCCCTCTTCCACCAAATTCAAAAAATATAAAAATTGTAGCAAGAGAATGTACAGGTCTTGCATGGGAATGGTGGAGAACAATTATTAATGAACAAAACGTTCCATTAACAAATGAAATTAAAGTTTCAATTGGAGGAACAACATTATATCCAACTGCTAGTATTAGTCACTAGTTATAAAAAAAGCGCCCTATAAGTAGGACGCTTTTTACTCTTTCCAAAATTGTTCTAATAGAATGACAAGCATGGTACCCACAAGTAAGCCATTACTTAAAACATATTGTAAGGAAGAAGGAATTCCGCTAAATGCATTTTCTGGAAGAAACAATATTCCTAAACTGATTAATAATGAAATTCCTAATATAGTTAATCGGCGTTGATTTACTGCTTCACGTAAAATGGATTGAAATGAAATGCCTATTACTTGGACAAATGTTGCTAAAAGTGCAGCATTAGCAATAGGCCCTGGTAGCAAGGATATAAAGTTTACAATTGAGGGAATAAAAGAAATCCCTGCTAATATAAGACTTGCTATAAGGAACGACTTCACTTTTCTTTGTCCTGTTAGTTGGATAAATCCTGCTGATGCAGGTAATGGTACAATTCCAATTGTAGAGAACAACGACGAGATAATATGTGATATACCTCCGACCCATACACCACGGTTCAGTGTTTGCCTTTCATTTTCTTTAGATAATTGAGCCACTTGTTTTACAGCCGAAATAGCAGCGATTGTATTTGCAACTAAAAGAAATGTAAATAAAGTTGCAGTTAGAGTCATTCCAATATCGAATCTAGGTGTGTCCCAAGCAAATATCTCTGGTAACTTAACTAGCGTTGTGTGCGAAGGCATATGAGATGATTTTCCTAATACTGCATACAAAAGCCAACCGCATGAAATTCCAAGTAATACAGCGTAACTTTTCATCCATCCTTTCCCTTTAATTGATAAGAAAGTAATAAGGGCAAAAACAAAGAGAGCAATAGTAGCTGTTGTATAGTCAGGATGAGTTGCAGATCCTTGTAATCCTATCATTCCTTTTAGTAACACACCACTAAGCTGAAATGCTAAGATTAAAAGAAAAGTTCCTGTAACTAAAGGGGTAAATAAACGTAAGATTCGATGAACAAGCCCTGTTATACCAAGAATGAAGAGTAATATACCTGAAATAATTAATCCACCTTCTAAAAGTTGCAACACGTCTTTTACACTTTGTCCCTGATGCATAGCGATTTGTCCCAATATGACAAATATACTTACCCATGAACCGGCTGGCCCATCCGCGATGGGATAGCGATGCCCAAACCATACTTGTATAAATGAACTTATTCCTACAACTAAAAAAGTTCGCTGCATTAATGTTGAGACATCCTCTATTGGTAAATGGAATATGCCACCAATAATTATAGGTAATGCAATTGTATTTGCTAATAGAAACACAAACCATTGTAGAATATTAAAGCTCGTATCAAAGCATTTTTTATTCATATTATTCTCCTTTGCCGAAAAAGAATCTCATATTAAAAATCCATCCTTTCTACACAGTTAGATTAAAAAGGATGGATTTTGTAAATCTATAAAATCAATTTAATTATATAGATAGATTTTTAATTAATTACCATGCACGGAATGGTAAGAATTTACCGTTAAGTGTAATCACGATACGAGGATCGCCACCTTTTGGATCTTCTTGTGTATCAACACCCAAGTTGAAGTTAATTGCACTCATTACACCTTCGCCGGCTTTTTCTAAGATTAATTCTCTAATAGTTGGTGCATATTGTAACATCATTTCATATAAACGATATGCAATCGGGTCCGTAGGAGGCATTTCCATTACTTGACCGCGAAGTGGAACTACTGTTAATGCTTGAACTACTTCTTCATCTAATTCTAATAGTTTACCAATTTTTTCTGCTTCTGGACGTGTCATTGTAGCTTGTCCTAATAACGCTGTTACAACCCAAGTCTCAGAGTGTTCACTTATTTTTGCAATTTCTTCCCAAGTTAACCCTTTTTTAATTTTTGCCGCTAAAATTTTTTGCGTAGCTTCTTGTCTATTCATATCTAATACTTGTTTTTTCATATCTCATAACTTCCCTTCATATACGTGATAATTATTATTTTGTTTTACTATTTAACGCTTTATATCCATCAACCACTACATCTAGTTTACCTGTGTGAGGGTCAATAACTAAACCATGTACAGGAACATCTTTTGGGATAAGTGGATGATTTCTTACTAAATCAACATTAGCTTGCGTTGAGTCGCAAACATCATCGAATCCGAATAACCATTTTTCAAGGTCAATACCAGCATATTCAATCGCTGATAAAATTTCTGATGAAGCTACTCCGCGATCTAATATTTTTTGAAGTGTTCCTTTTGGATTCGTTTGGCTCGCGCCACATCTATGGTGTCCAATAAGGAAGATTTCATCTGCATTTAAATCGTATACTGACGCTACAACACTTTGCATAACACTATCGAAAGCAGAAGCAATTTTACCACCTGCATTTCTGATAACTTTTGCATCACCATCGTGTATATCTAAAGCTTTTGGAAGTAGCTCAATTAAGCGAGCATCCATGCAAGAAACAACAACCATACGTTTTTTAGGCATTTTTGTCGCTTCACGAGGAGCGTATTCCTTATTTTCTACAAAATGTTCATTGAACGATAGAATTTCTTGTAATAACATATTTGTAACCTCCTTTAAATCTAGATGTATTTTTTTGTTGTGTCCTCTGTGTTATAAGTAAATATAGCTGATAAATAATGTGATGTAAGAGGATAAACTAAGTATAGTGAATTGTATCGATAAGCAGAATAAGTTGGCGAAACACTTTCGGGCTTTCTACTTTCACGGTGAAAGGATTGGTTTATATCATTGATCAAACAGATTTTGAGATACTGAAATTATTAGGAGAAAACTCAAGAATACAATGGAAAGAACTTGGCCAAAAAATACATATGACGGGGCAAGCTGTAGGAAATCGAATTCGAAGATTAGAGGATTTAGGGATTATTGAACAGTATACAATTGCAATAAACCGAATCAAATTAGGGCAAGTAGTGACGGCATTTGTTACTTTGTTCGTAACAACAGCTAATCACCAAGAGTTTATGAATTTCTTTCAAGGAGAAGAAGGGATTTCTGAAGTACACCGTATAAGTGGTGAGGGGTGTTATTTATTAAAAACACATTTTGCTTCCAACGAAGACTTAGATAACTTTCTAGGACGACTATTAAAATACGGGAACTATCGTGTTAACTTATCAATAGGAAAGTTGAAATAAGGTTTCTTTTCTTTGGAGGAGATAGTAACATTATTTGCTAAACTTTATTTGTATAGAGATAATGAAGTCGTTTAATGTTTATCTTAAATAGTCAGAGCCTTACTACAATTTATGTGTAGTAAGGCTTTTTAAAGTTGTTATATTCAACAATTAAGCTGAAGTGTTGAGGGGGGATATGAGACGATTTCTTTCAAGAGAATCATAAATAATTTTGTCTTAAGAAAGATCTTGCAACTCAGTACAGGATCTTTAATTAAACATTTTTAAAAGCTAAATTGTGGTTTCATATCCCCTTTATAAGGTTCATGTTCAACGAATATAGTTATATCCTTACCAGCTTGGTCTTTACCAGTTCTTTTATACGTAAATTTATTCTTATTTAGTTCAGTAAGTTCAAGAGCAGCACCATATTTATTATTTCCAATTGAAACATGGGCTCTTATTTTATTTTCGTGTACAACATCGAAGTAGCCATAATCACCGCGGCTTTGACCTGTTTCGCTATTGAAGAACTCATATTTATTAGATTTGGCATCAAATTTTGCTAGACTTATAAAATTCGAATTAAACTGTGTTACATCGTTACCAGTTTCATCTAATACCTTTGTTCCGTGCCAAAGGGTGCCGCCCAAAATTTTATCTCCATCAACGTTTTTAACAATATCGCCTGTAGTCGTGTTCAGCTGCTTGTCCGGATCAGTGAAAGAAAGTTCTTTTTCTTTATATGGAATATGTTCAACGAAAACTTCTACATCTTTACCATTAGCGTCTTTCCCTATTCGTTTATAAGTAAATATATTTTTATTTAGTTTTGTCATGTCAACGACAGCTTGATACTTCATTGATTCTGAAATTAATATTCTCTTCTTCCCATCATTTGTGACAAAGAAAGTTCCTTTATCACCACGACTTGCACCTGTTTTAGCATCAAAAAATTCATATCTTCCTGACTTCGCATCATATTTTGCAAGACCAATGAAGTTTGCATTCTCTTTTGTTAAGTCATTCTTATCTTTGTCATACACTCGTGTACCTTGCCAATTTGTCTCGCTAAGAATATCAGCCATTTTTTGCCCTTTAGTTAATTTATTTTCCTTTTTTGTTTCTTTAGCAACTTGTTCTTGTTTTTGTTTACTATGATTTTCTTCAGCTTTAGTACCAGCACACCCTGTTAATGCTAATGTGAATCCGAGCAGTACGGATGATAGTGCTTTTGTTTTTTTGTTCATGTTTTATCGTCTCCTTATTTTATGATTTTAAGTAGCACGGTTTGCGATTATAGTAGCAGTGCGTCATATATGAACTTAGTTGCTACGTTTCTTATGTTAATACCCGACTATAAACTGCCTCTAAATAAAACATTAAAAAAAGATAAACTAATTCCTAAAAAATGTTCATATTTATAAAAAATCGCTAGCCTGTTGTAGTGCCTGCGAGTAATCCCAAAAATACATTATAATGAAGAAGGAAAGTCGCTAACAATAATGTAATTCCTAATGGAGCCAATCGATTGTATTGCAAAACTTTTGAGAAAAACTGTAGGGGAAATGAAGATTTTATAGAATTCGTTTCGTATAGGAAGGGGATGTCCATGTTTGATTCAACAGATTTTAAGATTATACAATTACTACAAGAAAACGCTAGAATGAACTGGAAGGAAATTGGGGAGATAGTACATTTGACTGGTCAGGCTGTTGGGAAACGAATTAATAAATTAGAAGAAGCAGGTGTCATTCAAAAATATACGATAAATATCGACAGGGCTAAGCTGGAAGGATCTATTATGACCTTTGTTACACTATTTTTGCATGCACCACACTATCATAATAAAATTCAAAACTTTTTTGGAAAAACGGATGTAATTACTGAAATGTATCGTATAAGCGGCGATGGGTGCTATGTCATGACTCTTCACACATCTTCGCATCAGCAATTAGAAGAGACTCTTGCAGATGTTTTACATTATGGTGATTATCGTATAAATACGGTCATTAAGACAATGGAAAAAAAGAAAGAATAAGATATTTATCCTTTCTTTTTTTTATGGGACTGTAATTTTTTATTTGCTTTTGTTTATAAAACAGTTTGCTGACATGACTGTTGCATAAATATCACCAAACTCTAATGCACTCATGAACGATTGATGAGCGTGTACTGCGGGGATTAGATTTCCTTGAAATTCTAAATCTTTTGTCGTACAAGCATCTTCAATTACAATACATTGAAATCCGAAGTCACTGGCAGCGCGTACTGTTGCATCAATACATACATGAGTCATCATACCGCAAATGACTAGTTGATCTATTTTTTCTGTCTTTAATGTTTCTAATAAATTTGTTCTTAAAAAACTGTTAGGGTGATGTTTTTGAATGACTCTTTCGTTAGCAATCGGTTGTACATTATTATGAATTTGAACACCTACTGTTTCGGGTAAGAAGAAAGTAGCTCCTTCATTGTTCGCAATATGTTGTACGTGAATAACTGTTTTATGCTTTTCGCGAAATACTTTCAAAACTTCTTTCGCTTTTTGTGCGGCTTTTTCAGGTTGATGTAATTCCATATTGCCACCTTCAAAGTAATCATTTTGTATGTCTACTAATAGTAACGCTTCGTTCATCGTTATTCCCCCATACTTAGTGATTCAGCACGTTATTTGTACTGTACCGTTATTATATAAATTGTAGCTATGCGGAAGTAATAACGTTATGAAACGATTTTAACGTATATAGTTTCATTGTGAAAAAAGTGAAAGTTGGTATAAGTACAAATGGATTTTGTGGAATTCACGGCAAAGTTATAGATAGAGTGGCGTTGTAGGATAAAAACCATAACTTTGCTGGAGGATCGGGTTATGGTTTTTTTTGAGGAAATGCGATTTTAAGTTTTTGCTGAAGGTGTTTTTCTAGGATATGCTGTGAGTGATTGGAGTGAGGTAATGTCGGATATTGTCGACCGATCGATATATTAGAAAAATCGTTGATATATTGTGAGCTATGATAGATATATTGAAAAAATCGTTGATATATTGTGAGTTATGATAGATATATTGAAAAAATCGTTGATATATTTGTAAAGGGGTGTTTGAGGTGATTGTGAAAGAGAGAAAAATGCCGATTTATATAAGACAGTTAGAAGCACTTCTTAGAAGGTTACCTGTACATCATCCGAAACGAAATTTAATTGGAGAAAACTTGGCAAAACACATGGCGGGGTATAAAGGAGAGCAAGCGATTGATTATCCGCTTAGTTTTATTTCTGAGAAAGAGTATAGTGTTTTACATGATGTTCGCTTATCTAATCATGATCAATACTTTCAAATTGATACTATTATCATTTCCACAAAGTTTCTTCTGTTTCTTGAGATAAAAAATATAGCAGGTACATTAATATTTGATACAAAGTTTAATCAACTTATCCGAATAACAGAAGGAAATTCAGAGGGATTTCCAGACCCTGTTTTACAAATAAAAAGGCAGGAAATACAACTTAAAAAATGGTTAAGCTTACATGGATTTTCTTCTAGTCTTCCAATCGAGTCCCTCGTTGTTATTAGCTCGCCTCGTACCATTATAAAATCTTCAGATGACAATCTTCTTCATACAATTATTCATAGTGCAAATCTACCTCATAAAATAAAGTGGTTTGAAAGTAAATATAAGAGAAAAGTTATAGATAATGTAGATAGGCTCATTCATCAAATAATAGCGGAGCATTCTCCACTTCAACAAAATATACTTGAGCAATATAAAATAGAAAAAGAGGAGTTGCTAAATGGAGTACAATGTGAGAAATGCTTAGTTATTCCAATGGTTAAAGTTAAGAAGGGTTGGCGTTGTACAAGTTGTAAAGATTTTTCAAAAGTGGCACATGAGGGTGCTATACGAGATTATGCATTGCTCATTAGTAAGACATGTACGAATGGTAATTTGAAAGAGTTTCTCCGTGTTTCGTCAGGTATGGTTGTAAACAGAATTCTCCACACACTAAATCTGCCCTACACTGGCAACAACAAAGGACGAATATATGATTTAACTTCTTTCCAATCATAATTTTGCTATAATAAATAAGTACTTATACGAAGGGGAGTCTAAAGAGAAAATGAAGTCATTTAATATCGATCATGTTATAGCTAGTGTTTTGCAATGGATATTAAATATAGCTTTAATTATATTATCCATTGTGTTATCGATTTTTTTAGTGAATGAGACGATCACATTTGTGCAGTATATTTTTTCGTCAAAAGAGTATACGTCTTATAAATTGGTTGAAAGTATCATCGTCTATTTCTTATACTTCGAGTTCATTGCATTAATTATTAAGTATTTTAAATCGAATTATCATTTCCCGTTACGTTATTTTATTTATATCGGAATTACGGCTTTAATTCGATTAATTATTGTGTCTCATGAGGAACCGATGGAGACGTTATTATACGCAGGAGCAATTCTTGTTTTAGTTATTGCTTTATACATATCGAATATGAGAGATTTGAGAAAAGAGTAGTAGTGCAGACGTAAGTTTGCACTACTTTTTTATGTGGAATTTTCCACCCTATGATTTTGGGGCTGTAATCAAATGAATAGTGTCAGGACATTCTAATTTATAAGTTACTTTGTTGTCTTCAATATCTTTCTTTATCTTTTGACATGTAGTATTCGAATATTGTATCTCTTGGTTTTCATTATGTTTCTCATTTGTTTTTGTGTAGTCGACATCATAATAGACGGAGGTAGATTCCTTTTCTTTTTTTACAGTTAAATCAATAATAATAGGCTCGTTCTTGTTATTAAATTTAGTAATTCTAACTGAATCGTCTTTATTTGAATTATAGTTTTTTACGAAAGTATCTAATTTCTCTATGTTATAAACTTCATCGTTTTTCTCAATAATATCACCACGTTTTTTGGAAGCCTCAAAAGTATATGTCTCGTTTTTATCGTTTTTTTGCTCATTATTAGTACAACCAATAAGAGTAAATAGGGCTAATGAGATTACAGATAACGCATACTTTCTATATTGTATTCTCATGGATTCAGCTCCTTTTCTTAATTTTTAACGATGATATATTTATAATTTTATTTTATCTTACTGAGCTTTTTGGAAAGCAAAAAGACTGTTCTTTTTTCGTTAAATTACTGTAAATACCTACATTCTTTATTAATTAGTTATAAATTTCGGCATAATATTTTTACATTAGTTTTTACATCTTGACCTTCAAGTTGCTTGAAAGTTTACAATGAAATTAGGGCGTTTGAAATCGAAAAAAATCGAGAAATTAAGTGAAGAGGTTTCTTTTACTTGGAGGTTATAGGAATGAATCAGGAATTGAAGTTACGTCCATTGGAACGAGAAGATTTAAAGTTCGTACACGAACTGAATAATAATGCGCATATTATGTCATATTGGTTTGAAGAGCCATATGAGGCATTTGTAGAGCTGCAAGACTTATACGATAAACATATACATGATCAAAGCGAACGCCGATTTATCGTTGAGAAAGACAATGAAATGGTTGGATTAGTTGAGTTAGTAGAAATCGATTATATTCACCGTAGAACAGAATTCCAAATTATTATTGATCCGAATTATCAAGGATATGGTTATGCAGCAGAGGCGACGCGTTTAGCGATGGATTATGCTTTCGCTGTATTAAATATGCATAAGATATATTTAGTTGTGGATAAGGAAAATGAAAAAGCAGTACATGTTTATAAAAAAGTTGGATTTATGGTAGAAGGTGAGCTTATCGATGAGTTTTTCGTTGATGGTAACTATCATAATGCGATAAGAATGTGTATGTTTCAGAAGCAATATTTTAAAAGCAAGTAGTTGAAAGATTCGGAAGTAATGTTGACGCTTCGTAAAACCGTATGCTAAAATCCCTTTTAAGTATTAAGGAAGGTGCAGAATATGCTTTATATAAAATTTGTAAAACTCATTAGAAAACTTTGCTCCGCACAAATGTATACGGTGAAGCGTTGTACGGAGCTTAATCAAGGGGTATAAATCCCCTATATTCATCGGCTGAATAACTTTTCTAAAAAAGTATAGTTTATCTATGCTTATTTCGTTATGGTTTTTCAGCTGGTGTATAAAATAGATTAAGGGGCCATAGACAATGCTTTGTCTATGGCCCTTTGTGTATATTATTCCGATGAGTCTTTACCGTAAATTGGAGTAGTATAGGAAAAACCACGAAGCAGAGGGCTAGTGTCGAATGACGCTATCTCTCTGCTTTTTTTAATTTCAGGAAAAGAGGAATAAAAATGAGTTTACTTAAAGTTGAAAGTTTATCACATAGTTTTATAGATAAAGTATTATACGAGAATGCTTCTTTTGATTTGCATAAAGGGGAGCATATGGGAATTGTTGGGCAGAATGGTACAGGAAAAAGCACATTAATGAAAATATTGGTGGGGGAAATTATTTCTGATAAGGGAGACATAAAGTGGCAACCTAACATTCAAATTGGGCATCTTGATCAATACGCTGAAATTGATGAGGGTTATACCATTTCACAATATTTAAAGAGAGCTTTTTATGATTTGTATGAAATGGAAAAGAGAATGAACAAGTTATATGAAGAAAGTGCGATGACTGGAGATGAGAATCAACTACTAAAAGCGGCTGAAATGCAAGAGCAGCTTGAGGCTCGTGATTTTTATTCAGTAGACAGTATTACGAATAAGGTGGCAGCCGGTTTAGGTATTGATGCGATTGGGATGGATCGTGTTATTGGTGAATTAAGCGGAGGGCAGCGTGCAAAGGTAATTTTAGCGAAGCTCTTATTAGAAGAGCCTAATATTTTATTACTAGATGAACCGACGAATTTTCTCGATAAGGAGCATGTGGAGTGGCTTGCTAATTATTTAATGAATTTTGAAGGAGCATTTATTGTCGTGTCACATGATTTTGATTTTCTGGAAAAAGTAACTTCTTGTATATGTGATGTAGAGTTCGGAACGGTGAAGAAGTATTACGGAAAATATTCAGATTTTGTAAGACAAAAGGAGCATTTACGAAAAGATTATATTCGCCAATACCATGCACAGCAAAAGAGAATTGAAAAAACGGAAGAGTATATTCGTAGAAATATTGCTGGGGTGAATTCAAAAATAGCGCAAGGTCGTAGAAAACAATTGGAGCGTATGGAAAGAATTGCGCCACCAAGTTTTACTCATAAACCGTCTATTCATTTTCGGGAACTTCCCATTTCAGTTCAGACAGTTCTTGAAGTAAATAACCTTGAAGTTGGTTACGATTTTGCTCTTTTACCCAAGTTGAATTTTTCAGTAATGGGTGGGCAAAAATTTGTTATTACAGGTTTCAATGGAGTAGGGAAATCTACTTTATTAAAAACAATCGTTGGAAATATTGCTAGTATTTCTGGAGAGTTTCACTTTTCAGAGCAAATAAAGATTGGATATTATGAGCAAGATTTAAATTGGAGCGATGATTCTTTAACGCCGCTTCAAATTATTTCAGAGCAGTTTCCTAAACTGAATATGAAGGAAATACGCCATCATTTAGCTGCGTGTGGTGTGAAGGATACGCACGTTTCGCAAGAAATTCGTACGTTAAGTGGTGGTGAACAATCGAAGGTGAAACTGTGCGGATTATTACTATCACCTTGTAACTTCTTAATTTTAGATGAGCCGACAAATCATTTAGATGCAGAAGCGAAGGAAGCTTTGCAAAAGGCGCTAATTAAGTTTAAGGGCAGCATTATACTCGTATCTCACGAAGCAAGTTTTTATCTTGATTGGGCAGATAGCATCTTTGATATAGAGACAGGATTAGTTAAGGGGGTGGGAAACATATGAGTGAAAACAATTGGAAAACGAAAATTATATTATTTTTGACCGCTCAAACTATTTCGTTGTTCGGTTCCTCTCTCGTGCAATACGCGATTATATGGTATATCACCCTTACAACATCATCAGGAGTGATGTTGACCATTTCAACTGTTTGCGGTTTTCTACCACAAATTGCGATATCTTTGTTTGCAGGTGTTTGGATTGATCGTTATGACCGTAAAAAGATGATTATGTTATCGGATGGGGTTATAGCGATTGCGACGTTAGTTTTAGCAAGTTTATTTTTAACAGGATATAAAAGTATTTGGTTACTTTTTATTGTGTTACTCATTCGTTCAGCTGGAACAGGGGTACAAACGCCAGCTGTGAATGCATTAATTCCGCAAATCGTTCCGAAAGAGTATCTTATGAAAGTAAATGGAATAAATAGCAGTATTACATCTTTAATTATGTTTCTTTCTCCAGCAGCAAGCGCTGCGATTCTTTCTATTGCTGGCATTGAAACGACATTTTTTATTGATGTTATTACGGCTGTGGTTGGAATTAGTATTATGTTTGTTATTCAGGTGGAAGGACATGTGAATGTAGAGAGTAAGCAAAAATCTAACCTACAAGGAATTAAAGAAGGGTTCTCTTATTTAAAAGAAAATGTATTTATTAAAAGGCTAATCGTTTTATTGATTATCGTCATGATTTTAATAAGTCCAGCTGCTTTTTTAACACCTTTAATGGTAACTCGTTCTTTCGGGGCCGAAATGTGGAGACTTACTGCTAGTGAGATGACCTTTAGTGCGGGTGCGGCAGCTGGTGGCGTATTGATTGCGGCGTGGGGTGGTTTTCGTAATCGTATGCATACAACAGCGCTAGCTTGTGCATTATATGGACTGCTTATGATTGGACTCGGAATAGCACCGATATTTACTATGTATTTAGTATTTAATTTTTTAATTGGTATAACAATGCCGTGCTTCAATACACCAGTTACTGTGTTATTGCAGGAGAAAGTAGAACCATCGATGCACGGACGGATGTTTAGCCTTGTACAAATTGCGAATTCATGCGCGCTTCCTTTAGGAATGATAATATTTGGTCCGTTGTCGGATATGTTTAGTGTAGAGATTTTGTTAATTTATGCTGGGATATTCGTGCTATTTTGCGCAATGTATATTGTATTAAGCAAGAGGTTTGAAGTGTAAATATTTATAATTTAGAAGGTTTGCGAAGTGATTTAAGATGCTTCGTAAACCTTTTTGTTATTAGTTTAGTCAATAATTATTTATTGTTAAACAATAAATAATTATTGACTGTTAATGTTGTTTTAGATAATATGATGTTAACGATCTAAGGAGAATTACATGAGTAGAGGAGAATGTGAAATGAAAAATAAATACGTAGTAGCTATTTCTTTAATGATTTTAGCGATTCTTTCTTTAACTATACATGCTTCAAACAGTAAAATAGGAGCGGATGGATTCCTTGAAGAACCTTTCTTTTTCCTAGTACCGATAAGTTATGTATTGTTCCTTAGTGGTATTGGTGTATTACTATTTGGATTTATTACTTCAAAGCTGAAAAAGGGCAATAGATAGGAGCTACCAATAGGGACAAAACACTCACTATGAAATAGAAACATACCATATGGAAGAAAAAGAATAAGTGAGATGAATCATGATGAATCATTATTTTTATAATGGTAGACAAGTAGGAGCAGCTATTACGCTGGCTGGGGCACAAGGGACAATTCATGCTGTGAATCAGGCTATTCAAATGCAGCAACAAGCATATTTTGCACAAATGATGCAAAGTCAGTATATGCCGTATTCACAACTTCCGATGCAAATTGTACATTACGATGTACATCCAGCGGGTTTATTTTCCATTCCATATGGCGGGACATACTTCTTATGAAAGAAAGCGACTGGTTAGAGTCGCTTTTTTTTATATTCCGCCTAGCTTCATTCCAAGGAATGCGAAGAGGATACCAATTATGTAAGTAGCGCTTAAGTATAAGAGGAAAGTGCTAATATTTTTTCGATTGAGAAGCTGAACAGATTCTAATTTAAACGTCGAAAATGTAGTGAATGCGCCCATAAATCCAGTACCTAATAATAGTTGCCAGCCTGTAGTGACTCCGTTGCCAATTATATATCCAAGTAAAAATGCCCCTGTTATATTAATAAGGAATGTAGCAATTGGAAATTGTGTTTTATTTCTTTTCTTAAACCAATTGCTAATTGCAAATCGTGTAATCGCACCGAAAAATCCTCCTGTTGCTACTAATAAAGCTTCTATCATGAGTAATCACCTTCCGTAAGAGATTTCTTAATTAAGAAATCTCCAAGTGTATAGCCAAGGCCAGACATAATGAGGCCACCAAGTATGCTACATGATACATATAAGAAGGCTATGCTCCACTCAGAATGATTGATCAATTGCACAGTTTCTACACTAAATGTTGAAAAAGTCGTAAAGGAACCGATGAATCCAGTCCCGATGCCTGTGATAACCTCTGAAGGTAAGAGGTTTAGCCGAGCGATATAAGTAGTTAGCCACGCTAAGAAGAAGCAACCGATTAAGTTAATGAGTAATGTTGCTAATGGAAATGAATGATGCCAAAATGTGGTGATATTAAGGCCTAAATAATAACGAGAAAGAGCTCCTAATATGCCAGCAATGCCAACGATAATATAAATCAATTTTCTCACCTCTTTAAATAGCTTGCTCAAAAAAATAGACTCCTACCAGTATGTATACTGGTAGGAGTCATTAGCTAAGCAGCGTTTATGGCGAACTCCATCGCCTATGATTATTACATATAGTGTACTAAATATATCGTTTAATTTCCAGTGAGGAGGTGGGTGTAAATTTTCTTTTTTTTTGATGTCTGAAGGTTTTTTAAGTAATTAAAATGGGATCGATTACTTATCAACTAAATATAGTGATATACAGTTTTAATTATGGTAAAATGTTTCTTATGTGTGTCGTTTTATTTCATTTGACTGAAAATAAAGAAAAATAAATTCGCGTGAAAAGGAGTCATTTATTTGAAGAAATTTTTAAAAATCGTATTTACATGTGTTTTAGTTTTAGCAGGCATTGTAGGAGGATTTCTAGCGTATATGACACTTACTAAAGAACAGCCTGCTGATGTTATAAGCTTGAAGGTGGAGAATAATAAGGAGCGCGTATTAGCGACTGGAAATGAATTTAAAGTTACAACATTTAATATTGGATATGCTGGGTTAGATAAGGACCAAGATTTCTTTATGGATGGTGGAAAGGGATCTGGTTCAAGTAGTAAAGAGCAAACGGAAACTAATTTAAAGAATATGCTTTCGTTTTTACAAAATGAGAATAGTGATTTTGCGCTATTACAAGAAGTTGATATAAAGTCACTTCGTTCATTTGATGTAAATGGACATGAATTTTTGAAAAAAGGATTACCTGATTATGTTTCGTCATTTGGCAAGAACTATGATACGAAATGGGTTCCAGTGCCAATAACAAATCCAATGGGATATGCGGAGGCTGGATTAAGTACGTTTTCTAAATACACTGTTCAAGAAGCGAAGAGGTTCCAGCTTCCTGGAATGGAGCCTTGGCCAAAGCGTTTGTTTGATTTAGATCGAGCAATTGTGGAATATAAAATTCCTGTTAATAATGGGAAACATGTTAGACTCGTAAATTTACATTTGTCTGCTTATGATGAAGGCGGGAAAATTAGAAAACAGCAAGTAGAGTATTTAAAAGAATATATGAACAAGCATTATGAAAATGGTGATTACGTAATAATGGGTGGAGATTGGAATCAATTAGTTTCAAACGCTCAATTAAGTGATCCGAAGTTTGTGAAAGAGCGTCCTGAGTGGTTAGTAGAGTTACCGAAGGACTTTACGGACGGTGGCTTTAAGTGGGCTGTAGATCCGTCTGTTATGACTGTGAGAGATGATGTAAAGAAATATGTAGAAGGTGAAAATTTCGTCACTATTATTGATGGCTTTATCGTTTCACCGAATGTAGAGATTGTAAATGTACAAGGGAAAGATTTAAAGTTTGAAAATAGCGATCATAACCCAGTGAGTGCGGTATTTAAACTGAAGTAATTGATATGTATAAGTAGAAGGTGGGGCTTCATATGGAGTGGTTAAAGAGGACTTGTTTTTCTAACCTTGAGAAAGAATCACAGAAAAATCATTTATTACTGTTTATAACGATTTGTAGTTTCTGCCTTGGGATAATCGCGATTGGGTATTATGGATATATTTTTACAGAGAGAGCAATAGCGTTTTGGATTTGTGGTATTTCTGTCGTTGCATTTGGAACGCTTTTTACTTTTATAAAAAGTATGGAATCAGCGTATAAATATATCATGACATTTATGTTGCTTACCATGTCTTACATCATGGTACAAGCTTTTAATGAAAGCCCGGCTGTATTTCAAATGGTCTATTTTACATTAGCTGTTTCACTTATTTATTTAAGTGAGCGCCTTATTTTAATTCTTGGCGGGGTAGCTGTTGTAATCACATTTATCCTTTGTAGCTATTGGCCGGAGCAATTTTTTGCTTATACAGCCTCGTCTGAAGCTGCTAATTTTGCAAGTTTGTTAGCGATTGTAACAATTGCTATGTGGGGCGTCACGAAAATTGGTTCTAATCTGCTCCTTCGTTTAAGTGATGAGAAGCAAGAAGTAATGAGAAAAGCTCAGGAGCTAGAAGAGACGCAAAGATTTATTGAAGAAACAGTTGTGAAACTAGATAGTAATTTCAATCATTTAAGGCAAAATATGAACACGTCGATGGAATCGATGAGTGAAATTAATTTTGCCTTTGAAGAGGTAGCAGTTGGTACGCAATCACAATCAGAGATGATGTATCGTTCGGTAGAGGTATTGAATGATATGGAGGGAAATATTGAACAAATCATCTCTCAAGTAAGAACTGCATCGGCTCGTGTGGATGAAAGCTTAGACATTTCAAAAGGTAGTGTACATACTTTAAGAAATTTTGAAGCTAACATGAGAAGTTTAAATGATGTTGTTTCACAGTCTGGAATTATATTTAGAGATTTAATGATGCAATCGAAACAAATTAATGAAATTGTAGATGTAATAACGAATATTTCAAGTCAGACGAGTTTGCTAGCTTTAAATGCAAATATTGAAGCTGCGAGGGCAGGTGAGCATGGAAAAGGTTTTGCTATTGTAGCGAGTGAAGTGTTAAAGCTTGCTGAAGAATCAAATCGTTCTGCGGGAAGAATTCAAGGGATTTTGAAGGAGTTTAGTAATCAAGCAAGTAAGGTAGAAGTGCAGGTAGAGAAGTCAGAAAGAGTACAAGAAGAGTGTAACGAAATGTTAGCAAGCGTTTTAACAAACGTAACTGATTTAGGGAAGTTTATTGATGCGATTAATAAAGTAATGCGAGAGGTTGTTGTTCATCAAGAAAGTTTCCAAGTTAAAACGACGAATATTGTAAAGGATGTTACGCATGCTTCTAACGTAATTCAGCAAACTTCTACAGCTACAGAAGAAGTGCTAGCGAGTGTGGAAGAAGAAAAACATCGAAATGATATATCGGTGAAGACGTTACATACTGTTAGCGAGCAAGTGAAGTTACTAGAAGATATTCTAGAAAAGTAATATTTCTTGAAAAGGGCACACTATGTGTGCTCTTTTTTCATTTAAATGAATACTTGATAGTAATTTAATTGCTTTTCTGCGCGTTTTCTGCCAAGCTTAAGGAGATAAAGTGAGACTAATACCTACTGATTATTAGTTGAACCTCGCAAATAGCGGGATAAAATACTTCAAAGAAAGAATTATATAGGTGACGAATATGATTGAAGTTAAGACTTCTGAACTTAGTGATGGAGAATTTAATAGAGGTGTATTTGCAACTCGTGATATTAAAAAGGGTGAGTTGATTCACTCAGCACCAGTTATCTCTTATCCGAATGAACAGCATGAACACATTGAAAAAACGTTACTTGCTGACTACGCATTTGAGTATGGGGTAAATCATACGGCATTCCTGTTAGGATACGGCATGTTATTTAATCATGCATATAATCCGAATGCAACGTATGAAATTGTCTTCGAGAATCATACTTTTAACTTCTTCGCGTATAAGGATATAAAAGCGGGAGAAGAAATTTTAATCAATTATAATGGTGAAGTGGATGACGATGAGCTATTATGGTTTGATAAGGAAAAAGAAGAGAACGAAAAATAATTTAATGAGTATAGAAAGAGCACATTCTGTGGAATGTGCTCTTTTCAGGCTGTGGAGAAAGTCTTCTCCACAGCCTGTTTTTGTGTCTGAACCTCTTTTTATGTGTCAACACTGATAAAAAGAGGTAAAGGAGAGATTTTTTATGATGGGTGCTTTAAAAAATCATCGTGATGAACGTGTATCTGTTTCTGTAGAAGAGTTGGTTCCACAAGATCATTTCCTTCGTGCGATCGAAGCGACAATTAGTTTTGATTTTATTGAAGAGAAGTTACGCCCTTATTACTGTGAAAACAATGGACGTCCGTCAATCCATCCTATCGTTTTATTTAAAATGATGTTTATTGGATATTTTTACGGTATTCGTTCGGAGCGTCAATTGGAAAAAGA